>JBATGJ010000001.1:0-7555 GCA_049665685.1 Gammaproteobacteria bacterium
ACCTTACCCCCTGACCTCGGCGCCGAGGTGAACCGCCTGCTCGATGACTGGCAGGCCGGGGACAAGACCGCCCGCCTGTGGGCCGGTGATGCAAGCCTGTGGACCGGTCATGACGAGGCCGACTGGCTTGGCTGGCTGAGCGTTATCGAACGGTCCCTCGACCAGGTCGATGCACTCACGGCCTTTGCCGCCGGGGTGCGGGATGCCGGTATCAAACACGTGGTGTTGCTCGGCATGGGCGGCTCCAGCATGGCGCCGGAGGTGATCCGCGAGACACTTGGTGAGCAGCCGGGCTTCCCCGAACTGCAGGTGCTGGATTCGACCAATCCCGGCCAGCTGTTGGCCGTGGAGGCCGCGATCGATCTCGCAGCAACCCTGTTCGTGGTATCCAGCAAGTCGGGCAGTTCGCTGGAGCCGAATATCCTGATGGACTACTTCCTGGCGCGCGTCGGCGACATCACCGGCGCGGCTGACGCGGGCAAGCACTTCATTGCCATCACCGACCCGGGCACGTCGCTGGAACAGTTCGCGGGTGAGCATCATTTCCGGCACGTATTTCACGGCGAGCCCGCCATCGGCGGGCGCTTTTCGGCGCTGTCGGCCTTCGGCATGGTGCCGGCCGCGCTGATCGGTGTGGACTGCCGGCGCCTGCTGCAGGCGGCCCAGGCGATGGCCCGGGCCTGCGCGCCGGAATCACCGGTGACAGAGAACCCGGGGGTGCAACTGGGCTGCTTCCTGGGTGCCGGCACCCTGACGGGGCGTGACAAACTGACGCTGGTGCCGTCGCCGGCGCTGGCATCGAGCGGTGCGTGGCTGGAGCAGCTGGTGGCCGAATCCACCGGCAAGGGCGGCAAGAGCATCATCCCGGTGGATGGCGAGGCCCTGGGCCAGCCGGCCGTCTATGGCGCTGACCGTGTGTTCGTCTACCTGCGACTGGCGGCAGCGCCCGACCCGCAGCAGGATGAGGCCGTGGCGGCACTCATCGACGCCGGACAGCCGGTCATGCAGATCGATATCGGTGAGGTCTACGATCTGGGTGCGGCCTTTTTCTGCTGGGAGATCGCCACGGCCGTTGCGGGCGCCGTCATGGGCATCAACCCGTTTGACCAGCCGGACGTCGAGGCCAGCAAGATCGAGGCACGCCGGATCACGGCGGCCTGTGAGGCGGGCGAGGCACTCCCCGCGACCGATGCGCTGGCCGAAGATGGCGGGCTCACCGTCTATACCGACCCCGACAATGCCACCTGGTTACGCGCGCGTTGTGGCGAAGGCGCGTCCGTGGCCGATGTCATTCTGGCCCACCTGTCACGGCTTGCTGCCGGCGACTATTTTGGACTGCTGGCCTTTTTACCGCGCAACACCTCGATTGCAGAGCGCCTGAATGGCCTGCGCAACCGGGTGCTGCAGGCGCAAACGGTTGCCACCTGTCTCGGTTTCGGGCCGCGCTTCCTGCACTCGACCGGCCAGGCTTACAAGGGCGGCGCGAATAACGGCGTATTCCTGCAGCTGACCGCGGACCCGGTGGAGGACGCAGATATACCGGGCCGCACCTCTACCTTCGGGGTGGTTTCCACCGCGCAGGCGCTGGGTGATTTCGAGGTCATGGCCGCGCGCGGACGCCGTATAATCCGGGTTCACCTCGGCGCGGACACCGGGGGCGGGCTGGCACGCCTGGAGGAAATATTTTCCATAATAAATCAATAGGGTATAAAGGGCTTGAGGCCCGACCTTGGTACAATACCTAAACTTCTGCAAGGCATGTAAATTGTTCCAGTAGCGCAGGCTCATCGCCAGCCAGGCAATCAGACCTGGTGTACACTACGCGGCTTGTGGTTTGTGCCGATAGCCTCGCCGGGCCTGTCGCTGGCCGGCGCCTCTGGATACCGCAAGGTCTGCTTGGCTCAGGCCCCATTATTAAGGAAGCAAGTTGTATCTATATTTCGTGGAACGTTGTGACACGACAATCCACCGCAGACGTCCCGGGTGCAGCGGGCGATTTCCGGAGATCAGCAGGAGCTCCAGCAGAAGCTGCGTGACAGGGACTATCTTACTGCGCTCACCATGACGAGTTGCATGAAATTACCGTTAATTTCCAAGGAATAAACCATGGACCCTCTTATTTCCCCGCACGGCGGCGAGCTCTGCAACCTGGTGGTTGACGAGGTGCGCGCCGAGGCGCTCAAGGACACATCCGGTGATTACCTGTCGGTAACCCTGAACGATCGCCAGCTGTGCGACCTCGAATTGCTCCTCTGCGGCGGCCTGTCGCCGTTGCGCGGTTTCATGGATCGGGCGGCCTACGAATCCGTGGTTGATACGCTGCACCTGCCGGACGGCTCGCTCTGGTCGATTCCGGTAACGCTGGATATCTCCGCACCGCAGGCGGAGAAGATCGAGCCGGGTCAGTCGCTGGCCCTGCGTGACGATGAGGGCTTCATGCTGGCGGTGATGACCGTCGAAGACAAGTGGGTGCCCGACAAGCAACTCGAGGCGGCCGAGGTTTTTGGCACCACCGATACCGAACATCCCGGCGTACGCTACCTGCTCGAGCAGGCGGGGGAAGTCTATATCGGCGGGGCTGTCACGGGCGTGCAGCTGCCGATCCGCTACGATTTCGAGACCCTGCGGGATACGCCGGCAGAGCTGCGTCATCTGTTTGTAAAGATGGGCTGGAAGAATGTCATCGGCTTCCATACCTGCAAGCCGATGCATCGCGTGCATCGCGAGATTACCATGCAGGCGGCCAGGGACGCGGAGGCGAATATCCTGCTGCATCCCTCGGTCGGCATGACCAAGCCGGGTGACCTGCATTACTTCGCACGCGTGCACTGTTACCAGGCGATACGCAAACACTATCCGCATCAGATGGCCGTGTTGTCGCTGCTGCCCTCCGCTGTACGCATGGCCGGGCCGCGGGAAGTCCTGCTGAATGCGATCATTCGCCAGAACTACGGGTGCACGCACATGCTGGTCGGGCCGGAACATGCCTCACCGCCGGGTATCCGCGAGGAGCACGGGGTGCGTTTCTACGAGCGCTATGCCGCGCAGCAGATGATGGAGAAATACCAGGACGAACTGGCCATCCGGATGGTCCCGGTGAGGGAGCTGTGCTACATGCCCGACAGCAAAACCTTCAGTACGGATGAAAACGGCGACGGGGAGGGCGTGCGGTTTACCGAAAGAGAGCTGCGCCATAACCTGGAACACGGCAAGGAGGTGCCGGCGTGGTTCTCCTACCCCGAGGTGCTGGCGGCACTGCGCAAGGTCTATACGCCCCGCAGTAAAAAAGGCATCACGCTGTTCTTTACCGGCCTGTCGGGTTCGGGCAAGTCGACCATCGCGAAACTGCTCTACGCCAAGTTCATCGAGGAGGGTGACCGGCCGGTCTCGTTGCTGGACGGCGATGTCGTGCGCCTGAACCTGTCGAGTGAGCTGGGTTTCTCAAAGGCGCACCGCAATATCAACGTGCGCCGCATCGGCTTCGTGGCCAGCGAGATCACCAAGAACCGCGGCATCGCCATCTGCGCACCGATTGCGCCCTACACGGCAATGCGCCGGGATGTACGGGAGGCCATCGAGCAGCACGGCGCGTTTATCGAGATTCACGTGGCCACGCCGCTGGAGGTGTGCGAGTCACGCGACCGCAAGGGTCTGTATGCCAAGGCGCGGGCAGGCATCATCCCGGAATTTACCGGCATCAGCGACCCCTACGAGGAACCCGAACATCCCGAGATCAGGATCGACGCCAGCGACATGAGCCCGATGCAGGCCGCGCAGGAGGTCATGCTGTATCTGCTGCGCGAAGGCTACCTCGACATCAGCGATACAGACGACATAAGTGAGCTGTAGGAGCACGGGAACGCGCAAATAGAGAAGTGAAACGTGAAAGGTGAAAGGTGAGAAGTGAAACGTGAGAAGTGAAAAGTGAAAAGTGAAAGGTGAAAGGTGAAAAGTGAAAGGTGAAAGGTGAAAAGTGAAAAGTGAAAGGTGATTAGCTGCGAAGGCACATCGAAAATACCATCGCTTATATCAAGCGCACTCCCTCTCCCTTCGGGAGAGGGTTGGGGAGAGGTGATAAAACAGTGATTATGGACTTTCCGTTGCCTTCCATGGTTTCCATGGCTAATCACGTTTCACCTTTCACTTTTCACTTCTCACGTTAGAGGAAGTTCACGATGATGTGTCCTTACGTGGCAAAAAATTTATTAAACGAGTGAGCAAACAATGAACGTAGTCATGATCGGTTCCGGTTACGTCGGCCTGGTATCCGGTGCGTGTTTCGCCGAATTCGGCGCACATGTCACCTGCGTCGATGTCGACCGGAAAAAGATCGACCAGCTGAATGCCGGCGGCGTGCCCATCTATGAACCGGGTCTCGACGACCTGGTGGACCGCAACGTCGCGGCCGGCCGTCTGGTCTTCACCACAGAGTATAACCCGGCCGTCGGCGAGGCCGACCTGGTGTTCATTGCCGTGGGCACGCCCACCCGCCGCGGCGACGGGTACGCCGACCTGGTCTATGTCTACGAGGCGGCCAAACAGATTGCCCCGCACCTGTCCGGTTACACGGTGATTGTCGACAAGTCCACGGTACCGGTCGGTACGGCGCGCCAGGTCAAGCGCATCATTAGTGAGACAAACCCGAAGGCCGATTTCGATGTCGCCTCCAACCCGGAGTTCCTCCGCGAAGGCGCCGCCATCAGCGACTTCATGCGGCCCGACCGGGTGGTGCTTGGCGTGGAGAGCGAGCGCGCCGAAGCGCTGCTGCGCGAGCTGTATCGCCCGATCAACCTGATCGAGGCGCCGATCATGATGACCAACCTGGAGAGCGCGGAACTCATCAAGTATGCATCCAACGCCTTCCTGGCCACCAAGATCAGTTTCATCAACGAGATTTCGGTGCTGTGCGAACAGGTCGGCGCGGATGTGCATGCCGTTGCCAAGGGCATGGGCCTGGACGGCCGCATCGGCCGCAAGTTCCTGCATGCCGGGCCCGGTTATGGCGGCTCCTGCTTCCCGAAAGACACCACCGCGCTGATCCGCATCGCGCAGGAACACGGCGCCTCCTGCCGCATCGTCGAGGCCGCCGTCGAGGTCAACGCCGCGCAGAAGGCGCGCATGGTGAAAAAGATCCGCGAGGCGCTGGGCGGCAGCGAGGCCGGCAAGACCATTGCCGTGCTGGGCCTGACCTTCAAGCCGGAAACCGACGACATGCGCGATTCACCGTCGCTGGCCATCATTCCGAACCTGGTGGACAAGGGCGCAAACATCCAGGCCCACGACCCGCAGGGTGTCGAGGAGGCCAGGCGCCTGCTGCCCGCACAGGTCGAGTACTGCGATGACATTTACGACACGGTGAACGGCGCCGATGCCGTCGTTCTGCTGACGGAGTGGAACGCCTACCGCGGCCTCGATTTCGACCGGCTCAAGGAGCGCATGAACTCGAATGTCTTTATCGACCTGCGCAATGTCTACGAACCGAAGACCATGCGCAGCAAGGGATTTGCCTATACCTGCATCGGCCGTGAATAAAACAAACCTGTCATTTCCGCCCCCGTCTGCGCGGGGACAGGCTCCGGCGGGACAAATCCGTCTGGAACGAATTTCGACGACCGAAGGTCGGCCCGAAGGGCAGGATACAGGGATGTATACTGCAATCCAGCCTTAAACAGAGGCATACTAGTCAAACCATGAGCAGCAACTTCATACCATGAGCACTAACATTCTGGGCATCTCCGCCTACTACCACGACAGTGCAGCCGCCCTGGTGAGCGACGGCGAGATCGTCGCCGCCGCCCAGGAAGAGCGCTTCTCGCGCAAGAAGCACGATGCGCGCTTCCCGTCCGGTGCCATCAACAGCTGCCTCGAGTTGGGCGGCATCCAGCTCGCGGATGTCGACGAGGTGGTGTTTTACGACAAGCCGATGGTCAAGTTCGAGCGCCTGCTGGAAACCTATCTCAGCTATGCACCGCACGGTTTCCGCTCCTTCGTCGCCGCCATGCCGGTCTGGCTGAAGGAAAAACTGTATCTGAAGAGCACGCTAAAGAAGGAACTGGCGGCCCTGGGTGGCCTGAAAGAAAAGGAACTCCCGGCCCTGCTGTTTGCCGAGCACCACCAGTCGCATGCGGCTTCCGCGTTCTATCCCAGCCCCTTCGAGCGCGCCGCGGTGCTGTGTCTCGACGGTGTGGGCGAATGGGCCACGACCTCGGTGTGGCTGGGCGATGGCAACAAGCTGATACCACAGTGGGAGCTCGATTTCCCGCATTCCCTCGGCATGCTCTACTCGGCCTTTACCTATTACACCGGCTTCCGCGTCAACTCGGGCGAGTACAAGCTAATGGGCCTGGCACCCTATGGCGAGCCGAAGTACGTCGACCTCATCCTCGAGCACCTGATCGACCTCAAGGAAGACGGCACCTTCCGGCTGAACATGGACTACTTCAACTATGCCACCGGCCTGACCATGACCAACAAGCGCTTCGCCAGGCTGTTCGGCGCACCGGCGCGGACACCGGAGACCCGCATCGCGCAAAAGGAAATGGACATCGCCCGTTCCATCCAGGCGGTGACCGAGGAGGTGGTGCTGCGGCTTGCGCGCACCGTGCAAGCGGAGCTGGACACCGATTACCTGTGCATGGCCGGTGGCGTGGCACTCAACTGCGTGGCCAATGGCCGCATCCTGCGTGAGGGACCGTTCAAGGATATCTGGATCCAGCCGGCGGCCGGCGATGCCGGCGGCGCGCTGGGTGCGGCGCTCATCACCTGGCATGAATACCACGACCAGCCGAGAACGGTGAATGCCCACGATGCCATGGCGGGCTCCTATCTCGGTCCGCGTTATGCAGACAGCGAGATCAAGGCGCAGCTGGATGCGAAGGGCGCCGTTTACGAAAAACTCGATCCGGCAGCGATGCCCGCGCGGCTGAGCGAAATCCTGGCCGATGAAAAGGTGGTCGGCTGGTTCCAGGGCCGCATGGAGTTCGGGCCGCGCTCGCTGGGTGGGCGCTCCATTATCGGCGACCCGCGCAGCGAGAAGATGCAGTCCGTTATGAACCTGAAGATCAAGTACCGCGAGTCGTTCCGGCCGTTTGCACCGGCCGTGCTGGCCGAGGACGTCGGTGAGTACTTCGAGCTCGACCGCCCGAGCCCCTACATGCTGATCGTGGCACCGGTGCAGGAAAAGCTGCGCATCGACATGACCGACGAGCAGCAGAAACTGTTCGGCATCGAGAAGCTGAATATCAGGCGCTCACAGATCCCGGCCATCACGCACGTCGACTACTCCGCCCGCGTGCAGACCGTGCACAACGAGACCAACCCGCGCTTCCACGAGGTCCTGGAAAAGTTCAAGGACCGCACCGGCTGCTCGGTACTGGTCAATACGTCCTTCAACGTGCGCGGCGAACCCATCGTCTGCACACCGGAAGACGCCTACCGTTGCTTCATGCGCACCGAGATGGACTACCTGGTGATCGAAGACTACCTGCTGGCCAAGCCCGACCAGCCGGTCGTCGAGAAAGACGATTCCTGGAAAGAGGAGTTTGCGCTGGATTAA
>JBATGJ010000002.1:0-7236 GCA_049665685.1 Gammaproteobacteria bacterium
CCCGACACCGACGCAGGCACAGGCAACTGCGCCTGCATCTGCGCCTGCCGACACCGTGCGTCAGGCCGACGCGCCCGACGTCCCTGTCCCGCCAGCGGCGTCGAAGCAGGCGGTTGCGCAGACGGCAGCAGTCGACAGCACACCGGCGGGCGACGAAACCGTACAGGACATCATCATGCTTCGCCACGGGACGGGATATGAATATCGCCTTGCCGCCAGCGCGGTGGCTGCAGGCAATGTGCAGGAGGCCATGGGTCTGCTGGAAAATATTCTGGCACAGAAAGACGACCATCATCAGGCCAGGTTGCTGCTTGCCCGTCTCTACCTGCGGCAAGGGCAGCCAGGCCAGGCCGAGGCCCTGCTGCAGGACGGGCTCGCAACATTCCCGCTGCAGGTACCGTATGCGCGCCTGCTGGCGAACATGCTGGTGACGTTCGAACGCTATGATGAGGCCATTGCACACCTGCTGACAGTCTTGCCGGGTGCCGCGCAGGATCCCGACTATCATGCCCTGCTGGCCGGCCTCTACCAGCGCAATGACGAGCCGGCCATTGCCGTCAGCCATTACACCACCGCACTTGCACTCGCACCCGATCATGGAGAGTGGTGGATGGGGCTGGGCATTTCGCAGGAGCAGGCAGGCAATCGCGATGCCGCGTACACGGCCTACCGCAAGGCATCGCAGTACCGACTCGATACAACACTGCAGAATTACATCGCCGAACGGCTGCGGCTGTTGACGCAGAAACGCCCGGCGGATGAGACCAATATGAAACCGGCAGGAAAGGTCTGAACCATGTCAGCAAACATGAAACGTGAACGTATTCGCCTGGGCGATCTGCTGATCGAACACAAGCTGATCTCGCAAGCGCAGCTGCAGGCGGCCCTCGCCGAGCAGAAAAAGAGCGGTCGCCGGCTTGGCCGGGTGCTGATCGACAACGGTTATGTCGAAGAGGATGCCATGCTGCAGGTACTGTCGAGTCAGCTGAAGATCCCCTATGTCGATTTGACGACCTTCAATCTGAACCCGAATCTGGTGCACCTGCTGCCCGAAACCGATGCACGCCGTCACCGCGCACTGGTCCTGAAGGAAAACCCGGACGGTCTGCTGGTTGCCATGGGCGACCCCATGGATATCTTCAGTTATGACAGCCTGGTGAAGATCCTGCAGCGTCCGGTCGAACTGGCCATTGCCAGTGAAGAGGCGATGCTGGCGGCAATGGATCGCATCTACCATGACGGCGAAGAGATCAGGTCACTCGCCAGCGAGGTCGGCAGGGAACTGTCGCAGGACACCTTCGACCTCGACCGGCTGATGGCGACCAGCAGCCAGAGCGATGCGCCGGTGGTCCGGCTGATTCAGACCATGTTCGAGGGTGCCGTCAAGGCCAACGCCTCCGACATCCATATCGAACCCGGCGATGAGGTACTGCGTATCCGCCGGCGTATCGACGGCATCCTGCATGAACAGATCGTCGAGGACAGGCATATTACCGGCGCGCTGGTATCGCGTCTGAAACTGATGGCGAATGCCGATATTTCCGAGAAGCGCCTGCCCCAGGACGGTCGCTTCTCGGTCAATCTCAACGACCGGCAAATCGATGTGCGGCTGTCCACCATCCCGACCCAAAGCGGTGAAGGCGTCGTCATGCGCCTGCTGGACCAGAGCAATTCAATCAAGACACTGGATGAGCTGGGGATGCCGCGGGAACTGCTCGATACCTTCCGACGCATCATTCAAAAACCGCATGGCCTGATCCTGGTCACCGGTCCAACCGGCAGCGGCAAGACCACGACCCTGTACAGTGCATTGAGCGAACTCAACACACCGCAAAGAAAGATCATCACCATCGAGGATCCGGTCGAGTACCGGCTGTCCCGCATCAACCAGGTGCAGGTCAACAGCAAGGTCGGCCTGGATTTTGCCCGCGTATTGCGCACGGCCCTGCGGCTTGATCCTGATATCCTGTTGCTGGGTGAGATCCGTGACCAGGAAACGGGTGAAATTGCCCTGCGTGCTTCACTGACAGGACACCTGGTGTTGTCGACACTGCATACCAATGACGCCGTCAGCAGTGCTATTCGCCTGATGGACATGGGACTCGAGGGTTACCTGGTGGCGTCGTCCGTGCAGGGCATTCTCGCCCAGCGCCTGATCCGGCGCGTGTGCCAGTCCTGCGCCAGGCCACAGAAGCTCGATGCCAATGAACAGGCCTGGCTGCATGACCAGGTCGGCATCAACCTCGACAATCACGATTTCGTGCACGGCAGTGGCTGCAACCAGTGCAACCAGACCGGTTACAGCGGGCGTATCGGTATCTATGAGTTCCTGCTGATGGACAGTAGCCTGACCGAGGCACTGCGCAACGAGGACCAGAATGCCTTCCTGAAGGCCGCCAGCGAGCAGGCCGACTACAAGCCACTGGTAGAGAACGCGCTTGATTATGCACGCGACGGCATCACCACCCTTGAAGAAGTCATCCGCCTGTGCGGGTGGGCTGACTGATGCCGGTCTTCCATTACAAGGCACGCGGCAGTCACGGTGACGCCATCGAGGGAACCCTCGATGCCGGCAGTACCGATGCCGTTGCCGCTCACCTGATGGACAGCGGCCTGACCCCGATTGATATACACCTGCGCGTCGAGCACACCAGTGTGCGCAGAAAATTCAACGAACTGTTCAAACAACGCATCGATACCGCTGACCTGATTCAGTTCAGCCGACAGATGTACAGTATGCTGCGTGCCGGCGTACCAATTTTTCGCGCCATCACGGCGCTGGCCTCGACCACAGCGAACCTGACGCTGAGACAGACCCTGGAAGTTGTAACAGAGAGTCTCGAGTCGGGTCGTTCCCTGTCAGAGGCACTGGGCCGGCATCCCGATGTGTTCAGCATGTTCTACATCAGCATGGTGCGCGTCGGTGAAACCAGCGGTAACGTGGAAAAGATTTTCAACCAGCTGGCCTTCTACCTGGACCGGGAAAAAGAGACCCGCAAGAAGATCAAATCCGCGCTGCGCTACCCGCTGTTCGTCGTCACCGCCATTGCGGTGGCGCTGGGCATTATCAGCATCTTCGTCATACCCGCCTTTGCCGACATGTTCAGGAGCTTTGGTGCCGAACTGCCGCTACCCACCCGCATACTGATGGCCATCTCGGATTTTATGGTGGCCTACTGGCCAATGCTGCTGGGCGGCATCATTGCCGCGATCATCGGCCTGCGCACGTTCATCAATACAGAAGACGGGGCCTATCGCTGGGACCGGCTCATGCTCAATCTGCCGCTCACGGGTCCGGTGGTGTACAAGGCATCGCTGGCTCGCTTCAGCCACCTGTTTGCCATGTCGCTGGGTGCCGCCGTCCCGCTGATTACCTCACTGACCGTGGTGGCCCATGCCCTCAACAACCGCTTTCTCGAGGAGCGCATCCTTGGCATGCGCAGCGGCATTGAACAGGGCAAGGCACTCAGCATGGTGGCGGCCAACAGTGGCATCTTCGACCCGCTGGTCATGCAGATGCTCGCGGTTGGCGAGGAATCCGGCACCATCACCGATCTGCTGAAAGAGATTGCGGACTACTATGACCGGGAGGTCGACTATGCCACCGAGCGCCTCAGCGCCGCCATCGAGCCGATCCTGACAGTGGTCATTGCCGGCCTGGTGCTGGTCATGGCCATGGGCGTATTCCTGCCCATGTGGGACCTGGCCTCGGCCGCACTGCATTGAGGGGGGAACGATAACAAGCAACTGACATTTATAATTATTTTTTGGTTATTTTTTTAAAGAAACACGTGTTTTTGCCGTTAAACACAGTGCACGGGTTCTGGTGCCAATACCTAAAGGAGTAGGTTATGAACAAAGTAAAGGGATTTACACTCATCGAACTGGTGATGGTGATTGCCATCCTCGGCATTCTTGCCGCCATTGCCATTCCTAAATTCATCGATCTGTCTTCGGATGCGCGGGATGCCGCCAGGAAGGGCATGAGCGGCGCCGTGAAGAGTTCACACGCCATCGCCATTGCAGACCTGAAGACATTTCCGACCGTGACCCAGCTGGCTACCTATGTCAACGGTGAAGGCATTGCTGCTGCAGCGGGCGGTATCACGGTCGACATCGACGGAGCCTCGGAGACCGTACCGACCTACACCGACTCCGCATGCACGACAGCAACGACCGCCGTTGGTAACACGGTCCAGTGCGTGGGTACTATTCCGTAGCGGTACCGGCACACAGAACCTGTCGACCTGAAAAGGGCGGGCCTGGCCCGCCCTTTTCATTATCAGGGGATGGCCGCTTATCCCATGCAATCCCGCGCACACAACGGCTTTACGCTCATCGAGCTGGTCCTGGTGCTGGCCTTGATCGGCAGCCTGGCGGCGATCGCCATGCCGCGCTGGGCCCCGGCGGATACCACGGTGGCCGCGCAGGCCGACCGTCTGGCACGCGACCTGCGGCACACCCAGGCCATGGCCATGAGCCAGGCCCGCACCCTGACCCTTGATATCCAGGGCACGACCGCCTACCGGGTGATCGATGCCAGCAGCATGACCGTAACCGACCCGGCAGACCAGCAACCCTTCCTGGTTGCCATGGACAATAACGTCACGGTGAATGGCACCGATACCGGCTTCGACAGCCTGGGCCGGCCCGTTGCCGCCGGCACCCTGCTGCCGGCCGCGCGCGTGTTTACTGTCAGCGGCAGTTCAACCACCGCGACGGTCACGGTCAGTGCCGTTACCGGATTCATCACAGTCTCTCCATGACCATGCACAGACAACAGGGCTTCACGCTGCTGGAACTGGTCATGGTCATCATGGTCGTGGCGCTTGCCTCGATCCCGATCCTCGGGCAGTTCAGCCAGGCAGCCGGCACCCTGCTGACCGACGAAATTATTCAGACGGCGGCGCAGCTTGCCCAGGAGCGCGCAGAAGGCCTGCTGGCCGACCGGCGTGCCGGCGGTTATGCCGCCGTACCCACCGGCACGGTCAATGATGTGCTGACCGGCGCCTACAGCAGTTACAGCCGCACCGTTACCGTCACCTCCCCGCCCGGCGGCAGTGGCTGTGCAGTCGGGGCGACCTGCAAGGAAGTCGTAGTCAGCGTCGATCACAGTGGCAGGACCCGTGCCGGGGTCAGCCTGATGCTGGTGAGTTACTGATGGCAAACACCCGGCGACAAGGCGGGTTTACCCTGCTGGAAATGGTCATCGCCCTGGTGGTACTGGGACTGCTGGGGGCAGCCGCCGGTTATGGCCTGGTCGGTGGTGCACTGGCATTTTCAGGCACCTCGGATGCCGTACAAACACTCGGCAAGCTGCGCTATGCCAGCGAACGGATGGCGCGCGAGATTCGCGAGATCCGTCGCGATCCGGTTACCCCAACTGTCTATGACATGGCCACCATGAACACCACCACGCTGGCCTTCACCAAGAGCGACGGCACCACGGTCACGCTCGCCGGCACACCGCCCCTGGCCACCCTCGCCTACTCGGCCCCAAGCGGCACCCATACCCTGACCGATGAGGTCGGCAGCCTGGCATTCACCTACCTGCAGGCCGACGGTACGACCGCGGCCACCGGCAATGCCGATGTGGCGTTTGTCGAACTCGAACTGGTGCTGACACGCAGCGCCAACAGCTACCCGCAGCGCACGCGTATCTCCCTGAGGAACCGGCAATGAACGCGCGCGCGCTTGAGCGACAGCGTGGCGCGGTCACCCTGATGGGCGCCCTGTTCCTGATCATTGTCGTCATCGTCCTGCTGAATGCAGTACAGCGCATGGCGGCCTCCGAAATCATCGACAGCGCCCTGCAAAACGACGCCGTCGAGGCGCTGTTCATTGCCGAGAGCGGCCTGGAGCGGGCCGCCTGGCGCTATTCCACGGGCAGTACCTGTGCCGCCCTGGCAGGAGAAACCGCTAGCACAGGCCGGGGTAACTTTCAGATACTGTCATCGGTCCTGGTCGGCACCTTGTGCCGGGTACGGGTCGCAGGCACTGTCATGACGACCACGGCAGCCAATACCGTGCGCCGCATCCTGGAAGCCGAGTTCACGCCGGGGAGTCCACCCGGTAATGCTTGGGCACTTGGCGACGATGACGCGGGGGAGGCCAACATCAACCAATGGGACGGCAGCAGCTGGTCCACCGTGTCGGCACCGTCTGTACCGAATAAGGATCTCAACAGTGTGCATTGCATCAGCAACACTGACTGCTGGGCGGTGGGGGATGACCAGGGCGGGGAGCTGATCATTCACTGGGATGGCAGCAGCTGGAGCCGGGTCGGTCCCTACGGCAGTATCCCGAACAAAGACCTCTACAGTGTTACCTGCATCAACAGCGGTGACTGCTGGGCGGTCGGCGAAGACCAGGGCGGAGAGCTCATCATCCACTGGAACGGCAGCAGCTGGAGCCGGGTCGGTCCCTACGGCAGTATCCCGAACAAAGACCTCTACAGTGTTACCTGCGTGGCAAGCAACGACTGCTGGGCGGTGGGGGATGACAATGGCGGGGAGCTCGTCATCCACTGGAACGGCAGCAGCTGGAGCCGGGCCGGTCCTTACGGCAGTATCCCGAACAAGAAGCTGTACAGTGTGACCTGCGTGGCCACCGATAACTGCTGGGCGGTGGGCGATGACAGTGGTGGTTCGGCCAACATCATCCACTGGGACGGCAGCAGCTGGTCAGCCGTGTCGGCGCCATCGGTACCAGACAAGAAACTGTACAGCATCCATTGCGTGGCGAGTGACGATTGCTGGGCAGCCGGCGAGAAGGACGGTGGAGACGCCAATCTTACCCACTGGGACGGTAGCATCTGGTCGGCCGTGTCCGCCCCATCGCTGCCTGACAAGGATCTGAATGCGGTATTTATCATTCCCGGCGGTGCCGGCAGCAGCGTCCAGCTGGTGCAGTGGACAGAGGTAGTGCAATGAGACAGGGTGGCATGATTTAAAAACAATGTTTTTTCGCGCACGCGGTGCGCTCCTACAACGTTCCGAAAATTGTAGGAGCGGATCGCGTCCGCGAATATATCCAAGCAGGCGAGGTGCAACATGTTTAATCTATTCGGCAAAAAGCAGGGCCATTTACTGACCGGCATCGTAACCGGCGAAGGCGGCATGGCCGTCGCCAGCATCAAACGGCAAGGCCGGGAGCAGCCCAGGCTGCAGTCGTGCAATTTCAGCGAGGTCAGTGGTGCATCAACAGAGTCGCTGGCCGGGTTACTCAGCAACACAC
>JBATGJ010000003.1:0-1796 GCA_049665685.1 Gammaproteobacteria bacterium
CCTGTACACGCTGGAAACAGCTTCGGCCTGGGGACTTTGGTGGCGTGAAATGGCCAGATCACGGCTGTAGCGGATGCTACAAGTTACGGATGGATATCGCACACGGTGTCAGGTATGGGATTGAAGAACGGGCATGCTGACCCGTACATCAATTTTCCGAGAAACACAACCAGCAAAGAGGCTGTTTTTGGACAATCCAACTATATCCAGAGGACGTGTTCAAACTGCCGCTCTCGCCTGTCCATCCTGCGATCTGGTGTTCGATGTCGCGGACATGGCGGATGGTGAAACGGCACGATGCTCACGCTGCGGACACTTCCTGACCCGCTATCGCAGCGACGAGCTGCACCGGGTCATGGCTTTTGCGCTTTCGGCCCTCGCCCTGCTGGCGCTGGCCTGCAGCTTCCCTTTCATGGCATTCAAAGCCAAAGGCCTGGAGAGCCTGATGACCCTGCCCCAGACCGCTATGGAGCTCTGGCGTAACGGTATGCCGGATCTGGCTTTCCTGGTGGCTTGCTTCATCATACTCATTCCGGCAATCGTGCTGGTCCTGGTCGTGATCCTGGTCGGTGCACTGATGTTGCAGCGGCAGCATGCCTGTCTACCCGCGCTGGGCCGCCTGATTTTCACCCTGCAGAACTGGAGCATGGTTGAGGTATTCTTCATCGGCGTTCTGGTCAGCCTGGTCAAGATCGCCAAGATGGCCACGGTCGTCCTCGATATTTCGTTCTGGGCTTATGCGGCCTTCAGCATTATGTTTACGCTGGCCCTGTCCAACCTTGATCGATTCCAGTGCTGGCGCCGTATAGAAAGTTTGAGGCAATCATGAACCAGTCAGCGACAGCCGCGGAAAGGGGGCTGGCATCCTGTCACCTGTGTATGAAACTGGCCAGCAAGGATTTACACCAGTGTCCACGTTGCGGCACGCGGCTGCACCTGCGCAAAACGGCCAGCGTACAGCGCACCCTCGCTCTGCTGATTACCGCCTCGATACTGTATGTGCCTGCCAATACGTTGCCGATTATGGTTACCGACCAGCTGGGTCGACCGATAGAAAGTACGATTCTGGGTGGCGTGGTGTTGCTGATCCAGCTGGGTTCAATTCCGATTGCCACGATCATCTTCATCGCCAGCGTAGTGGTGCCACTGGGCAAGATACTGATGATGTTCTACCTGTGCTGGAGCGTCAGCCACGGTCCGCCGGTCAAACAACGCCAGCGCACGGTGCTCTACCGGATCACGGAGTTTATCGGCAAATGGTCGATGCTGGACGTATTCGTGGTGGCGATCCTGGTAGCCCTGGTACAGCTTGGCGACTTGCTGGTTATCCGCCCCGGCGGTGCCGCGCTGGCCTTTGCCGGCGTCGTAATGGTAACCATCCTCGCGGCCGAGAGTTTTGATCCCAGGCTCATGTGGGACAAAGTGGAGTGCAACAATGAATGAGATGAAACCCTCGGTGAGCAGCGGCAGGAAACTTTCCGCTGTCTGGATCATCCCGCTGGTGGCGGTGGTGATCGGGCTGTGGATGGTAATACACACGGCTATGACCGAAGGCCCCAGTATTACTATCGACTTCAAAACTGCGGAAGGTCTGGAAGCCGGCAAGACCAAGGTCCGCATCCTCAGCCACGAGATCGGACTGGTGGAAGACGTGGTGTTGAAAGCGGATGTATCCGGTGTCACCGTCACCGCCAAGCTGGATCCGGAAGCAAAACCGTTGTTGCGCGAGGATACCCAATTCTGGGTCGTCCGTGCACGAGTGGGCGCCGGTGGTGTATCGGGACTCGGAACCCTTC
>JBATGJ010000004.1:0-7374 GCA_049665685.1 Gammaproteobacteria bacterium
TGTAAGCTGGGCGTATTCCATCGACAGCTGGCGGTACCTGTCCTGGTTCGCAATGGTGTCGGCGTCCGACAGCAATGCACCGACCTCGTGGTGACGCTCCTCGATCACTTCGAGTTTGCGAATAATGCTTGGCTGCATCGGTATCAGTCGCCGGTTTTGCCGTGATTGAGCCTGAACAGGGTGCGGATGGCCTCCAGCAGCCCGGTCTCGCCCTCCGCGACCGCGGTACGCATGTTGACGCAGGGATCATGAGTCAACTTGCGCACCAGGCTGCGTGCCAGCTGTTCGACCACATCGTCTGGCGGTGTTCCGCCGGACAGTGCACGGCGCGCCCTGTCCAGCTCGGCCTCGCCAAGGGCCTCGGCGTGTTCGCGATAGGCGCGCAGGGTCGGTATGGCATCCAGTGAGCGCGTCCATGCCATGAAGCGCTCGGCCTGCACCTCAATGATTTCTTCCGCCTGGTCGGCCGCTTCCTGTCGGGACCGCATGTTCTCCTCGATGACCTGTTTGAGGTCATCGACGGTATAGAGGTAGACGTCATCGAGTTCTGCCACGGCGGAATCGATATCCGGTGGTACTGCAATGTCGATCATCAGGACCGGGCGGTGCTTGCGCTTGCGCAGGGCAGCCTCCACGGTAGCCTTTTCGAGCAGGACCGAGCTGCTGCCAGTCGAGGCAATGACGATATCTGCCTCGGCCAGGTGTACGGCAATTTCATCCAGCCCGATCCCGTAACCGCCGAACTGCGCGGCGAGATCATGGGCGCGGGTGACCGTCCGGTTGGCGATGATCAGCTTGCCGGCTTCGCGCTCATGCAGGTGTCGCGCGGTCAATTCGATGGTTTCACCGGCACCGATCAGCAGCGCGGTCTGGCCGGCGAGGTTACCGAAGATCTGTCTGGCGAGGCTGACGGCCGCGAAGGCAACGGACACCGGGCTGGCCCCGATAGCGGTATCGGTGCGGACCTGCTTCGCTACCGAGAAAGTGTGCTGAAACAGACGGTTGACCAGTGTATCGATACTGTGCGATTGCAGTGCATGCTGGTAGCAATCCTTCATCTGGCCGAGAATTTGTGGCTCGCCGAGGATCATGGAATCCAGCCCGGCGGCAACCCGGAATACATGCCGCACAGCCAGTTCATCCTGGTAGGCGTACAGGTGTGGACGAAGACTGTCCGGGGAGAGTTGGTGAAAGTTGCCAAGCCACGCCGCCAGGTTGTCGATGGCAGTGTCCTCGCGTGCGCAGTAGAGTTCCGTGCGGTTGCAGGTCGAGAGGATGGCCGCCTCGTGGATGCCCTCCAGCGTGCGCAGCTCGGCCAGTGCCGGCTCCAGCTTGTCGGGTGGGAAGGCCACCTGGCCGCGGACCTCGACGGGTGCGCTGCGGTGATTGATGCCGAGGACGGTCAAATACATGTCAAAGTCGGGAGATTTCCGGGGCAAACGTAAAATTTTGCATAAGGCTGTGAGTTTACACAAGTTCGGTGGTTCCCGTTTGCGATCTCTCCACAACCTTGCGGCATAATGGGTGTCAATCAGGTTATCCCGGGATTTGTTACCCATTCATCTAACAGGGTAATCACGAGGCTGATAGAATGTCTTGGATGGAAGCTATGAAATCACGACCGCATCGCACCCTCGTGCGGCTTGTACAGGCGCTGACAACAGCCGTTTTGCTGGTCTCGTGCACCACCACCGGTGGCCAAAATGCAGCCACGGAACCACCCGGGCAGACACCAGCCAGTACGCCAGCCAGCCTGCCGATGGTATCCACGGCGGCCAGCGAGACCGGGCCGACACCGTCTACACAGCAGCTGTCCGGCGACATGGTGTACGACATCCTGCTTGGCGAGATTGCCGGCCAGCGGGGCGAAATGGATGTATCCGTCTCGCGCTACCTGCAGGCCGCGGCCAATGCGGAGGATCCGCGTGTCGCTGAACGGGCGGTACAGATCGCATCCTTTGCCAAGCAATATGGCCTTGCGCTCGAGGCAGCCAAGCGCTGGGTCGCGCTGGACGGCGACAACATGGAAGCCCGCAAGTCGCTGACCGCACTGGCGCTGCAGCAGGGTGACCTGGACGAGGTGGTTGCCCAGATGGACTACATGCTGCGCCACGCGGAGGACCCGGGAGAGAGTTTTCGCATGGTGACGGTGGTGCTCGCACGTCACGAAAACAAGCAGGCCGCGGTAGATGCAACGCAGCAACTGGTCGATCGCTATCCCGAGAGCTTTCATGCCTGGATGGCATTGAGCCGACTCGCCGTGGTGGCCGATCAGCTGGATCGGGCACTCAGTGCGGTAGACCGTGCACTTGAACTGCAGCCCGGTGAAACGTCCGCCATCATTCTCAAGGCCCAGGTCCTGGTCCGTCAGCAACGCAATGCCGATGCAACTGCCCTGCTGGGCGAGGCGGTCAGCAGCCAGCCGAAAAATGCCGATCTGCTGTTCGCCTATGGCCGCATGCTGCTGGATGGTGAGGACCTCGACGGGGCCAGAAAACAGTTTCTCAAGGTCTTCAAGCTCGAACCCGGGCATGCGGATGCCCTGTATTCACTGGCCTTGCTTGAGCTGGAGACCGGCGACCTGAAATCCGGCGAGCAGCACCTCAAGCAGCTGCTGGAGCTTAAGCAGCACGTGCAGAATGCCCGCTATTACCTGGGCTATGCGACCCTTGAACAGGGCAAGCAAGGGGAGGCGCTGGACTGGTACCTCAAGGTCGAGTCCGGCGATTACTGGAGCCAGGCACAGCTCCAGGCTGCCGCGATCATGGTCAAACAGGGCAACATCGCCAGCATGCAGGACCACATGCGTACCTTGCGACAGAAGAACACGGACATGGTCGTGCAGCTGTACCTTATCGAAGGCCAGGTATTGACGGATGCAGGCCTGCATCAGCAGGCCCTGGATATGTATGCACGGGCGCTGGAGCAGAGTCCGCAGGATGTCGACCTGCTGTATTCCTATTCACTGACTGCAGAAAAACTGGACAGGCTGGATATCACGGAAACCAATATGCGCCGGATCCTGGCAAAGGACCCGGACAACGTGCGCGCCCTGAATGCCCTTGGCTACACGCTGGCCGATCGGACCGACCGCTACCAGGAGGCCCTGGAATATATCAGCAAGGCCTATGTCCTGGAACCGGATGACCCGGCAATCATCGACAGCATGGGCTGGGTGTATTACCGCCTGGGCGAACTCGACAAGGCACGTGAATATCTGCAGCAGGCCTGGGATAAATCGAATGACAGCGAAATCGGTGCACACTACGGCGAGGTGCTGTGGATGCGGGGTGAGCGCGATGCGGCCCGCAAGGTATGGGAAACCTCGCGCAAGGCCATGCCGGATAACCCGGTCTTGCTGGAAGTCATCAACCGACTGGATCCGTGAAGCTGTTCAGCCTTCTGTTACCGGTGCTGCTGCTGGCTGGTTGTGCTACCACGCCCGTTGCAGTGAAAGTTACCTCCCTCGAGGTTTTTCCCGCGCCCGGTGAACTGCCCGCACACTGGCAGCTGAGCGGACGCCTGTCCCTGACGCAGGGAGAGACGGGCTGGCACGGCGGTGTGGACTGGACACAGGCGCCCGGTTCATACCGGCTGCGTGTTTCCGGGCCGCTGGGGCAGGGTGGTTTCCTGCTGTCGGGTAATGAGCAGGGGGTGTTGCTCCTGGATGCCGGGCAGCGCACGTACGCGGCACCGGATGCGGATACCCTGTTGACCAACGTCACCGGCTGGAAACTGCCGGTGACCGGCATGCGCTACTGGGTACGCGCTATCCCCGATCCTGCATCGCAGTTCGAGGCGGAAATCGACGCCGAGGGCCGGCTCGAACAGTTATCCCAGGCCGGCTGGGTCATCCGCTACACGTCTTATCACACCACCGGCGATGGTCGCTGGCCGGCGCGGCTGGCGCTGGTGCGGGATGATGTCGCTGTGCGGATGGTCATCGATCAGTGGCAATTCGGGCAAACAGCCGCACCGCTTCCATGAGGCGTCGTAGCGTGCCGCCGGGGGCCAGCGGGCCCTGGCCTGCACCCGCCAAGCTCAATCTCTGGCTGCATGTCACCGGGCGGCGCCCGGATGGCTATCATGACTTGCAGACCCTGTTCCAGTTTCTTGGCTTTACCGACTGGCTGTATTTCGAGCCCAATGCGACTGGCGAGATCCGCTGTGCCGACCCGCCTGCCGGGATTGCAGCCGGGGACGATCTGACGGTCCGCGCGGCCCACTTGCTCAAGGCCCGGACGGGTTGCCGCGACGGGGTGACGATTTACCTCGACAAGCGCCTGCCCCTCGGGGCGGGATTGGGCGGCGGCAGCTCGGATGCGGCCACGACCCTGCTGCTGTTGAATCGACTGTGGCGCCTTGATATGAGTATCAATGAGTTAGCTGAGGCAGGGTTGGCGCTGGGCGCGGATGTGCCGGTGTTTGTCCATGGGCGTGCAGCCATTGCAGAGGGTGTGGGTGAAAGACTGACACCGGTCACACCGCCCGAGCACTGGTTCCTGGTGGTAAATCCGTCCGTAAGCATATCAACTGCCGATATTTTTTCTGACGTGGAATTGACACGGGACACGCCGCGCATGACAATAGCCGACCTTCTTTCGGACGATGGCCGGAATGATTGCCAGGCAGTGGTTTGCAACCGCTATCCGGAAGTGGCGGCAGCTCTCAAGTGGTTGAATGAATATGCTTCCGCCCGCATGACGGGGACCGGGAGCTGCGTGTTTGCAGCATTCGACTCCGCCGAGGATGCGCAGGCGGCTGCAGACCGGGTGCCGGACCACTGGAACGGGTATGTTGCACGGGGTATGAATCGCTCTCCCCTGCATATCGCGCTGGAGTGAACCGGCCCCGTCCCGGCAGTCGATAACGACTGGATTGTTATCTTGGGACGTCGCCAAGTGGTAAGGCACGGGGTTTTGATCCCCGCATTCGCAGGTTCGAATCCTGCCGTCCCAGCCAGACAAACACGACTGGCAGTGACCAAGAGCTGAGACTCATGATGAACGGGATGCACCCATCGGATAGTGACAGCCGCATGCTGGTGTTTACCGGTAATGCGAATCCGCATCTGGCACAAGCGATTACGGATCAATTGCGCCTGCAGCTGGGTGATGCACACGTCGAAAGTTTCAGCGACGGCGAGGTGCAGGTCGAAATAATGGAAAACGTCCGTGGCAAGGACGTATTTATCGTGCAGCCGACCTGCGCACCGACCAACGATAATTTGATGGAACTGCTGGTGCTGATCGATGCGGTGAGGCGTTCGTCTGCCTACCGGATTACTGCGGTCATCCCGTATTTCGGCTATGCCCGCCAGGACCGCCGGCCGCGCGCGGCGCGCGTCCCGATTACGGCAAAAGTGGTCGCCACCATGATCAGTACGGTGAAGGCCGACCGTGTGCTGACGATTGACCTGCACGCTGACCAGATCCAGGGATTTTTCGATATTCCGGTGGACAATGTGTACGCATCACCGATTCTGCTGGGCGACATCTGGCGGCAGAAATACCCGGACATGGTGGTGGTGTCGCCCGATGTCGGTGGCGTGGTGCGGGCGCGGGCGCTGGCCAAGCGGCTGGATGACGCGGACCTGGCGATTATTGACAAGCGTCGTCCGCGCCCCAACGAGGCGCGTGTGATGAATATCATCGGCGAAGTCGAGGGCCGGACCTGTGTCCTGATTGACGACCTCGTCGATACCGCCGGCACCCTGTGTCTCGCGGCGATGGCCCTTAAAGAACATGGTGCGTCCCGTGTGGTCGCCTACTGCACGCACCCCGTCCTGTCAGGATCGGCGGTCGAAAATATCGATGCCTCGGAACTGGATGAGCTGGTGGTAACCGACACCATTCCATTGCGCGAGGATGCCAGGCAGTGTGACAGGATCAGGCAATTGAGTGTCGCCGCGATGCTGGCAGAGACCATGCGCCGGATCAGCAGTGAAGAATCGGTCAGTTCGATGTACATGGACTGACACCTGCATAACCGCGGTGTTCCGTTGCGGAGCACCATAACCCTGCTTTCCTGGTCGCGGGAAGGCGTTAATCGACACCGCAAGGTGTTTGTTTTTTTGGAGAAGTAATATGGCTATCAGCTTTGAATTGAATGCCGAGCCGCGTACTGACACGGGTAAGGGTGCGAGCCGCCGCCTGCGTCTTGCCGGCAAGGTACCCGCTATCATGTACGGTGGCGGGAAAGATCCCGAGTCACTCACGCTGTTGCACAACGAAGTATTGCGCAATCTTGAGCATGAGGCGTTTTACTCGCATATCCTTACCATCAAGATTGGTGGCAGTGATACACCTGTCATCCTGCGTGACATGCAGCGGCACCCGAGCAAACCCATTGTCATGCATATGGATCTGCAGAGGATCAGCGCGCGCGAGAAGTTGAAGACGAATGTGCCGCTGCACTTTATCGGTGAGGATGCGGCGCCGGGCGTGAAGGCCGGTGGCCTGGTTTCGCACGAGTTGACGGAAGTTGCTGTGGAATGTCTGCCCAAGGATCTGCCGGAATTCATCGACGTGGATATCTCCGGCCTGGAAATCGGCGACTCCATTCACCTGTCTGGGGTGACCGCGCCTGACGGCGTGACCCTGACCGAGCTCGCGCGTGGCGAGGGCCATGATCTGAGCGTGGTCTCCATTCACGTGCGGCGTGTTGTGGAAGAAGAACCGACCGAGGCCCCGGCTGCCGAAGGCGAGTCTGCCGAAGGCGAGGCTGAAGGCGGCGAGTCCGGCGAGGAAAGCTGAGCGACTGCATATGATGCATGCCGTTAACCTGCACATAAACCGGAATCAGCCATGCCTGGTGTAACATGCAGGTTGAGCTGATTGCCGGACTCGGCAACCCCGGCAGCAAGTACGAACAGACCCGGCATAATGCCGGGTTCTGGTTTGTGGATGCAGTCGCGCGCCAGTACCACGCGCAGTTCCACCCGGAGAGCAAGTACAAGAGCGACACGACCCGCTGTACCGTTGCCGGGCATGACTGCCGGCTGCAGAAACCGATGGACTACATGAATTGCAGTGGTCTTCCCGTCGCTGCGCTGGCCGGTTTCTACCGGATATCCCGTCATTCCATCCTGGTGGCGCACGATGATCTCGATCTGCCGCCCGGCACGGTACGGCTGAAAAAGGACGGTGGTCACGGCGGTCACAACGGCTTGCGCGACCTGATCCCGCATCTCGGTGGCAAAGATTTCCTGCGCCTGCGTATCGGCATCGGTCATCCGGGCCACCGCGATGATGTCGTGGCTTATGTGCTGAAGGCACCCTCGAGTGCTGACCGCACGCTGATCGAGCGCGCCATCGACGATGCGCTGGCCGTATTGCCGAAGATCGTTGCCGGCGATATCGAGGCGGCGATGAA
>JBATGJ010000005.1:0-2002 GCA_049665685.1 Gammaproteobacteria bacterium
CCGTTAGACAAGTATATATTCGGTAAACCACACCCCAGATATTCAATCATCTCGATCTCCTGGTATCCCGTTATAGTGAGATACACCTGTTACTGAACTCATTCTTTAGCTATTTTCCTGACCACCAAAATCCTGTTCTGCTTGTCATCGTATTGAACAGCAACATCCACGTGTACATCCTGGCCTGCACAGAAGAAAGTCATCTCACACTCAACATAACCTTCGGTCGTTATCTGCGGCTCGGTGATAACCTCACCCTTCTTCAGACAGGAGAAAACCTGCAGCCTGTTGATGACAAGGTCTTTCTCCTGCATGGAGCTTTCATCGGTGAAGAAGACCCTGGAACTATCCGCTACGATCAGCTGAATGATCCGGGTAATCTGTTCCTTGGAAACACCTAACTGAGTAACGTTATCCGCCATCAACCGACAGGCTCCTGAGTCCATTCTATACCTAACCTATAATTATTATAGGTTTTCGGCGGAAGTCAATAATACCTTTAGGAAGATTCACGCCAGCAGGCCCCTGTTCCCATGCCTGTGCAGGCCACTTATTTCTCCATAAATACAATAAGTTAATATACATAGTACGACTTTTCCAGCACGCAATCACGACATTCATATCGCATCCGCGCTCACCGGCGACAACGGCACCTCGCGGAAGCGCTGGCGCCCGGCAGCCAGGTTCTCAATGAGGTCCTCGGCGCGGTCGGTCGGCTCCGGCAGGTTGTCGAGGCGAGTCTTGTCGCGCGCGATGATTTCCTTAGCACAACAACCGGGGTCTGACCCGAATGGCACTTACTTAAGCCCTGACCTTGATAACTAGCCACGGAAGCACACAGAAGGTATTGGAATTGTTCGTAATTATTCCGTGTATTTCAGTGTGCTTCCGTGGCAAATTGGACGCTTATATAGACAACGCCACTTAAGTAAGTGCCATTCAGGTCTGACCCCGTTTTCCGGCTTGATCGGAATAACTCGACACAGGGTGCGTCCAACGCACCATTTTCCCGATCAACGTGCAGGGCACATAAACGCCAGACAATGACTCACTGTTTCCGTATGGAGACAGGCCATCGGTAGTAATTAACAGTAAATTCGGTTGTCAACAGGAAATCTGTCGTTACATCCCGACGAAATCCAGCCCGGTAACCAGGCCGGGCCAGTCATTAAAACAAAGAAGATCGGTATGAGGCTGTTATTCATCAGCTTCCTGTTAACTGGCCTGCATCTTGCTATGTGGTTTGTGCGCATGAGCGCAAACCATCCCTAGTGGATATATTTTCAAGTTAATCTGGAGTGTGTGATGAAAAAACAACTAATTGCAGCAGTTATTCTCGGTGCCCTGAGCAGTGTGGCCGGTGCCGAAGAAACCACCGTGATTCAATTCAATGACCTGGATACGAACAAGGACGATGCACTGAGTGTCGAAGAGGCCAATTCCCTGCCGGGAATTACTGCACAGTGGAGCATGCTTGATATGGATGGCAACGGTCAGCTTAACCGTGGAGAGTATGACGGGTACATGATGCCCGCACCGGCCTCGGGTGCAGTTGAAAACGAGTAACCTCTCTGCAAGAAAAAAGGGGCCGGATATCTTTGCCGAATAATGTATTCCGGCCCCTTAATTCTAGCTATAAAGCACAGGCGCGCCAGCTTGCTGATGAATATGATTGCAGGCCTGCTGGGAAATCGCCAGACCTTGCGCCAACTGATGTAAATACTGTGCTTCGGCTTTGGTATCCAGGTCAATCGAGGTCAGCGACATAAGATAGACCTGTTGTTCCATCCCTTTTGGAATACTGCGAATAAAGGCAGCCGTGTCCAGCGGCGCTGACATTTCATCACGGAGAAATTGCTTTTCCGATGCGGAAACATCACCCAGGTGTTCCACGATCCGCTCTTGCTCGGCCTTGTCAATTTGACCATCGGATTTGGCTGCATTGAGCATTGCCCGCAGCAAAATCTCTGCTTGGTGTTCCTGGTCAACCGTTGGCTGTATC
>JBATGJ010000006.1:0-9944 GCA_049665685.1 Gammaproteobacteria bacterium
GCATAGTATTGTAGGAGCGCCTTGCAGGCGCGAAGCAAAGACAGCTTTTCCGCGCAGGCGGGAATGACAGCAAGAAGGCTATCCGTGTCCCTTTGGGAAAATATACAGGCTGATATTGAAACAGCAACCGGCGTGGCCGCTGTGCTCGAACAGCATGGCTCGGTCGGTGGCGGCTGTATCAACCAGGCGTCGCGTATTCGCTACGGTGATACGATTTATTTCGTCAAGTTCAACCGGGCGCCGGGCCTTGCAATGTTCGAGGCAGAGGCAAAGGGTCTCGAGGAACTGCGCCAGTGCCATGAGCTCAAGATACCGGCACCTGTGTGTGTCGGCAGTGACGGCCAGTCTGCCTGGCTGGTGATGGAGAACCTGGCGCTGGGCGGGTACGGCAATTCAAGTGATCTTGGTAGGGGTCTCGCTGCGATGCACCGCATTACACGCGCTGTCTTTGGCTGGGACATCGACAATACCATTGGTTCCACTCCGCAGGAAAATGCATGGCTGGATGACTGGATAGACTTCTTCCGCGAGCGCCGGCTGCGTTTTCAACTGGAACTGGCCGGTCGCCATGGGGCCGGCCGTGCCCTGCTCTCAAAGGGTGAGCAGTTGCTCGATGCCTTTCCGGTACTTTTCGAGAGTTACACACCAGCGGCTTCCCTGCTGCACGGTGATCTCTGGTCCGGTAACTACGCCTTTACCACAGACGGTGAGCCGAGCATCTTCGATCCGGCTGTTTACTATGGCGACCGTGAGGCCGATCTGGCCATGACCGAGCTGTTTGGCGGATTCGGCCATGACTTCTATACCGCCTATAATGAAGCCTGGCCGCCCGATGCCGGTTATTCGGTGCGCAAGACGCTCTACAATCTTTACCACATCCTCAATCACTACAATCTGTTTGGCGGTGGTTATGCCTCGCAGGCACAGCGTATGACGGAGTCGCTGCTGAGTGAGTTGCGCTGAATGGTTGTTTCCCTGCGCCGCAAGCTTCTGATGCCCGATTCAACTACAATGAATACCAGACCATGAGTCGTGAACCCGTCATGAGTGATAACAATTATCTGAAAGATCTGATTCTGCTGCGCAATGATCCGTCCAAGGTTGCAGTAATCCGCGAGGCAGCCGGGCGCGGTGAGGTCGATGCACTGTACGCAATGGGCCTGGTCTATGCCGAGGGGCGTGGCGTTGCCATTGATCTTGCCCAGTCGCACTACTGGCTTTCGCTTGCTATTGCACAGGGTGATGCAGATGCCGAGCTGTTACGCAATATCGTCGGTAGCCAGATGACGGAGGAAGAGTATGCCTCGGCGTTGCAACTGCGTGCAGGTCCGTCTCTGCAACTGGTGCAATCAGCCGTGCAGGATGAGGAGCCGGATAGCTCCTGACAGGCTATGCGCAAGGCCGGTGCCGCACAGGCCAGAAACTGTCCACACGGTAGTGTGATTGTTTTCAGTACCCGCAGACTGGTGCGCCTTGATAACCGGGCTGACAGCACGGCGGGCCTGTTTCAGGCGGCGTTACCGGGCTGCTCCTGCTGCCGTTCCCAGATGGTCTGTACCTGGGTGGCGAGTGTCATCGGGTCGAAAGGCTTGGCAATGACATCCACGGCACCCATCTCGAGATAGCGTTCGACCTCCCGGGACTGAACCTTGGCTGTCATGAATATCACATCCACGTCCTCCATGACCTGCAGCTTGCGCAGGGCTTCCAGCGTGGCGGGTCCATCCATGCCAGGCATCATGACATCAAGAATGACCAGGTCCGGCATGAATTCCGGCGCGGCCTTGATTGCTTCCTGCCCGGAGCTGCAGGCATGAACGGTGAAACCACCGATAGTTTCCAGTGCCATCATGGCTACTGTCTGAATGTCCGGTTCATCCTCGACATACAGTATCTTGGTCAATGGTTTGTTTTTCATCAGGCCTCCTTTGCCGGCCGCAGTTGACTGGCAATCGTGGTATTTATGGTATCGATTAGTGTCTCGTTCGTGGTCTTCGACTTGATCAGGGCGGCAGCGACACCCCTGGCAAGTTCGGCATCAACTTCTCTGGCAGAGAAAAGCACTACGGGTATACGAGGCCTGCTTTGGGCAAGTACCGGCAGTAGTGATACTCCGGAACCATCGGGCAGTCCCAGGTCCAGGATGACCAGGTCAAAAGTTTGCCGATTGAGCAGGTTTTCCGCCTCGGCCAGCGTTCTGACTGCAGTCAGCTGGTACCTGTTGCCTACAATGCTGCTGACGATTTCATGCACGTCGAATTCATCCTCCACATGCAGGATGTGCCCCGGCCCCGTCGCCATATGACTGACGGAATGGGACACGGCTTCGATCAGCTTGTGTTCATCAATGGGTTTATCAATCCAGTCGATTATCTGGATTGCATCGCCGGAGAGCTGTTGCCGCTCTTCGTTGGCGATGGCGGACACGACGATAACGGGTAACTCCCGGGTCTTCTCATTCTGGCGGACATCACGAAACAGGTCGATACCGTACTGGTCCGGCAGCATGAGATCGAGTGTCATAGCTGCATACTCGCGCTCCTCGAGTAGTGCCTTTGCATTGCCAGCCGTATGGGCGATATCGGCATCATAGCCATGTGACTGCAACATCAGTACAAGCAGTCGTGCGATATCTGCATCGTCCTCGCATACCAGGATTCGTGCGGTCGGGCCTGACGATGCGGGCTGCTCTTTTGTCGTTCTGGCCACTGTGGTCACTGTTGCGGTGTGCAGCGGCAGGTCCACATGGAAGGAGGTGCCTTTTCCTGCCTCTGTGTCGAATGTGATCTGACCTCCCAGCCGTTCAATGATTGCCTTGGTAATGTTGAGACCGAGTCCGGTACCCCCTTTCTGACGCGTGTCCGATCCATCGACCTGGGTGAACTTCTCGAATATCCGTGTGCGGAACTCCTGCGGTATGCCGGGGCCTTCATCTGACACGGACACGCGCACGCCATCACCACGGGCATGTGTGGTTACAACAATCTGCCCGCCCCGGGGAGAATACTTCGCAGCATTTGAAAGCAGATTCGTCAGGACCTGGGTGAAGCGATCTTCATCAACCAGTACTACAGCGTCTTCCAGTTCGTTAGAGACCAGAATGTCTGCGCCGTAATCGCTGGCATAAACCCGGTTACTGTCTACAGCCTGGTTTACCAGCTGCATGAGCTTCAATGGCTGGAGCGTGTATTCCATCTTGTTGGCTTCGATCTTTTCAATGTCAAGAATGTCATTGATCAGCCGTATCAGGCGGTCGCAGTTCTTTGTCGCAATGTCTATCAGCGGCTGCGCCTTTTCAGGCAGGTCCCCGGCTGTACCACTGCCAACCAGACCCAATGCTCCACGGATAGATGTCAGAGGCGTGCGTAATTCATGACTTACCGTGGAAATGAATTCGTTCTTCATGCGCTCAATTTTTTTGCGCTCGGTTATATCGCGCATGATGCTGCAGAAGTGCCTGTCTTCGCCTACCCACATCTCGGTAACAGCAATATCGATCGGAAATGCAGACCCGTCCTTGCGAATGCCTTCTACTTCGCGTCCAGCCCCCATGATCTTGCTTTCACGTCCATTGAGAAAGTCCCTTATATAGGCGTCGTGCCGGGCTTGATGAGTTTCCGGCGTTAATATGCTTACATTCCTGCCAATGACTTCACTGGCAGTGTAACCGAACATATTCTCGGCAGCACGGTTGAATGTTTCGATACATCCATGCTCGTTTGTGGTTATGATGCCGTCGATCACGTTGTTGAAGATGGTGCGCATGCGTGTTTCCCGTTCGCGCAGCTGTTCCTCGGTTACTTCCCGCTGACGGTCGGCTTTCAATGCCTCAACAATCTGTGTGCAGGTAGCAGTTATCGGTTCCAGAAATTCGACCAGGGCCTGGTCGTATCCCATGGCGCGATTCGCAATACCGAACATGCCAATTACTTTATCGCCACGAAAAAAGGGGACACCCAGAAATGCATTCAGCGGTGGATGACCGGATGGCAATCCGCCGCTACGTGGATCTGCAGCCGGCTCATTGGCAATCACCGTGGCTCGAGTTGTTATGGCTGCGCCGAACAGGGTATCAAGATTCGTGAATTCCAGGCCGCCAGCTGCATTATCTTCATAGAAATTACTGGTCTCGGTATTCCATGCGATATTGCTGATGGCCAGTGTCTTCATGTATGGCTGATCGTTATTGTAGAGAATTTCCCCTATAAAACCGTATTCACTGTCGGAAAGCGACAGGATATCAACTAACAGTTTGTCGAATAATGCCATCACATCGGTATCCCGGATAAAGCGGGATTGTGCCGTGCTGATCGCGCCAAGCAGTTCGTGCTGGTGATTTAAGGAAGCCTCTCTCTCGGAAAGCTGCTGCCCGGTTCGTTTGCGTGCAGCAATCTCCCTTTCCAGGTACAGCTTGGAGTCATTCAGTTCATTTGTGCGTCGCCTGACCTGTTGTTCAATCTTTTTTGTTCGATCAATATAGCTCAGGAGAAAGGCCGTTATCAGAATGGAAAACGACGAGCCGACCAGCAGCACTATCAACCATTGCCATGCCGTCCCGCCTGAGTACAGGCCGCGCATGCCGGTAGCATGAACTGACCACTGGCGATCTGCTATCGTCATGTTCATATCAAGGCTAAGTCTGTTTTCAGCTGTTCCGTTGCGTCCGCTGGCCAGGGAGTCAGGATCTACCTTGGAGTACAGTAGATACTTCTCTGTAAGCGGTGTAGATCCATCATGGATTTGTAGATTGATGTGTGTCTCCTTCAGGTCGGCCAGGATTGTCTGTGCGAGATCACCGATCCGGAACACACCAACAATAAACCCGAGCAGGTTCTTGCGCCGCTGCTCAATGGTGTTGACAGGCATATTGTTGCGGTAGACAGGCAGAACGCACAGGAATCCGGTCTGATCACCTGTCCCCTGGACCAGTTTGAGCCTGCCACTGGTGGCGAGTTCACCACTGTCACGCGCCTGCTGAAGGGTTTCTAGATGTGCCGGAAGAGACGCCAGGTCGAGGCCCAGAGCGGCCTCGTTGCCGCTCTGCGGCTCCACGAAAGACACGGGGTAATAGTGCTGGTGCCCGGCGGCTGGCAGGTTTTCTACCTGTCTCGTGAACTGTCTGATCTGAAAGTCGGGAAAGTCCCGCCGCATCGTCGCAAGGTAGTCCTCACGCTCATCATGTTTGATACGCGGCACCCATTCGAGCGCCTGGAATATGGGTGTATGCAGCAGGATATCCCGGGCGAAGGTGTTGAATTCATCCCGATCCACCTCTCTGGAGGCCTTGTAAAGGGCGCCAATCGCCAGTAATTCGTTGGTAACTTCATTCAGGCCACGTTGCAGTAACCCAACGTGATTGCGTGCATCCTCCTCAAAAGCCAATCGTGCACGTTCGTTTTGCCAGTCATCTACTGCCAGGGCCGCAGCGAATGACAACATGATTCCGATGGCAAGGGTAAGTAAGGGGGGAATACACTGGCGCCCGAAGACAGCTTTGTACTGTCTGGTGTTTTTCGTACAGTGAGTCATCAGGCTACAGAGACTCCGGAAGATGAATGTTGCCCGTGCTTCTCAACTGCTCTGAGAAGTGTTTAGTGGGCTGATAGAATTTCCGCCATCACTAACCCTGTGCGGCCGTATTCATGGTCGGGTGTCCGCCTAGCCTTTCGAGTGCCGCGCAGAATGTTTCGATATCCAGCGGTTTCTGCATGAATTCTGCTGCACCGATCTGGTGAACGGTCGTGCTGTGCTTTGCATCCGTACTGGCGGTAATCACCAGAACCGGGATCATGGAAGTCTTCATGTTGAGTTTGAGCTTTTCCAGTGCACCCACACCGGTGCCCCCGGGCATATTGATGTCCAGAGCGATAACATCAGGCGAGTTGTTTTTTGCATGCACCAGTGCCTGGGCAGCGTCGAAGGCGAACACGACTTCGTGACCCCTCGAGCGCAAGACCGTACCCAGCAGCTGGCATAAATCCCTGTCATCGTCCGCGATCAGTACTTTCATATTGATTCCCTTCAATATGTAATAATTACAGTAGCTTGCAGTGGGTATTCGGCGCGACTCTTGATCCCTGGCACTGACGCCACAGCGGCTAAAGTCCGGGCCTGCAGGCGTCTCCCTTGTTGCTGTCGCCACAGGTCTGTGCAGATTACATCGGTATGCTGCAGCAGAACTTAAGGTTACGGGTAGGATGTCTGTGTAGGGTAATTCGGTCGGGAGCCCTAGGAGTGTCTCTGTGCAGCAGTGGTGTTACCGGCAGGCAGTTTAGCTCCAGGGTACCCGGAGACGTTGCGCAGCGTGGGCGGTATGGTCTGTGAGGTTAACTATGGTAGGGCATACTCAGTTCATGCACGGCCTCGATCAGTACGCCGGTATGCTCGGGGTCGACATCCGGTGTAATACCATGGCCCAGGTTGAAGACGTGGCCGTTCCCGGCACCGAAGGCTTCCAGCACGCCGGCGACACGCTCACGAATGACCTCGGGCGTACCATAAAGCGTGGCAGGATCCAGGTTACCCTGCAGTGCGACGCGCTGGCCCACTTGTTGACGTGCCTCGCCGATGTCGGTTGACCAGTCAATGCCCAGTGCATCCACGCCGGTGTCTGCCATGGCCTCCAGCCACTGGCCACCGCCCTTGGTGAACAGGATGACGGGCACCTTGCGACCGTCAGCCTCGTGCGTCAGTCCATCGACGATGCGTTGCATGTATTGCAGCGAGAATTCACGGTAGTCACGGGGTGTCAAAACGCCGCCCCAGGTATCGAAGATCATCAGGACCTGGGCGCCGGCAGCAACCTGTGCATTCAGGTAGGCCGTGACGGCCGCAGCAATTGTTGCCAGCAGCTGGTGCAGCAGGGCGGGTTCGCTGTAGAGCATGCCCTTGACCAGTGAGAATGTCTTGGTGGAGCCGCCCTCCACCATATAGGTGGCCAGTGTCCACGGGCTGCCGGCAAAACCGATCAGCGGGATGCGGTTGTCCAGCGCACGCCGGATCAGGCGCACCGCGTCCATGACATAACGCAGTTCCGAATTAGGGTCGGGCACACCTAGTGCCGTCACATCGGCTGCCCGGCGCACCGGTTTATTAAAACGCGGCCCTTCACCCTCCTCGAAGTACAGACCAAGCCCCATGGCATCGGGGACAGTAAGGATATCGGAGAACAGGATGGCGGCATCCAGCGGATAGCGCTCGACCGGCTGCAGGGTGACCTCACAGGCCAGTTCCGGGTTGCTGCACAGATCCATGAAGCTGCCGGCCTGTTTGCGCAACTTGCGGTACTCGGGCAGGTAGCGCCCGGCCTGACGCATCAGCCACACGGGAGTGACATCGACGGGCTCGCGCAGTAGGGCTTTCAGCAATCGGTCGTTTTGCAGTGTTGGCATGAGTTATAAAACCTGCCTTGGCGCCTTGGCGCCTTGGCGGCTTGGCGCGAGAAATTAGTTATCTTGGTAAAACTGACGAGCCCATTAAAAATTCATCAATCGCGCGTGCACACTGGCGTCCCTCGCGGATCGCCCATACCACCAGCGACTGGCCGCGACGCATGTCGCCTGCTGAAAAGACCTTATCCAGCGAGGATCTGTAGGCCCCTGCGCCTTCCGTGGTTCCCTTGACATTGCCACGCGGGTCCAGTTCAACGCCGAGCTCGTCGAGCAGGCCGGCATGTACCGGGTGCAGGAATCCCATGGCGAGCAGGACCAGATCGGCTTTCAGCTGAAACTCGCTGCCGGGTATTTCATTCATCTGCCAGCGGCCGCTGTCGTCTTTCTGCCAGTCAACGCGTACGCAGTTAATTGCCGTTATCCTGCCATTTGCACCCTCGATGGATTTGGTTGCCACAGACCAGTCACGTGCGGCACCTTCGCTCTGAGAGCTGGAGGTGCGTAGCTTGTTCGGCCAGTCCGGCCAGGTCAGGCCCTTGTCTTCTTTCTCCGGCGGTTGCGGCATGATTTCCAGCTGGGTGACCGACAGGGCACCCTGGCGGAAGGACGTGCCGATACAGTCGGAGCCGGTGTCGCCGCCACCAATGACAATGACGTGCTTGCCGCTGGCCGAGATCGCCACATTCGGATCGATGCTGTCGCCGGCATTGCGCTTGTTCTGCTGCGGCAGGAAGGTCATCGCATAATGCACCCCGTCAAGTTCACGGCCCGGCACCTCCAGGTCGCGACTGTGTTCGGCACCGCCGGTCAGTGCGATGGCATCGTACCTTTCCAGCAGTTCGGCTGCAGGTATCGAGATGCCGACATGCGTGCTGGTGGTAAAGGTGACGCCCTCGGCCTGCATCTGCTCTACACGGCGGTCGATGATATGTTTTTCCATCTTGAAATCCGGGATGCCGTAACGCAATAGCCCACCGATGCGGTCACTCTTCTCGAACACTTCCACGTCGAGACCGACGCGTGCCAGTTGCTGTGCGCAGGCCAGGCCAGCCGGTCCCGAGCCGATCACAGCAACCCGTTTGCCGGTCTTGTGGTCCGCTACCTGTGGTGTGATCCAGCCCTGTTCCCAGCCCTTGTCGACAATGGCGCACTCGATCGTCTTGATGGTGACCGGCGCATCATCGATGTTGAGCGTGCAGGATTCCTCGCATGGCGCCGGGCAAATGCGTCCGGTGAATTCCGGAAAGTTGTTGGTCGAATGCAGGACGTTGAGTGCTTCCTGCCATTTGCCCTGGTAAACCAGGTCATTCCAGTCCGGGATGATATTATTGACCGGACAACCCTGGTGGCAAAACGGTATCCCGCAATCCATACAGCGCGCACCCTGGATGCTGAGTTGATTCTCATCGAGTGGTATGACGAACTCGCGGAAGTGCTGGACACGATCGGCGGCCGGCGCATAGGTCCGGTCATGGCGTTCAAATTCAATGAAACCGGTTGGCTTGCCCATTGCTAGCGCTCTCCTCCGGCGGCTTGTGAGGCTGTTGTCAGCACCGACTGCATTTCCTGCAAGGCACGGCGATAATCGACGGGCATGACCTTGACGAACTTCGGCAGGTAGGTGGTCCAGTTTGCCAGGATCTGACGGCCGCGTGCGCTGTCCGTGTAATGAACATGGCGGTTGATCAGTCGATATAGTCGCAGTGCGTCATAACGGGTCATGTCGCGATTGACATCCACCAGGCCGTGGGTTTCGAGATCACCACCCTGGTGATCGAGCTGTTCAAGGGCCATATCTTCCGCCGCGACCGGTTCCAGTTCGACCATCGCGAGGTTGCAGCGTTGCTCGAAATCACCGCGCTCATCGAGTACGTAGGCAATACCGCCGCTCATACCGGCAGCAAAATTCCGGCCGGACTCGCCCAGCACCACGACAATGCCGCCGGTCATATATTCGCAGCCATGGTCTCCAACGCCCTCAACGACGGCCGTGGCGCCGGAGTTGCGCACGGCGAAACGCTCGCCGGCAACGCCGCGGAAGTAGCACTCGCCGCTGATGGCGCCATACAGGACGGTGTTGCCGACGATGATATTTTCCTCGGCGACAATCGGGGTCTCGGCCGGCGGGTAGATCACCAGGCGACCGCCACTGAGTCCCTTGCCGACATAATCATTTCCTTCGCCGATAAGCGTCAGGCTGACGCCATGCGCTGCGAACGCACCGAAGCTCTGGCCGGCAGTGCCGTGCAGCCTGATGCTGATGGTGTCTTCCGGCAGGCCGGCATGTCCATAGCGGCGTGCGACCTCACCCGACAGCATGGCGCCAACCGTGCGGTTGGTGTTCTTGATCGGCAGGTCGATCTGCACTGGCACACGGTGCTCCAGTGCCGGCAGTGCCTGCTTGATCAATTCATTGTCAAGCGCCTTGTCCAGACCATGGTCCTGATTTTCGCTGCGGTAGATACCCACACCCGGGCCAGCCGCCGGTTTGTGCAGGATGCGCGAGAAGTCCAGACCGCGCGCCTTCCAGTGGTCGATCGCGCGGCGCATGTT
>JBATGJ010000007.1:0-16329 GCA_049665685.1 Gammaproteobacteria bacterium
ACGACCATAGTCACCGTCCCGGCCATACTTGCGATGTCCACTGTCTCCGTAATGACGGTCACGGTAGTGCTTGTCATGATGGCCATGACGAGCATGGTGCTTCCGGTGTTTCCAGTAGTGTCTGCCATGGCGCTTGTGCTGTTTGTAATAGTGACCGTGGTTATGTGAGTAATATGGGTGGGCGTAGTCCCCCTTGTAATGGTGAGTGGATGAATTTCCATCATGTGCACTGGCCGGGGCCGTCATGCCGAGGCTCAGTGTCGCGGCCAGCAGGGCCGGGGTTATCAGGGATCGAATCTTCATGTGCAGCTCCATTTTGGTTAACTCGATAACAGTTAACGCGATGCCGCGGATTTGGTTAACGTCTCAGGCGGAATTTCCCGGCGGCCGGGTGCCGATCTCCAGGCCCATCCGGACACCTGCGCCGGGCGTGAGCAGATCGCTCCATTGTGCCTGGCCCGGCCCGAACAGCAGGATGACCGTCGAGCCCATGTTGAAGCGGCCCAGCTCGGCCCCGCGTTCCAGCTCACGGGTCGGCTGTCCTTCATCGGCGAAGCTGCGCGCCTGGCGCTGCATGCCCAGTCGCGGGTTGACGATGCCGTCCCAGACGGTCTCCATGCAGGAGACGAAGATGGCGCCAACCAGCACCACGGCCATGGGCCCGTGGTCGGTGTCGAACAAGGCCACCAGCCGCTCGTTGCGCGTGAACAGGCGCTCGATGGCCCGGGTGGTATGCGGTGCGACGCTGTACAGCCGGCCCGGTACGTAGACGGTTTCCGTCAGGCGCCCGGTGCAGGGCATGTGAATGCGGTGATAGTCACGCGGCGACAGATACAGGGTTGCATACTGCCCGTTGGCGAAGCGGGCGGCATGCCCGGGATCGCCACCGACCAGACTGGTCAGTGAGTAGTCATGCCCCTTGGCCTGCAGGATCCTGTCTCCGTCGATGTGGCCGCAGGCGCTGACATGGCCGTCCACCGGACAGGCGATGGCGCGCGGGTCAGACGGCAGCGGCCGTATCCCGGCGCGGAGTGCGCGGGTGAAGAAGGCATTGAAATCGGCATAGTCTGCTGCGGGCTGCGCGGCCTCTGACATGTCGACATCGAACAGGCGGATAAATTGCCTGATCAGGAAGTTCTTCCACCACGGGGTCTGCCAGCGCGTCGCCTGTCGGACAAGCCGCGACAGCAGCTGGTGGGGCAGTAGCGCCAGTGGCCAGGACTTCAGATGGTCCAGCAGACGCGTGTCTGTGTGCAACATCGGGCGGTGATAACTATCCGGGCGGAATTACGGCTGCTGGTCAACGGCCGCGCGGGCCACCGCTGCCTTAACGGCCAGGCAGGCGCCGTCTTTGACATGTAGCAGCAGCTCCACGTTATCACCGGCAATCAGCGGCCGAACCGGGTTGAACAGCATCAGGTGATAACCGCCCGGCTCGAGGACGAACGAATCACCGGCCGGAATCTCAAGCTGTCCGGCAGACAGCATCCGCGCCACACCGTCTTCCATCACGATCCGGTGGATTTCAACGGAACTGAAATCCTCGGCGGAGACGCCGGTGACCGTGGCATGCGCGTTGCCCCGATTGGTGATTGTCAGATAGCCGGCGAGCACCGTGGCACCGGGCGGAGCCTCGCGGACCCAGGCATTGCTGACCGCTATGTTCATCTCGGCCCAGGCAGGCAAGACGGGTAGCAGCACACATAGCAGGAATGACAGCAGGTGTTGGTGGATGCGCGAATGACTCATCGGTATGTCCTCGCCATTGTCCGGAAATCGCCGGCTATGGCATCAACCAACAGCGGCGGTGAGAACACGGCATGGTAGTTGCCGTCGGGATCGAACAGGAATACGCTGGCAGTATGGTCGACCAGGTACCCGGCCGCGCTGTCAGCATCATTGACGCGCATGAACAGGATGCCAAGTTGCCTGGTCAGCTGTTCCAGGGCGGACTGGCTGCCGGTAACGCCGAGAAAATTACCGTTGAAATAGGTCACGAATTGACCGAGTTTCTCGGGGGTGTCGCGTTCCGGGTCGACGGTCACCATGACAAAGCGGATGTTTTCACCGGAATCCTGCAGGCGTTGCGCCACGCTGTTCAGCACCGACATGGTCGTGGGGCACACATCCGGGCAATGCGTGTAACCGAAAAACAGGAATGACCAGTGATCGGTCAGGGTCGTGTTGTCAAAAACGTTGCCAGTGTGATCGACCAGGCTGAATGCCTGCAGCGGACGTGCGGAAGGAAAGCGCGTTGCGGCCAGCGGATCGGCACCGGATTGGTACTTGACCAACTGCTTGGCTGACCATAAACCTGCGCCCATGGCCACTGCACCGATAATGATTCCGGGTAGGAGTCTTCTGCGAATGAAGGAGTGCGTTTGCGGCATGGCCCGCGATTATTCCACAGAGATGCCGCCAATTCACCCTGCGTGTCGGCCGCAGCGAATATGCCAATGAATGATTCGATGACTATCAGGGACCTGATTGCCTGGGGGGCCGGACAGTTCGAGGCACATGGGCTGGCCTACGGGCACGGGACCGATAATGCCCTGGATGAATCCGCCGCCCTGGTCCTGCATGCCCTGGCTATCGATTATGATCAGCCTGACAGTATTCTGGACACCCAACCCGACAGGCAGGGCCTGGAACGTGCCAGGGCGCTGCTGCAGGCGCGGGTGACGACGCGCAAGCCGGCCGCCTACCTGGTCAACCAGGCGTGGTTTGCCGGCATGCCGTTTTATGTGGACGAGCGGGTGCTGGTGCCACGCTCGCCTGTCGCGGAGCTGATCGGTGCCCGCTTCATGCCCTGGATCGAGCCCGACCGGGTGCAAGCCATCCTCGATCTGTGTACCGGCAGTGGCTGCATCGGTATTGCCTGCGCCCGGGCGTTTCCTGACGCGCAGGTCACGGCGACGGATATCTCGGCCGCGGCCCTGGCCGTGGCCGCCGAGAATGTCCGGCGGCATACTATGGGCAGCCGGGTGCGCCTGCTGGAGGCGGATCTCTTCACCGGGCTTGCGCACGAGCGTTACGATATCATCGTCTCGAATCCGCCGTATGTGCCGCTGGATGAGTATGCCGGCCTGGCAGCCGAGTTTCGTCATGAGCCCGCCATCGGTCTGGCGGCCGGTACCGACGGGTTGGATAGTGTCGCAGCGATCCTCCGCGAGGCAGCCGATTTCCTGAACCCGGGTGGCATCCTGGTAGTCGAGGTCGGTTATACCATGGAGCGACTGATTGACCGGTATCCCTCGATACCCTTTGTATGGCTGGATTTTGAACATGGCGGTGACGGCGTATTCCTGCTTGATCAGGAGCAACTGGTCGCACACCGTGCACAGTTCGAGGCGGTTGCCGCCGGGCGTGGCGCAGCCGGCATTTGACACGGAGAGTATTCATGATGGACAGCAGGCCGAAAACCGCTGAAGCCTATGCCGCGCTGGTGCAGCAGGCGATCTACGAGCTTGAGGATATTATCGAGGCGGCGAATTTCGACATCGACGAGATCGATCCCAACCTGGAATATGTCGCGGTGCTGCTGCGGGAGTTGCGCGCGATGCGTGCGTCAATGCGGGATGGCAGTTATCTATTCGGCCGCCAGGACCTGCCCATGATGCGAGTGGTGAAGCAGCATTCGGAGAATGATCTGCCCTGTATCAAGTTGCTCTATGACATCAACCAGACCCATCGATTGGGCCTGGATATCAACACGGACTGAAGTCGTCCCTGCTTATTCTTCCGGACGGTAAATCAGGCCTGGCCGGATCAGCAACTCATCTTTGTTGAGCTGGCTCAGTGGAAATTCGCCGTCGATATTCTCTGCGATGCGATCGAAAATGTAGGTGCCGTTGCGCGTCGTGATCTTTTCTGAAATCGGGTGGCCGAGGAAATTGCCGATGTGGTTCCCTTTGGCTGCATGCGAGTGTGACACAATTGATCTCCCGGTTCGTAAATGGGCTTACAGAGAGCCTATCGGTCATGCTGCGGCCTCCTTTAGCAACAACCCGCTACTAACAGGGCGCTACAGCGCACCGCGCTGCAGTTGTTACGAAATGCGCTCCGGTGGTGCAACGGGTGGGCCGGAGTGGGTACAATAAGCGGATGTCCGGGAATACCTTTGGCAAACTTTTCACAGTCACCGGCTTTGGCGAGAGTCACGGGCCGGCACTGGGCTGTATTGTGGACGGCTGCCCGCCCGGACTGGCGCTGTCCGAGGCGGACCTGCAGGGAGACCTGGACCGCCGCAAGCCTGGCAAGTCGCGGCACACCACCCAGCGCCGCGAGTCGGATGAAGTACAAATCCTCTCGGGTGTGTTCGAGGGCCACACCACCGGCGCGCCGATCGGTATGGTCATTCACAATACCGACCAGCGTTCCCGGGATTACTCGAAGATTATGGACCGCTTTCGCCCGGGCCATGCCGACTATACCTACCAGCAAAAGTACGGGCTGCGCGACTATCGCGGCGGCGGTCGCTCGTCTGCACGCGAGACGGCCATGCGGGTGGCAGCGGGTGCGATTGCCCGCAAATACCTGGGCGAGCGCTACGGCATACAGATCCGCGGTTACCTGGCACAACTGGGGCCAATCAGTCTGGAACTGAAGGACTGGTCGGCGGTCGAGCACAATCCGTTTTTCTGTCCGGACCCGGAGCGGGTGAGTGAGCTGGAAGCCTATATGGATGCGCTGCGCAAGGAAGGCGATTCCATCGGCGCCCGCATCAATGTGGTGGCCACCGGCATACCGCCGGGTCTCGGTGAGCCGATTTTCGATCGCCTTGATGCCGAGATCGCCCATGCCCTGATGAGCATCAATGCCGTCAAGGGTGTCGAGATCGGTGCGGGCTTCGACAGTGTCGCCCAGAAAGGCACCGAACACCGGGACGAACTGACGCCGGCGGGTTTCATCGGTAATCACGCGGGCGGCGTCCTCGGCGGTATTTCCAGCGGTCAGGATATCCTCGCCAGTATCGCCCTCAAGCCCACCTCGAGCATCCGTATCCCGGGTCGCACTATCGATATCGAGGGCCGGCCGGTCGAAATCGTCACCACCGGGCGGCATGACCCGTGTGTGGGTATCCGCGCGACCCCGATCGCCGAGGCCATGCTGGCCATCGTCCTCATGGACCACGTGCTGCGTCAGCGTGCGCAGAATATGGACGTCGTGTCACCGACGCCCGTGGTACCGCCCAGCGCCGCCGACTGAACAGCAGGCCCTTCGCTGCCGCGCCCTGCTGATGCCATGATCTACTGGCGACTGTCCGGTTTTTACCTGTTCTATTTTGCCGCGCTGGGCGCGCTGGTGCCGTACTGGGGTCTCTATCTCAAGACACTCGGCTTCAACATCACCGAAATAGGCCAGCTGATCGCCATCCTGCTGGCCACCAAGATCGTGGCGCCCAATGTCTGGGGCTGGGTCGCCGATCACACCGGGCATCGCATGGCGTTCGTGCGGATGGCCTCGCTGCTGGCGGCAGTCACCTTTGCCGGTGTCTATCTCGGCAACAGCTTCTGGTGGCTGGCCGGCGTGATGACGGCCTTCAGTTTTTTCTGGAATGCGTCGTTGCCGCAGTTCGAGGCGACCACCATGAACCATCTGGGTAGCGAGACGCATCGCTATAGCGGTATCCGGCTGTGGGGTTCGGTTGGTTTCATCTTCTCTGTTGCGTTGCTGGGACCGTTACTCGGTGCCTGGGGCACCGGCCTGTTGCCTGCCATCGTGCTGTTCCTGTTTATCCTGATTTGGGTCAGCAGCATCACCGTGCCGGAGTCGGCGGCCGGACACCTGTCACTCGGCCAGCAGCCGTTGCTGCAGGTGCTCCGGCGTCCGCTGGTGCTGTCACTGTTGCTGGTCTGTTTCCTGGTGCAGGCGAGCCACGGCCCGTATTACGCCTTCTACACGCTGTACCTGGAGGATGCCGGTTATTCCACCGCCTTTGTCGGCCAGCTATGGGCGCTTGGTGTGGTGGCGGAGATCGGTGTGTTCCTGCTGATGCCGATACTGCTGCCGCGCTTTGGTGCGCGCCGCCTGTTACTGGTGGCTGTCTCCCTGACAGTGCTGCGCTGGCTGCTGATTGCAGGATTTGTCGACTACCCGGCTGTCCTCGTATTTGCCCAGTCACTGCATGCGGCCAGTTTCGGCCTGTATCATGCGGTCGCCATCTTCATGATCCACAGGTTATTCACCGGCGCCCACCAGGGACGCGGGCAGGCGCTCTACAGCAGCATCAGTTTTGGCGCAGGGGGTGCGGCCGGCAGCCTGGTCAGCGGTTACCTGTGGACGGGGATCGACCCCCAGGCGATGTACCTGATGGCCGCGGCCATCAGCCTGGTCGCGACCGCGGTGGTCTATTTCGGCATCCGCGGCGAAGCGCTGACCGGCTTCAGTCGATAGCTTCGTTCAGCATATCCCAATATAATTATTCTTTTTCCGATTGAATGGCCGGTTGACTGATGTCAGGCAAAACGCTGTACGACAAACTGTGGGATGCTCACCTGGTTCGCGAGGACGAGGATGGCACGGCACTGATCTATATCGATCGTCACCTGGTCCATGAGGTGACCTCGCCGCAGGCCTTTGAGGGCCTGCGCATGGCGGGGCGCCAGCCGTGGCGCAGCGGCTCGATCCTGGCGGTACCGGATCACAACGTGCCGACGACCGACCGCATGGCGGGGATTGCTGACCCGGTATCGCGGCTGCAGATCGAGACGCTTGACCGGAACTGTGCCGAGTACGGCATTACCGAATTCACCATGCTCGACCCGCGCCAGGGCATCGTGCATGTCATCGGCCCCGAGCAGGGTGCCACGCTGCCGGGCATGACCGTAGTGTGTGGCGATTCCCATACCTCGACACACGGTGCGTTCGGCGCACTGGCGTTTGGCATCGGTACCTCGGACGTCGAACATGTGCTGGCTACGCAATGCCTCATTCTGAGAAAGACCGGCAACCTGCAAATCCGTGTCGAAGGCAAGCTGGCCCCCGGTGTGTCGGCCAAGGACATCGTGCTGGCCATCATCGGGCGGATCGGTACGGCCGGGGGGACCGGCTACTCGATTGAATTCGCCGGCAGTGCCGTGCGGACCCTGAGCATGGAGGGGCGCATGACGGTCTGCAATATGGCCATCGAAGCCGGTGCGCGCGCCGGCATGGTCGCGGTGGATGACACCACCCTCGGCTACCTGGCCGGTCGTCCGTATGCGCCATCGGGTGAACAGTGGGAACGTGCCGTCACGGCCTGGTCCGATCTGCACAGTGATGCCGACGCCGTATTTGACAAGACGTTCAACCTGGATGCGACGCAGCTGGTTCCGCAGGTGACCTGGGGTACGTCACCGGAGATGGTGGCAGGCATCGATGGCGTGGTACCGGACCCGGAGGAGGAGCAGGACAGCGTCAGGCGTGATGGTATGCGCAGGGCGCTGGCCTACATGGACCTGCAACCCGGTACACCGATCACCTCGATCCGGCCCGATCATGTGTTTATCGGTTCCTGCACGAATGCCCGTATCGAGGACCTGCGTGCGGCCGCCCATGCCATTCGCGGACGCCGGGTGCACGCCGATATCAAGCAGGCCCTGGTGGTGCCGGGCTCGGGCCTGGTCAAGCAACAGGCCGAGGCTGAAGGTTTGCATAGCGTCTTTATCGAGGCCGGTTTTGAGTGGCGTGAGCCGGGCTGTTCGATGTGTCTTGCCATGAATGCGGATCGCCTGCAGCCGGGTGATCGTTGTGCGTCTACCTCCAACCGTAACTTCGAGGGGCGCCAGGGTCAGGGTGGTCGCACCCACCTGGTCAGTCCCGCGATGGCCGCCCTGGCCGCCGTGCACGGTCATTTCGCCAGCACCACCGAGGAGCCGGGCTGAACGCCGCTGAACCACACGATGGAAAAATTTGACACCCTGACCGGCCTGGTCGCGCCACTGGATCGACCAAACGTCGATACCGACGCGATCATCCCGAAGCAGTTCCTGAAATCGATCAAGCGCAGCGGCTTCGGCCCGAACCTGTTTGATGAATGGCGCTATCTCGATCACGGTGAACCCAACATGGACAACAGCACACGCCCGCTGAATCCCGATTTCGTGCTGAACCTGGCGCGTTACCGGGATGCGATGATCCTGCTGGCGCGCGAGAATTTCGGCTGCGGCTCATCGCGCGAACACGCGGTATGGGCGCTGCTGGACCAGGGTTTTCGCGTGGTGATTGCACCGTCGTTTGCGGACATCTTTTACAACAACTGTTTCAAGAACGGCGTGCTGCCGGTCGTGCTGCCGGCGGACACGGTGGATGACCTGTTCACGGCCACCGCAGCAACACCCGGTTACACCCTGACGGTCGATCTGCAGGCACAGCAGATCGTGACGCCCGACCGGGGCCTGCTCGCTTTCGACATCGACCCCTTTCGCAAGGACTGCCTGCTGCGCGGTCTCGACGATATCGGCCTGACCCTGCAACATGCAGATGCCATCCGCGCGTTCGAGCACGGGCATCGCGAGGCAGCCCCCTGGTTATTTAATGAATAGTCGAAGGAATATTACCTAACCACAAGATATGTTAAATAAAATAGCGGTTCTCCCGGGTGACGGGATCGGCCCGGAAATTATTTCGGAAGCGGAAAAGGTGCTGGCGGAATTGCGCACCGGCTTTGGCTTCGACGCAGAGCTCGAGCATGCCAATATCGGCGGGGCCGCCTATGAAGCGGACGGCCACCCGTTGCCGGACGCTACGCTGGCCGTTACCCGGGCGGCCGATGCCATCCTGCTGGGAGCGGTGGGTGGACCGCAATGGGACCAGCTGGAACGTGCGCTGCGTCCCGAGCAGGGACTGCTTGGCCTGCGTGCCGAGCTCGCCCTGTTTGCCAATCTGCGTCCGGCCATTCTCTATCCGCAACTGGCCGGGGCGTCCACCCTCAAGGCCGAGATCGTCAGCGGACTGGATCTGATGATCGTGCGTGAACTGACCGGCGGCATCTATTTCGGACAGCCGCGCGGTATCCGCCGCCGTGAAGATGGACAGCAGGAAGGTTTTAACACGCTGGTCTACAGCGAAAGTGAAATCGAACGCATCGGCCGCTCGGCCTTCGGCATCGCGCAGAAACGCGCCGGTCGATTGTGCTCGGTGGACAAGGCGAACGTCCTGGAGGTCAGTGAACTCTGGCGTACCGTGATGAACCGGCTGGCACCGGATTACCCGGCTGTGGAGCTGTCGCACATGTACGTCGATAATGCCGCCATGCAGCTGGTACGCGCACCCAAGCAGTTCGACGTAATGGTCACGTCCAACATGTTTGGTGATATTCTTTCCGACGCGGCTGCCATGCTGACCGGTTCGATTGGTATGTTGCCGTCGGCCTCGCTCGACGCAAACGGCAAGGGTATGTACGAACCGATTCACGGGTCCGCACCGGATATCGCCGGTCAGGGTGTTGCCAACCCGCTGGCGACCATCCTGTCGGTGGCCATGATGCTGCGCTACAGCCTCGATGCGCCCGGGCTTGCAACGCATGTGGAGAAGGCCGTGGGCACCGTGCTGGACCAGGGACTGCGCACACCGGACATTGCCGCAGCCGGAGAACAAACGGTCAGCACCACCGCCATGGGTGATGCTGTTGTCAAGGCGCTGCGTGCGGCGCAATGAATTCTTAGTCAGGTAAACAACGATGTCGGAAACATATGATGTAGCGGTAGTGGGCGCCACCGGTGCGGTTGGCGAGACCATGCTGGAGATCCTGGAACAACGCAAGTTCCCGGCCGGTAGGGTCTACCCGCTGGCCAGTGCGCGTTCTGCCGGAAAGAAAATCCCCTTCAGTGGGACACACCTGACAGTCGAGGACCTGGACAGTTTCGATTTCAGTCAGGTGAAGATTGGCCTGTTTTCGGCCGGTGCCGCGATCTCGGCAAAATATGCGCCACTCGCGGCGGCCGCCGGTTGTGTGGTCATCGACAATACCTCGCAGTTCCGTTACGAAGACGAAATCCCGCTGGTCGTCCCGGAGGTCAATCCGCAGGCCATTGCTGACTACACCCGCCACGGTATCATCGCCAACCCGAACTGTTCCACTATCCAGATGCTCGTGGCGCTGAAGCCGATCTACGATGCGGCCGGTATCGAACGCATCAACGTGTGCACCTATCAGGCCGTATCGGGAACCGGCAAGGAGGCCATCGAGGAGCTGGCCGTCCAGACCGCCGCGTTGCTGAATGGCAAGCCGGTGGAAGCGAAGGTCTACCCCAAGCAGATCGCGTTCAATGCACTGCCGCATATCGATGTATTCCAGGACAACGGCTACACCAAGGAAGAGATGAAGATGGTGTGGGAGACGCGCAAGATCATGGGTGACGAGTCCATACAGGTCAATCCGACGGCGGTGCGTATCCCGGTGTTTTATGGCCACTCCGAGGCAATCCACATCGAGACGCGAGACAAGCTCACAACTGCGCAGGCACGGGCACTGCTTGAGCAGGCGCCCGGCGTGGAGGTCATGGACGAACACCGCGATGGCGGCTATCCCACAGCCGTGACCGAGGGGGCGACGCACGATCCGGTGTACGTGGGCAGGATCCGCGAGGATATCTCCCACCCGAGGGGTTTAGACATGTGGGTCGTCGCCGATAACGTGCGCAAGGGCGCTGCCCTAAACAGTATCCAGATCGCTGAAATATTGGTGAAAAACTATTTCTAGGCTATAGTGCTGCCAGGTGGCAGGCGGCTGTTTTACCTGATTCAACGAATGACCTGAAATGAGGGGATATAAAGGAATGTTCAGAAAATCAGTTGTCGCTGCAGCAATGCTGCTGATCTCGGTTTCTCCGCAGGTAGTTGCTCTCGGACTGGGTGATATCGACATGCGTTCGGCGCTCAACCAGCCGATGGACGCGGTGATCGAGCTGACATCGGCCACGACGACCAACCTGGAAGACATCAGCGTTTCGCTGGCCTCGCTCGAGAATTATGGCCGCATGGGTATGACCAAGGCAGCCATCATGACCAGTTTCCGCTTCAGCGTGGAAAAGGATGCTTCCGGCCAGCCGGTCATCCTGATCAGCAGTGATGAGATCGTGCGGGAGCCCTACCTCGAATTTTTGCTGGAACTCGACTGGCCGCGTGGACGCCTGCTGCGTCAGTACACCGTGCTGGTCGACCCCCCGGTTACCATGCCGGCGACAGCGCCGGTTCCGGCCGCTCCCGTGAGTCGCGCGGCGACCCCGGCACCGGCAATCCGTGCCCCGACTGCGCCTGCGACGGCCAGCCGCCCGGTCACTCGCCCGGTGACGGCACCGGCAACCGTCAGTGTTGCGCCGCAACCCGCGTCAAACAGTTACGGGCCGATACGTCGCAGTGAAACACTGTGGTCAATTGCCAAGCGACTGCGTCCCGACGAGGGTATATCGATTGAGCAGGTAATGCTGGCGCTGCAACGCGCCAATCCGCAAGCCTTTGAGGGTAACAACATCAACCGGCTGCGGGCGGGTGTGACGATGACCGTGCCGAGTCGGGACGAAATGGTCTCCATGAGTGCACGAGAAGCCACTGCGGAATCCCGTCGCCAGTATGCCGAGTGGAATGCCGAACGGGACCGGACAACCTCCGCCGCCGCCTCAGCACCACAGGCGACCGACACGGCAACCACAGAGTCTGCGGAGGCCGCTGAATCTGCGGATACCGCGCCGGTGAGTACTGCAGCGGCGGATACTGAAGCACGTCTGCAGCTGACAGCGCCGGAAGAGGACGCCGTGACGGGTGCCGCATTGCCGGGCAACCCGTTAACCGGTGCAGCGGAGGCAGATGTAGAGGAAATGCAGCAGCGACTGGCGCTGGCGGCCGAGGAAGTGGCGGCCGAGCAGGCGCAGTCGCAGGAATTGCAATCGCGCGTCGGCGAGCTGGAAGATCAGGTCACGACCATGAAGCGCCTGCTGGAGCTCAAGGATGATGAGCTCGCCAGGCTGCAGCAATCGGTGACTGTGGATGATGCAGCCGCTGTACCGGCCACAGAGTCGCCGCTCGCCGAGCAGGCTGAGGGTGTTGTTGGCGAGGCAGCTGTTGCCGAGGCCGAACCGGTTGCAGCAGAGGTTGTACCGCCGGCACCGGCGACACTTGTGGAAACAGTAAAGGCATATGCAATGGGCCTGCCCGGGCAGGTGACCGGGCTGGTCAAGCGCCTGATGGACAATCCGCTGTACGCCGGGCTGGGTGCGTTGGTCGTCCTGCTGTTCGGTGGCATCATCTGGGCCTCGAGACGCTCGCGTTCAGATGACGACACCCTGGACGATGCGCTGACCATGAAACATCAGCTTGCCAGTGTCTCCGGACACGAATCTTTCGCCCCGGAACCCCAGGTAGCGGTGGAAGAGCCGTACATCTCTGACAGCGAGCCGGCTCCGGTGGTTGATGACGATATCGAGAGTGATCCGGTCACCGAAGCGGATGTCTACCTCGCTTACGGTCGCATACAGCAGGCCGAGGATGTCCTGCTCGCGGCGCTGCAGTCGCACCCGGAGAATGCCGAGGCGCGTATGAAACTGCTGGAGGTCTACCACTCCGGCGGCAATGCAGCGGCCTTTGACCAGGCGGCGGCGGCCTTCCATGAAATGTTCGGTGCAGACGACAGTCGCTGGGGGAAAGTTGCGACCATGGGTCTGGCCCTGTCACCGCACAATGCGCTTTACGGAGGCGGTGGACCGGCACCGGCGGACGAGGCAGAATTCGATATGGACCTGTCGGGGCTGGAGTCTGATACCCCGCCGTCTGAACCGTCCGCCACTGCTGCGCAGGACTCCAACACCATCGAGTTTACGCTTGATACTGCCGGTAGTGATGAAGAAGATGAGGGTGAAGGGCTGTTGGAGAATGTGGACGAGATGACAACCAAGCTGGACCTTGCCCGCGCCTACATCGACATGGATGATGCAGACAGCGCACGCAGTATCCTCGGCGAGGTCATGGAGGAAGGCAATGCAGAACAAAAAGAGGAAGCGGAAAACATAATTTCCAAACTTGCCTGAAGACCGTCGCGCCGACAACGACCGTCTGCTGACGGCTTGTCCGGTCGAATGCACACCCTGCGCACCCATGGGTGCAGCCCGGCTCGCGGGTGTGCACAGTGATTTTCCGCTCCCCTTCGGCCGTCAATCAAGATCAGATGCTGCATGAGAATCGCCCTGGGTATTGAATATGACGGGTCAGCCTACTGCGGCTGGCAGCGCCAGGCAGAGGGCATGACCGTCCAGGGCAGGGTGGAGGCGGGTTTATCCACTGTGGCGGATCACCCGGTCAGCGTGGTGTGTGCCGGACGCACGGATACCGGCGTGCATGCAATGACCCAGGTCGTGCATTTCGACACCGACGCGCACCGCAGTGATGCCAACTGGGTGCGCGGTGCGAATGCCAACCTGCCACACGATGTGCGTGTGCAATGGTCAGCACGGGTGGACGAGCACTTTCATGCACGCTTTTCGGCACGACGTCGAAGCTATCGCTACATCATCCTGAACCGGCCCGTTGCCAGTGCCATACTCAGGCAGAGGGTTTGCCATGAATACCGTCCGCTTGACCACGTGCGCATGCAAGCGGCCGCCTGTGCACTGGTCGGTGAACATGACTTTACTTCGTTCAGGGCTGCCGGCTGTCAGGCAAAAAGTCCACGGCGTGAGATCTACCGGCTCGATGTGACCCGTTCCCGGGACTGCGTGTATATCGATGTCGAGGCGAATGCCTTTCTGCATCACATGGTCCGCTGTATCGCCGGCGTCCTGCTGGCCATTGGCCGGGGCGAGCAACCGGTCGACTGGGCGGTCGAATTACTTGAGGCACGCGACCGGACGCTGAGTGGCGTGAATGCACCTCCCGGCGGCCTGTACCTGGTGAACGTGATGTATGACCCGGCATGGCAGCTGCCTGCAGAACCCCGTCTGCCTGTTTTCGGCTAGAACTCCCGGGCACTACCCGGTGTCCGATTCTGTTACATTAAGCAGTCTGCGTGCCCCAGGAACCTGAAGCGGATGCGAACCCGGGTGAAAATTTGCGGGATTACCCGCCAACAGGATGCGCAGGCCGTGGCGGCCAGCGGTGCCGATGCCCTTGGTCTGGTGTTTTATCCGGACAGTTCGCGCTATATTGAACTGGAGGCCGCGCGGGGCATTGCCCTGTCTGTGGCACCGTTTGTGACGGTGACCGGCCTGTTCGTCGATGCCGCGCCTGCTACAATCGAGACAACGCTGGAGCACGTTCCGCTTGGCCTGCTGCAGTTCCACGGCCGTGAAAGCAACGCCGCCTGCAGGGCGTGGGGTATGCCGTTTATCAAGTCGGTCGCCATGCAGGCGAACACTGACCTGCTGACTGTCATGGAGGCCTACCCGGATGCAGCCGGTTTCCTGCTGGATGCCTGGCAGCCGCAGATCCACGGCGGAGGTGGCGAGACGTTTGACTGGGATTTTATACCCGCCCGGATCGAGCGACCGCTGATCCTGGCTGGCGGGCTGACGCCTGACAATGTCACTGAGGCCATACGCCACGTCAGGCCGTATGGCGTGGATGTCAGCAGCGGTGTGGAGTCGGCGCCGGGGATTAAATCGGCTGCGAAAATCAGTGATTTCATGACAGGAGTGGAAAGTGGTGAAGCAGATGTATAAGGCTGACAGTACGGCAGCAGACACCTTGCCGGATGAGGCGGGCCATTTCGGCATCTACGGGGGACGTTTCGTCGCGGAAACCCTGATGCTGCCGTTGAACGAGCTGAACGATGCCTACCAGAAATACCTGCACGACCCGGCATTCATGGCGGAGCTGGATGCGGATCTGGCGCATTATGTCGGCCGGCCATCGCCGTTGTATTTTGCACAGCGCCTGACCGAGGCGGCCGGTGGTGCGCAAATTTTCCTCAAGCGTGAAGATCTCAACCATACCGGTGCCCACAAGATCAACAATACCGTTGGCCAGGCCTTGCTCGCCAAACGCATGGGCAAGCAGCGCGTGATTGCCGAGACCGGTGCCGGGCAGCACGGTGTGGCGTCGGCGACCGTTGCGGCGCGTCTCGGCATGGAGTGTGTCGTGTACATGGGTGAGGAGGACATCCGTCGTCAGTCGAGCAATGTATATCGCATGCGCCTGCTGGGTGCGGACGTGGTAGCCGTCAGCTCCGGGTCGAAAACGCTGAAAGACGCACTCAACGAGGCCCTGCGTGACTGGGTCACGAACGTGGACACAACCTACTACATTATCGGTACGGTTGCCGGGCCCCATCCTTATCCGGTCATGGTGCGCGATTTCCAGGCGGTGATCGGCCGCGAGACCAAGCGCCAGATGCTGGACATGACCGGCCGCCTGCCGGATGCCCTGGTCGCCTGTGTGGGTGGTGGCTCCAATGCCATCGGACTGTTCTATCCCTTTATCAACGACGCCGGGGTGCAACTGCATGGCGTCGAGGCGGCCGGTGACGGTATCGAGACCGGCCGGCATGCAGCCCCGCTGTGCGCCGGCCGGCCCGGGGTCCTGCATGGCAACCGCACCTACCTGATGGAAGACGATGACGGGCAGATCATCGAGACCCATTCGGTATCGGCAGGCCTGGATTATCCCGGCGTGGGTCCCGAGCATGCCTGGCTCAAGGACACCGGCCGGGCGACGTACGCGGCGGTGACGGATACCGAAGCACTGCAGGCGTTTCACCAGCTGACCCGCATCGAGGGCATATTGCCGGCGCTTGAAACCAGTCATGCGCTGGCCTACGCGGTGAAACTGGCGGCCACCATGAGCCGTGACCAGACGGTCGTTGTCAATCTGTCCGGGCGAGGTGACAAGGACGTCAATACCGTGGCAACGCTGGAAGGGATTGAAGTATGAGCCGTATCGAGAAACGCTTTGCCAAGCTGAAGCGACGACAGCGCAAGGCGCTGATCCCGTATATCACCGCCGGTGACCCGCAACCGGATGTCACCGTACCGTTACTGCATGCACTGGTTGATGCCGGTGCGGACCTGCTGGAAATCGGTGTGCCGTTTTCGGATCCCATGGCCGACGGTCCGGTCATCCAGGCGGCATGTGAGCGTGCGCTGGTCCATCATATTACTCTGCACAGGGTGGTCGAAATGGTGCAGGCATTCCGCCAGAACGACCCCGATACGCCAGTCATCCTGATGGGCTACCTTAATCCGATCGAGGTATGGGGCTACGCAGCATTTGCCGCGACGGCTGCCGCAGCCGGTGTGGACGGGGTGCTGGTAGTGGATATGCCTCCGGAGGAGGCTACTGAACTGTCGGCCGCATTGCGGGCCAAGAACATCGATATGATTTACCTGGTGGCACCGACCAGCGACGCGAGCAGGATGCAGC
>JBATGJ010000008.1:0-4757 GCA_049665685.1 Gammaproteobacteria bacterium
GCAGCTGGTCGACCTCACGTGTATGAGCTATAACCCGTTCACGCTGGAATACCGCCTGGGCAGCGACGTCTCGGTGAACTACCTGGCCTGCTTCCGCAAAGCCTGATGACGGCGCTTCGCTCTGCCGTGACTGCCGGCACTATCCGTACCGTGCTGTTTGATCTGGACGGCACCCTGCTCGACACTGCACCGGACCTGGCCGATGCACTGAATGCCTTACTGGAAGAAAACGGCTGCACTCCCCTGCCCTACGCGCACATCCGCCCGGTTGTCTCGCACGGCGGCATTGCACTCATTGACCTTGGCTTCCAGCTGCAGCACACCGATCCGCGGTTTGCATCCCTGCGCACGCGCTTGCTGGATATCTACCGGGCGAACATATCGCGCAAAACGCGTCCCTTTCCCGGCATGCTCGAACTGCTCGAGCGGCTGGAGGCACGCGCTGTCAACTGGGGCGTTGTCACCAACAAGCCCGGCTGGCTGACGGAGCCGCTACTGCGCGACCTCGACCTGTTTGAGCGCGCCGCCTGCGTCGTCAGCGGTGATACGCTCAAGCAGCGCAAGCCGCACCCGGCCCCCATGCTGCATGCCTGCGCGCAGGCAGGCTCACAGCCGGCACAATGCGTCTACGTCGGCGACGCACAGCGCGATATCGAGGCGGGCAACAACGCCGGCATGCATACACTGGTTGCACTGTTCGGTTACATCCCGCAGGACGATGACGCGCATACCTGGCAGGCCGATGCCGCAATCAGTGCCCCGGGCGAAATACTCGACTGGCTGGACGGTCGCTGAACCTGTGCAACGGTTGGTGCTATGATGGCCCATCATGCCCGCTGAATTCCTCTTTATCCTGCTGCCAGCGCTGGCCAGTGCGGCCGTGTTCGGTGCGCTGGTCGCCTTCCTGGTGTTTTCCGGAAGACTGTCCCGCCTGAAGAACGAGTGCGCAAAACTCGAGATCAGCCTGGAGCTCGAGCGCAAGGCCACAGACGTGCAGTATCAATCCATGCAACAGCTCAATAGCCAGCTGAAAGACAGTTTCAACGCACTGGCGGCCAATGCCCTGCAAAACAACAACGCCCAGTTTCTGCGGCTTGCCCGGGAGAAGCTGGAGCAATTTCATATCAAGGCCGAGGGCGAACTGGAAAAGCGCGAAAAGGCCGTCGAAAACCTGGTCAAACCGATTCGCGAGGCACTCGACAAAACCGAGAGCCAGGTACGCAAGATGGAGAACGAGCGCCAGCAGGCGCATGGCGCTCTCACCAGGCACCTTGAGACCATGGCGGAATCACATCGCCTGCTGCAAAACGAAACGCGCAACCTGGTGCAGGCACTGCGCCGACCGGAGGTACGCGGACAGTGGGGTGAGCTGACCCTGAAGCGGCTGGCGGAACTCGCCGGCATGGTCGAGCACTGTGACTTCACTGAACAGGAAAGCATGCAAACCGAGCAGGGTCCCCAGCGGCCGGACATGGTGATTCGCATGCCCGACCGGCGCGAAATCGTGGTCGATGCCAAGACGCCGCTGGATGCCTACCTGTCCGCCGTCGAAAGCACGAATGATGATGAGCGCAAGCTCCACCTGACACGGCATGCACGCAATGTCCGCGCACGTATCAGGGAACTGTCTGCCAAGGCCTACTGGCAGCAGATGAAATACAGCCCGGAGTTCGTGGTGCTGTTCATTCCCGGCGACCAGTTTCTGAGTGCGGCACTGGAGATCGACCATCTGCTGATCGAGGACGCACTTGCCCTGAACGTTATCCTCGCCACCCCGACCAGCCTGGTTGCCCTGCTGCGCGCGATCGCCTATGGCTGGCGCCAGGAGGTGCTGGCCGAGAATGCCGATCTCATTCGCGAGATCGGCCAGGAGATGTTCGTCAGGCTGACCACCTTTGCCGAGCATCTCGCCAAGCTGGGCCGCAGCCTGGACAGCAGCGTGTCGGCCTACAACAAGGCGGTCGCCTCCTATGACTCGCGCGTATTGCCCGGCGCGCGCAAGTTCACCGAACTGGGCATCAGCACGAAAAAGGAACCGCCCAAGGTCGAGCAGGTCGAGCACATGGCGCGCCAGGTCGAATCCCGCGAAGAAAACGACAAGGCGCATTGATATGGCAGGCCCGGTATCGCTGGCAGGCTGGCAACCTGACACAGACCTGCTGCAGGAGAGGATAATTTTGCTGACCGGCGCCGCCAATGGCATCGGCCGCGCCCTGTCGGACGCCATGGCCCTGCATGGCGCAACCGTGATCATGCTGGACAAGGACGTGCACGGGCTCGAGCAGGCCTACGATGAAATCGTCGCCGCCGGACACACCGAGCCCGCCCTCTACCCGATGGACCTGCAGGGAGCGACACCGGACGACTATGTGCAAATGGCCGACACCCTGCAGCAGGAGTTCGGCCGGCTTGACGGCCTGGTACACAATGCGGCACATCTCGGTGCACTGGTACCATTCGCCAACTACGACAATGAACTGTGGCTGCAGTCGATACAGGTAAACCTGCACGCTCCCTATCTGCTGACCACTGCCTGCCTGGGCCTGCTCAATGCGGCTGAGGATGCATCCATCGTGATGGTGTCCGACCAGGTGGGGCGCAGGGGCAAGGCCTACTGGGGCGCCTACGCGGTTGCCAAGGCGGGTATGGAATCATTCATGCAGATACTCGCGGACGAACTCGAAAGCAACACGTCGATACGCGTCAACAGTATCGATCCGGGTCCGGTACTGACCAGCCTTTATCGCATCGCCTATCCTGGCACGGACAGCACCAGGCTGCCCCGGCCTGCGGATATCATCAAACCGTTTCTGTACCTGTGCAGCGCCGAGAGCAAGGCTATCAGCGGTCAGCAGTTGAGCGTAGCTGCACTACTTGCGCAAACATAAGCAAACGGCAGGCTCTGCCCCGTAGTGTTTATGGCGACGACTTTCGGACTTGCAGGCTGTGATAGACTACCCGCGAAAATTTCGAGCACCTGGACATGAAGTATATTTATTCCCTGCTGTTTGCTGCCCTGCTCGCCTTTCTGGCATGGCCCTATTACCGGATCTATCAAATCGATGACGTACTGGGTCACGACAACCCGCAGGAGCTGGCCCCGCTGGTTGATCTGCCGGCAGTGCGCGCCGGCGTGATGCAACAGCTTGATGCCCGCATGAAGTCGACCACCGGCCAGGCCGCGCAGGGTAGCGTGCTGGACTGGCTGCACAACAACCTGCGCAAGCTTGGCAGCGATGCGGCGGACGAGATAATAGATCTGCAATGGGTACGTGAGGCGCTGCAGCGTGCCGCCCGCCAGGCGATCGCGGAGCCGCCCTATTACCTGATCAAGGCCATCGACCATGCCTTTTTTGACAGCTACGACAGCTTTCTGATCCGGCTCGGACCACTCGACCAAAACCCGACCCACGTACGTATGCAACTGCGCAGTGGCAACTGGCGGATTACCGGTATCTACAATTAAGTTTTGTTGCCTTCTTTCTGTTACTCGAATTCGGCCTGCTCGATCTCCAGCAAGGCTAGACTGATGTGCTTGCCCACTTCATCCGAGAAGCCCGACCAGTCCTGATATTCCGGCAGACTCTCGATGACGGCATCTTTCATTTCGAAGTCACTGAGACCCTCTTCATATAATGCGGCGACCTTGTCATACAGCGTCTTCAGGTAAGTACAGAAGGGCTTGATCACCTCCGCTCCGCCCGCGGGACCATGGCCGGGAATATAGTGCTTCAGGTTCATGTCCAGGGCCTGTTCACAGGCAGCGAGATTACCCCTGAAAGATCCATCGTCCATGCGACCGATACGTTTGTACAGGGCGTTATCCCCCGTTGCCAGCAGCGAGTCCTCAACGACTTCGACCATGGCATCTGTTTTGGTATGGGCCCAGTCAGCCAGGTAAACCCGGAATGTCACGTCTCCGACCCTGATCTCCTGACCGTCTGTCAGCGGCTGGTCCGGAATGACCGCCTCGGTACCCTTTGACGCGCCCCCGGTGAGTTGCTCCATGATCGCCACCCAGCTTTCTGCGTCACCCGCATTGGCCTGTTTGATCATCACGGGGTGTGCATAAAAACGTGCAGCCGGATGCGTCTCCCGGATGGCCTGGTTACCGAGCCAGTGATCGCCGTGAATATGCGAGGCAAATACATGCGTCACCGGTTTCTCTGTGACTTTCTTTATCTGCCGCAGGACCATACGTCCGGTTTCGAGTGTCGAACCCGGGTCGATGACCACCACACCCGCGCTGGTGACGACAAAGGCAGGATTGTTCATGAACCCCTTGTTGCCGGGATTGGGCAGCTCTGTCGGGCCGTGGATTACCCAGACATGATCGCTTAGCTGCTGTGCCGGATAATCCGGTACTGCATCCACACCCCATGCAGCCTGTGACACCGCAAACAAAAAGCTTGTGATTGACGCCTGTAACAGTTTCATAATGTTCACCTGGTAAATAAATTCAACTACCACTAGCCAGTTCGGCCCTGCCTTCGTCCTCCGCGACGGATCCGGAACAGGACAAGGTACACACGTCTCAACAGTCTCCCGGTCGAAGCGGTGATCCGGGTGAGTCCCGAACCTGCCATCTATAACCGTTGTTCGCTAGTTAAGCACCTTGTAGCCACGATTGCGCAGACAGTTTTTCACCACCCGGTCTTTCTCGTTTTCCGCCCGGCCGCCGCCGCGTACGCCACCGACTACGGAGCCGGCCCCGGCCCCCCGGCCCGCCGCCGACCGGCTGTCCCCCACGATCGCAC
>JBATGJ010000009.1:0-1882 GCA_049665685.1 Gammaproteobacteria bacterium
CGTCTCCGCGGGGCAGGGACAATCCAACAAGAATTCAGGGACATAGCTCGTATAGTAGGGCGCATTCACGCCCTGAATCCGAACTCATTTTCTCGAAATTCCCGGAAATTCCCGAATCGTCTCAAACGCCATTTTTGCGAGTTCGGGTTTGGCGGAATTGCGCGGCAAACCTGGCTCGTATAATGAGTTGAGCGCCCCTGCGACTGGGATCTATAACTGGGCAGAGTAATTGGATGACCAGAATCTGTCACAACTCGGACCTTCAGCATGTGAGAAAGATTGAACCGGCGTTGTTTTTTAAATGACGGCTTTCGGCCAACTCCTGTCCTTCACGGTTACTGGCCCGAGCGTCCGCTTAATAGTGTAAAGCGGTCATTTAATTGCTGCTATTAGTCCGTGGCATCCAGGATTAAAAATTCGATAAAAGCAAACACACCGTAGTAATGTGTGAAATTCTCCCGTGGTTTACGGATCAGGGTCGTCAAGCGGGCGATGAAGTGTTGAACAGTTGCGGGATAAAGTCTGCTCTCTTTTCTTGAACTGCTGTCGATTACAATAATGTCCCAATGGGTGTTTGATATACTGGATACGGACTCGAATTGAACGGACACTTCAGTAGCAGGATATAACACATGGGTTGGGAAGCTTGGCTGACATTGGCCGTGGTAATGGGATGTTTCGCCATGATGGTATTCTCCCGGATCTCGCCCGACATCATTATGTCGGCCGGACTGACCATGTTGCTGGTGACCGGCGTGCTGCTGCCCAGGGAGGCACTGGCCGGGTTCTCCAATCAGGGCATGCTGACCGTGGCAGTACTCTATGTCGTGGTCAGTGGACTGACTGAAACCGGAGCAGTAAGTTGGATCGTACAGAATATTCTGGGCCAGCCACACACCATACGCCAGGCACAGGCCAGGCTGATGACACCAGCCGCTATCCTGAGCGCCTTTCTCAACAACACACCAGTAGTGGCCATATTTGTGCCTGCGGTCAAAGTATGGGCCCGGCGAAACAACCTGAGTCTGTCCAGGCTACTGATTCCCCTAAGTTACGCGAGTATCGCGGGCGGTACCTGTACGCTGATCGGCACCAGCACCAATCTGGTGGTCAACGGCCTACTGGTGGATCAAGTCGGTTTACCAGGGCTGAGTATGTTCGATCTGGCATGGATCGGTTTGCCGATCGCAGTGGGTGTATTCCTGTTCGTGCTCATGTTCAGCAGGCGACTATTACCTGATCGCAAGGAACCACTGGTACACGGCGACGGTATGCGGGAATACACAACGGAAATGATGGTGGAAGAAGGCAGTCCGCTGGAAGGCTGCAGCATCGAGGCTGCGGGACTGCGCTGCCTGCCCGGTCTGTATCTGGCCGAGATTGAACGCGACGGCGCCATCCTGCCCGCGGTGGAACCGCAAGAACGACTGGCGTCCAATGACAGGCTCATATTCGTGGGTGCCATTGAATCGGTCGTTGATTTGCATAGTATACGTGGCTTGGTGCCCGCTACGAACCAGGTATTCAAACTGGAAGGGGCTCGCAAGGACCGCAGTTTCTTTGAGGCGGTCGTGTCGGACACCTGCCCGCTTGTAGACAAGAGTGTGCGCGAGGGGCGCTTCCGTACCCGTTATCATGCCGTCATTATAGCCCTGGCACGCAACGGTGAACGTCTACACGGCAAGGTCGGCGATATGGTACTGCGTGCAGGTGATACCCTGCTGCTTGAGGCGCGGCCCAATTTTAACGATCAGCAAGGCAGATCGCGGGACTTTTTGCTGGTGAGCGAAGTCGGAGGGTTTCATCCACCCAATCACAAAGGCGCCCCGATGGCGCTAGCCATCATCATCGGCATGGTGGCACTGGCGGCGAGTGGTTTGTT
>JBATGJ010000010.1:0-1554 GCA_049665685.1 Gammaproteobacteria bacterium
CCCGATGCCTCGTGATATCTGGAAAAAATACCCAGCCGAGTTACAGAAGCGATTGTCTTCGCCGGGATGTCGTGAATACAAACGGCGTCGTGATGAAATTGAGGACACGGCTTTTGAATGGGGCAAGGATGGAACGCTGATCAATACGGAATATAACCTGTGTATGGCGAATTGTTATTCAGGCGGCAGCGGGTAGTTGGAAAAGCCCATGGCAATGAGCTTTCCACCGGAACTGGTTGAGGGTGGCACGGCGGATACTGGTTTCGCTGGTGATTTCTGAGGGAGTATCGCCATCAAGTGCAGTGTGCACACGATGAGCGTTGTAATATTGTCGAAATTCTTCCAGTTTTCTTCCTAAGTCGGCTGCGCTCCAGAACAAAGTGTGATCAAGGTATTCTCGGCGAATCGTTCCGATCAGACGTTCAATGAAGGGGTGCGATAGCGGTGTATATGGGACAGTCTTGATCTCATCGGCACCAAGAATTCTCAGGTTCGCATGCCATTGGTGATACAGGAAGAGCGGATCGTTATCAGAGCTGAGATATATTGGGGAGCCTCTGGATGAGATAGCGGAGTTGAACATGCAACAAAGGGCGATACCGTCGACATCGCCAGCATGGATACCAAAACCGACGATGCGCCGGGTGAACTGATCCATAACCACGAGCACCCAGTGGCTTTTCAAAAGAATGGATTCACACCGGAACAGGTCAATGCTCCAGAGGCTATCCTTAGTGTGCCCAAGGAAAGTCAGCCACGACGGCCCATTGTCACCAGGGTCTGGCCGGTAATGTGCGGAGAGGACGCGCCGCACCACATCTTTGTCGATATTGATACCAAACGCTTTAGTAATCTGTTGCGCGATCCGCGGGCAGCCAAACCGTGGGTTACGTTGCTTCATTTCGACGATGGCCTGGATGAGTTCCCGTGATGGGCCCTTTGGGCCGGGTTTTCGTTTACTGCAAGTTGATGAATACAGGAGTCGATACTTACGCTGCTTAAGCAGGTTATGGAATTTCAACAGCGTCGATGGCCGGATAATGACGGCAGCCCGCCTGAGGTGACGCGGATTAAGAAATAGTGACCAGAAACCCAATAGGAATCGGTCGAGTGCCGATAGATTGGGTGCGCGCTGCCGAGAGCGATTAATAACCAGGAGCTGCTGCTTCATCAACAGGCTGTCAGCGACGATGGCCTTCGCGCCACCGGGGCCCAGGAGTTTGGCAATCGTGGTTAATAGATGTACGAGGAGTACCAGCAGATTCTTCATGGCGGAGCAGGGTAGTTGCGATTGCTTTCAGGGGCAAGACTGGTTAAGTCTAGGAATTCAGGTGATAATTAATAATTCGCCTTGCGCAGGCAGAATAACGTGGGAGCACTACACGGTGCTGCAGCGGAAAGTGCTCGGGATTATTAATTTCTAGTTCAGCGTTACGCCAGCAATCAAATCAGCGGGGCGAGAGTCAGAAATCCTTGCGGGAGTTTTGCGGGACTGAGTGCAGCACCGTTATGCACGGTACTGCATTATTGGCAACGGACGCCCCGGTATTATGC
>JBATGJ010000011.1:0-2324 GCA_049665685.1 Gammaproteobacteria bacterium
GAATAGACGAGGCCGTAATTTGATGCTCCGCACTGATAAGGGATTCCGAGATCGCCTGGGCAGGTTCTTGACCCAGTCCGATCAACCAGATAATCATAACTGATGCGATTACCACGGCTATCCCCAAAAAAAGCCACGCATTGCCCTTCAAGGCGAGTTGCATGTATTTCTTCACTCCGAAGGCAGTCTGCGGTGGTGGCCACATATCTGGAGACAGGGCATGGAGCTCCTGAAAGTGAATTCGCTGCTTGCGTATCTCATCAATATCTTGTTCGATACATTCCATGATTAATTCCATCTATCTAGCATCAAGAATCTAAATGAACAATGTGGAGAAGCAAGGTAGCCCATCCATGCCTTTTAGCATAATTAGCAATCGAAATCACGGTCCTGCAGGTTAATGGCTGGCTACCGTTTAACCGATGTAGCAATGGTTCGGGGTTTTCCGGCTGGTTTGAGGTCCTCGCTCGTCAATTGCCCGACAGATAGGGGGTACATGCTACGCATGTTCACCAAGCCATTGCGACACATCTTGCAAGGGGGGCTGAAAAACCGTCCAGTGCCGTCAGTGTTCTCAACAGCCAATACTAAGCAGTGTTCATGAATGTCACATATGGATTTATATGCAGTCCTTCACTTGTTTCTTGTGAGTGACCGGAACTGGCCGTTCCCGGTCATTTCGTCGTTTCTAATATATACAATCGCTTAATGACCTGGACCCAAAACGGAAGCACAGGATTTCTGCCCGGACGGCAGGAACGTACTGAAGTCGGACGTTCCCGGGGCAGACTCCGATCGGTAATATTAAACCCTTTCCGGCAGTTCGGCGTCTCGGGTTAAATGTCTGGAAGAAGAGTGCCAGTTCAGTGGCGTTTGTATTGGCTTGTCGATCTATTCATCTCGTTATTATCAACCGGGGGCGCTTAAATTGTCAGTACCAACGCGGAGGAACCGCATGCTTCCTGCTGGATCTGTTTAGTCCTCCATGGCACTGATTTTATGGGCCGGCCATGTGCGTTGCTTTTCGACCAGTCGAGTCAGTCCTTATGGTCAAGTCATATCAGGAAGAAGGTGCGCCGCAGGAGGTTCGCCTCCAAACAATAAAATACTAATTTACTCTGGGTGACTGTACATTTCAGAACATTTCATGCCCTGATGAGGAGCTTTTCAACACGATCGACCGATTGAAGAAGCGCTGCTTGCAGGGTGTGAATGACCAAATAGGCTGCATTATTGCCCTTCGCTGGTCATCTGCGTAGGCCAGGAGTTGGCCGGAAGCCGTCATTATAAATGAGTTCGGGTTCAGGGCCTGAATGCGCCCTACTACACGAGCTATGTCCCTGAATTCTTGTTGGATTTTCCCTGTCCCGCGGAGACACGGAAGAGAGACCAGACTAGCTGACGGTGGATGCAGTCTGCTGCGAATCCGTCTCCGTCGATTTCCCTGATCAACGGGAAAATACAGGGATAAATCGTACTTTACCGACCACTCTCTGCCCGCCTCTGCCTATATTTCACTGTTTTAAGTGGAATTTATAATCACCGCAGACAGTTTCCGAAATCAGGAACAGGGAATTAACAGGGAAATCATCTGCCGCCGCAAACCTGGTCGGGCGGGACACCCTGGAAAATCTGCAGTCTGGAGTACACTTGAGTAATCTGGCGACTGCCATTTTCCAACAGATCGATAACAGTGATGACTTTTCCGGCACGACTCTCCCGGCGTGAATTGATGAAAACGCTTGCTGCGCTTTGTGCCAGTGCCCTCGTGCCTGCCACAAAGGCGGCCAGCCGGGAGAAGCTCATCAGCAAGCCGGTTCCGTCCAGCGGCGAAGCCATGCCGGTGATCGGCCTCGGCAGCTCGCGCACCTTCAATGTCGGCGATGACATTGCCGCACGCGACACCTGCGCCGAGGTGATCCGGCACTTCCTCGATGCCGGCGGCCGCATGATCGACTCCTCGCCCATGTACGGCAGCTCGCAGCCGGTGATCGGTTACGCGCTGGCTAAGCTCGGCAAGTCGGGCGAGGTTTTCTCTGCCGACAAGGTATGGACCTCGGCGCCGGGCAAGGGCCGCCAGCAGATGGAGGCTTCACGCCGCTACTGGGGCGTGCCGGGCTTCGATCTCATGCAGGTGCACAACCTGGTTTCGTGGCAGGCGCATCTCGAGACCCTCTATGAGATGAAGGCAGCTGGCGACATCCGCTATGTCGGCATCACCACCTCGCACGGCCGCCGTCACGAAGAGTTCGAGGAAGTGATGAAAAGCCGCGAACTCGATTTCGTCCAGTTCAGCTACAACCTTGTCGACCGCCAGGCAGAGC
>JBATGJ010000012.1:0-7678 GCA_049665685.1 Gammaproteobacteria bacterium
CTCCCGGTCACCCCAGGCGTCTGCAACCTGCCCGGCCAGGGCGGCCAGCGGTGCCTTGATCGTTTCTGCCAGCGAACTGCGCTGCTGGTAAATGGCGTCTTTCCAGGTATCTTTCATAGGTGACACAGGTGCGGGCGAAATCAAGATGATCCAGGGGCGCTTGGTGACATGCTGGCTATTCTACACAGCAGCCATCTCGTGCGTATGACAAAATGAGGGTGGTGATACCTCAGGCACCGCAGCATTTCTTGAATTTTTTACCGCTGCCGCATGGACAGGGCTCGTTTCGACCGACCTTGCGCGTCTCGCGGGTAAACTGGCCGGGGCCGACCATCTTGCCGTCGAAGAAATACCAGGTGTCACCGGACTTGCGGAACTCGGCCAGTTCGTGGTGGACGAACTGTTCACCATCGCGTCGGTAGGTGGCCCTGAATTCAACCTTGCCGCTGTGTTCGTCGGGGTTGGACACGTTGACGATTTCCAGCCCCTCCCATTCCGACTCGCGCGCCCACTTCGCGGCACCGGCCTCGTCATAATCATTGCGCTGACCGGGGTGCAGCGTTTCCGCAAGGTAAGGCATTTCATGCAAGGTATACGCGGTATAGCGCGACCGCATCAGTGTCTCCGGGTCAGGCGCGTGCGCCGTCCCGCGAATGTAGGGTTCGCAGCAGGCGCCAAAGTCCAGGCCTGACCCGCACGGGCAGAGTGATGCTTCATTCATGGTGATCGGATTGTCTGAAAAACGCTGAATATACCAAATTCTTTGTGCCTGAAGACACTATTGCCGGGCACGTATTTATTGATAATATCCGTGGCGGTGGGATGCGCAGGGGGGTGTGGTGACGAATAGCCACACCCGGTGCGGCGGCAGGGCCTTGACGGGCAGGCCGGATGTCGCGACGTGGGGCGGTTTATCGACAGGGGGGTGACGCCATGGGTGACGGCTTGACATTTCCACGACCGGACTGGGTCAAATGGATCGCGCAGGACCGCAGCGGGACCTGGTGGGGCTACAGTGTGGAGCCCCTGCGTAACCACAGCGGCTGGTATGAAAACGAAGTGGGCGATTGCGTGCGCCTGGGCCACTCCAGCGCGTTTGGCTGGGAGATATCGCTGCAGCCGGTAGCCATGCAGGTTACCTCGATTCACGGCTAACTCCGCATTACGGCTTGCCGGCGGGCGTCTCTGTCGTCGATGGCGTACTACAGGTTACCGCAAGACAGTGCGGTGCATCACTGCCGGTTGCCAGCCCGTCAATTTCTTCAGCCGTGTGTCGGGCCTGCGTGTCGTCCGGCGCCAGCTTAAGCGCGCAGTCAGCGGCCACCCGTGCCTGTTGTGGACAGCGGGTCTTCAACAGTGCATAGGCCAGGTTGTTCCAGGCGGCCGGCTTGTCCGGGGCCAGGCGGGTTGCCCGGCGAAACGCAGCACCAGCCTGGCTGAATTCCCGCGCTGCGTAGTGACTGTTGCCAAGCGCTATCCAGGCGCGAAAACTGTCCGGCCAGGCGCGGGTCCCGGCTCGCCAGGCCGCGCGAGCCGTTGCGGGATTGTCACTCCGTTCAAGCTCATGTGCGGCACGCAGGTAGGGCAGTAGCTCGGCCGAGGCGGGTACTTCACCGGGCGGCAGGATGACCCATGCACGGCGCTGCAGGCGTGCCCAGGTCCGTTCAAACACAGCCAGCGGTGTTCGCCGGCGCCGCAGGGTGCCGGAACGCAGCACCAGTTCGCCGGCCTCGAGATCGTAACCGACGACCACGGCAAAATGCCGTTTCGGTAACCAGCGCAGGCCCAGGTTCTGGAAAACGAGTACCGGGTGTCCCTCTGCGATTTCGCTCAGCAGTGCCGTCAGGGCGGGCGCCAGCGGATAGGCCAGCATTCCGTGGCGGCGGGCGCTGGCCGTGATCTCTTCCGGCAGGCTCCCCTTGAGGCGGGGTACATAGACCTGGTCGACCAGGGTGTCCGGAGAGACGTCGACCCCGTAGGTGGCCAGTACCGTCGCCAGCGCGGCCGGGCCGCACTGGTAGCGGGTTTGCGGAAAGAACGGCACTTGTTCCAGCTCGTGTGCGACAGGCAGTCCGGTCGGTCGGGCCGCTGTCAGTTGCCGGGTCTGTGGCGCTGTGGCGCAGCCGGTGAGCAGCAGGCCAGAAAGCAGAACACCCGCCTGAAAGCGGGTGTTCAGTAACCGGTGCAGGGTGTGATTACTTGACCGGGTGAACGAAGGGGAAGATATCCGTCGCACCAATGACATCGGTAATGATGAACACGATGAAGACGACGAGCAGTATGCCCAGCACACTGTCACTGCCGTCCTCCAGCTGTCCAATACCCTGGTTGATGCGGGCCAGCTCCACATCGGACAGGCTGCGTGCCCGTTCCTGCGCCCATTCCGGGCTGACGCCGAGTGCCTGCAGCTGCTGACGTGCCTCGTTCCGGCCAAGCAGTTGTTGCACGCTGGTGCGTGTTTGCATGGCCGGTTCGGCTGCAAGCAGGGAGGCGTTGTCGATCATGGCCGCCTGTACGCCGGCCAGCGGAGAAAATACCAGCAGCAGACTGAGCAGCCAGGATATTGCAGATTGCATTGTTTTCATTTCGTGTTCCTTCTTCCAGCCGGCCAGGTGTTAACCGCAGGCACAGTGTTTATGAATGACGGAATACTACCATCAAACAGCCAATCGCGCCGGGTGCTTCAGCGCTTCACATAGGGCAGTGGCGTCAGTTCCACCCGGCGGTTGATGCGGCGGCCCTGCTCGTTGACATTGGTGACCAGTGGCCGGGTTTCGCCGTAGCCGCGATAGGTCAGGAGTTCCGGGTCGATGCCGCGCTTGACGAGATAGGCGCGGACCGTCTGCGCGCGCCGGTTTGACAGTGCCATGTTGTACGGCCCATCGCCTTCGGCACTGGCATGACCGCCGACTTCAAGTGGCTCGGCCGGTCGGTTGCGCACCACGTCTGCAACACTGTCGAGGATTCTCATGGACGGGGGCGTCAGCTCAGACGAATCGTACTTGAAGTTCACGCCGCGAATGATCCATGACGGCGACTGCGGTGTATCACGGTACAGGGGGGAGGGTGGATAGCCACGGTAGCCGCTGAAGCGGTTGTAGCCACTGCCCTGGCCACGACCCCGAAACGAGCTGTTGAAGTTGAAGCCGCCCGCAGCATCGGAATGCATCGGGCCGACGCCGTAATAACCGCCTTGGCCGGGACCACCCCACCAGGCATGGGCGGTGGCCGGAATCAGCAGGGGGGCCGCCAGCAAGGCAGCGGCAAGTGCGCGAAATATCATGACAGCATCTCCATAAAGATTAGTAAATAATTGATTAATTATATACCAGTACTACCGTCCCTAGTGAAACAATTATACTAATAAAAACAAAAGGATAGATTTTGAGAGTCGGGAGGTCAGCCTGCGGCCACCCTCACATTCTCTGCCTGCCATCTCTATATCGGCCGCTCAGCGCTGCGTTTCACCCTCGCGGTAGTGGGCATCCAGCCAGCATTTCGGTAGCGCTTCACCTGAAGGAAAGATCAGTCCGGCCTTGTCGAATTTCTCCGGGTCCTGGCGTTCCTCGCCGTGCTGGTAACGACCGATCAGCTGGGTACAAAACGGGTCGAACAGGTCTTGTACCGACAGAACCTCGACCAGATCACCCGTGCTCTTCTCCTTCAGAAACATATCTACCTCCGGTTGATGATGAATGAGTGCCTATATAGCCTGTACTAGTATAGCGAGGCAACCACATCCTGTGGGTGGTCTTCTCAGGGAAAGCCATGCATGGTGTTCGAGATTGCGTCAATACCGGTTTGAGCCGCGCAAGCTGACCCAGACCGTATTGAAGATTACCTGGATGCTGGACCTGTACCAGGCGGAACTGGCCCGTGTGCTGGGCATCAGGTGCGATGACATTGGGCGCCTGGCGAGTGGCCGGCAGTGCCTGCAACCGGGCACGGACGCATGGTCGCGTGCAACACAATGGGTGCGATTTTACCAGTTACTGTTCAGGCGCATGGCAGGTGATGGCGTGGCCATGCGCCACTGGCTGCGCATCGAAGACCGGCAGCTGAAGGCCGTGCCTCACCGGCTGATCATCGATGAGGGCCGCCTGCGCGACGTGCTGATGTATCTGGAGCGTGCTAGCGGTCAATGAATTTAACGGTATGATGCTTCCCGTTAGTCGTTGAGCCTGGCGAGGTACGACGAACATGGCAGAAATCAATCATCGTGTGGGTATAGCCGGTAGTGCACAGGCCATCTATGCGGCCCTGACGACCGATGCCGGTCTGTCCGGCTGGTGGACGCGCGATACCCGCGGTGCAGGGCCCCGCGGGTCGATCATTCACTTCCGTTTCAACGGCGGCGGGCCTGATTTCGAGGTGCTCGAACTGCAGCCCGATCAGCGCGTGCGCTGGCGCTATGCCGGTAACGAGCCGGACGCGTGGGAGGGCACCGAGGTGTTGTTCGAGCTGGAACCGGCAGAAGACCAGGTATTCTTACGCTTCAGTCATGCGGGCTGGCCGGCTGTCACGGACTTCATGGCGCATTGCAGTACCAAATGGGGCGTCTTTCTGCTCAGCCTCAAGGACCTGATTGAAACGGGTGCAGGCCGCCCGTTTCCCGATGATATTCATATCGACCATACCGAGTAACCGGTCGGGACGATACACATGCTGCCTGTGTAATCAGGCACACAAGCGGAGGTTATATGCGCATAGCAAGCGGTTGGCTTGTGCTGCTATTCACCGTTAACCTGTGGGGCTGCACGGTTATGCCGACGATACCCGCGCAGGCTACTGCGCCCGACAGTCCTTCGGCTGACGCTCTGCCGGAAGGGGAAGGGTGGTGGTATGCACGGTTTCGCATTGCCCGACCGGAGGGTGAACCGACCCGCTGGCACATCGGCACCCTGCTGGCCGGGGAGGTCATTGCGCCGGTATTCGACCGCCACTACGGTGACATCCTGATCTGGCGTATCCACCGACGCGCGCCACAGGACGAGTTCGGGCATGTGTTCAGTTTTATTTTCTATTCCACACCCGCCGGGGCACAGCGTATCTACGCGGACATCGGCAACAGTCCGGTGCTCGCGCAATTGCGCCAGGATGGTGATGTGACCGGGGTCAGCTTTGATAATGTCGGCAGACTCGAGCGACCCGATATCGAGGACACCAGTGATGCCAGCTGGTTGCCGGTTGTCCAGCAGACCTGGCCGGCCCTGATCATGGGGGCAAGCAGGATGTGGCTGGACATGGTGACGGTGCTGGCAGCCAGGCAGCCGCAGGAGCTCGACCTGGAAGAGCGCTACCGGGCGGTGCAGGAGGAAATCAGCCGCATCTGGGCGGAACAGGGACAGCATGCCGTGCTGCATCACCTGAGTGCGATTTATGGCTACCAACCGTTGTTGATCCGGTATTGATATTATGTGGGGTAGCATTATGAAGTGGCTGGAAAATATTCCGATGCCCCTGCTGTTGGCGATAGCGGTGTTCGCAGCGTTGGCGCCGTTTGTCCCGGAACCGCACCTGTGGGAGAAGCTGAAGCTGCTGGCTGCAGGCGAGCTGACGCGGCCGCTCGATATCTTCGACCTGTTGCTGCACGGTACGCCGCTGGTGCTGGTGGTGATCAGGCTGTTTGCGGGTCGGCAGGACGCCCCGAAATAATCCCTCAGGGCAGACCCAGAACCCATTGCTGGAGCAGCAGGACATCCGACAGGTCGATTACACCGTCCGGTGTGCTTGGGTAGAGATCGCCATGCGCAAACTGCAGCGGTAACGGCGAAATACTGCCCAGTGCGATGCGCACCGCAATGAGCAGGTCTGCCGCGTTGATATTCCCGTCAGGACTGCCGAGGGGTGCCAGGTCGCCATCGGCGATATTCGGCCACGATCCGGCATTCAGCGGATCGCTGAGTAACGAGACCTCGAGCCCGTCACCCAGCTGGTCACCGTCGCTGTCAGGGTTTGTCGGATTGGTATTGAAATCGGTTTCACCGTCAACAAAGCCGTCGCTGTCAGTATCGACACCGCCAGGCAGCATTGTAAGTGACACAACACCTCCCGCACCGTCGACCAGCCCGTCGCCGTCGCTGTCGACCTTATCCGGGTCCGTGCCATTGAGTATTTCAGTGGCGTCATCGACGCCGTCGCCGTCAGTGTCGATTACAGGTGTGGTGACGATAATGTCGAAGTTCTCGCTGTCACCCAGTATCGGCAGGCCATCATCGTCGACATCGATAGTCACATTATAGGTCCCGGCATCACCGTTAACCGGGTTGATGTCGAGCGTGGCGCTCCCGTCGCCATGGTCAGTCAACGATGCAAAAGCTGGCAGACCGGTGGCCGTAAAGACCAGATTGTTGCCGTCCGCATCGGTGGCCGAAACAGGTACTGACAGCGATGCGTCCTCGACCACCGTCCGGTTGCCAATGGCCGACAGGACCGGCGACTGGTTGACGGTGGCGGTATTGAAGAACCAGTTCATGGTGTAATTAAAATAAATATTGGCAGCTGATATGCGCCAGTGGTCCGGGCTGCCCGGGATATTGCTGCCACTGACCTCGCAAACGGCAACACTGGTTTTCGCGTTATCGAAGGCAATCCGGATATCACAGCTGCTGCTGTTGGAAATACCGCCGTATACAAGGTTGATTGTATAGTCGTCGAAGGTGCCGGCGGCTTCATCAACGCCGCTTGCTGCCAGTTGCAGTGTGGCAACGTCGTCATGCACAAGGGTGCGCTGCGCTTCATCAGACGCGGTGCCCTGTTGCATGACGGCCTCGGTGTCTGGCACGCCCAGCAGTCCTGCAACCGTGCGGTCGCCGTTGGCCGCGTAGGTATGGCCGGCTGGCAGGTCGGCCGGGTTTCTCGAATAAGTGGTGGCATCAACGGTGGAGTCAATGGTGAACGGATTGTTGTTTGCTTTGCGGAACCAGTGCAGGTTGATGTCATTGCCACGGATATCGTCGCTGGAACCGCGGATGCCGTCGTTGCCGGCATTGAGGTCATAGCCGTCGCCGCCCGTGGTGCTCTTGGTGTAGTCCCGGTCAGCACCGGTCAGGCCGGATTCCGAGGCCAGGTTGACATGCGCCATGCCCAGGCAGTGCCCGATTTCATGCAGTGATACCGACTCGAAATCGAGTTGACCGGGCGGGATGTTGTTGGCGGTACCTGCGACAAGATTGCCGACCGTCGGCTGCAGGGCATTGTAGATGTTGATGTTATTCTGTATCGGTATTTCCATGGCTGCGGCATGGTAAGTGTTAGGCGTGATACAGACCCTGACCGTCAGCGTTCCACCCGCGCCGGAGTAGTCCGAGGGGTGCAGAATGATATTCTCGCCGGAGCCCTCTGCAAAAATGTATCCGCCTGCAGTAGCGATGCCCGGCATGAGCAGGGCCGCCACCAGCACATACTGTAAATTGACCATGCGGCAGGTGAAAAAAGCGAGGCGCCTGCTGGTCACGGGAGTTTCCGCAACCCGGGGTGTTCGCACAGGGTCCGCAGTATGGCTGTCGCGTTGGCGGCACGGTTGATCCTGGTGGATTGCGGGTAACGTTGGGCATCCTGTTCCAGGTTACGCCAGCGGAACTGCTTGCTGAAACCATTGATGCGCGTGCTGGCGGCGCTGCGCTGGTACTGCGCCAGTTTGATGTTGATGTGCGTGTCGCTTGTATCGGAGCTGTGG
>JBATGJ010000013.1:0-19498 GCA_049665685.1 Gammaproteobacteria bacterium
GCTTCGGATGGTTGATCTTGGGCAGTACCAGCACATCATCATCACCCTTGACCGCAAGGATATAGTCACGTACCACATCCCACATCAGCCGCCCCTCCGGGGCCTGGCCGACCGAGGCCCAGCCGGCCACCTTATAAGTCTCATCCGGTTCTATCTTGTGTCCGTTATCAAGACGCACATCGGTGATACGCTCACCCAGCGGCTTGGCGGGTTCGATGGTGTAATCGAGGCCGCCGACACGCACCATGTCACCACCCGACTGCAGGTAGGGATCCGGATCGAACAGGTTGTCCGCAACTCCCTCGAGGATATTCAGCAGCGCGCTGCCCTTCATCTCCTGTACATAGGTCTCGCCATAGGTCATGGCACACTGGGTCATGACATCTTCCATGGTAATCCAGTCGCCCTTGAGGGTGGTCGTCCCCCAGCGTACCCCGGCCGATACTGACACATCGGCACCGTATTCATGGCGCAGGGCATTGCACAGGACCTGGTCCCAGGTGCCCATGAAATTACCACGCCGATACAGCACCCGGTCGGCAATCGCCAGTTTCTCGCCAAGAATCTCCTCATAGGTCTTGCCGACGCGGGCCGGGTTGAAGAAGAGCTTGCTGTTGCGGCTCTCGACAATCTTGTCGTCATACACCTTCTGCCGCATTTGGGTAATGTAGGCCTCCATTTCCCCGTCGGCCGGCAGCATCTCCGTAATCACCGGCAGCATCTTGTAGCGCATGCCCTTGATGCCGCCTTCCTGGATATCGAAATCCATGACCCCGACATATTTGCCGTTGGAGCCGGCATTGGTCACGTAGCAGGTATGGCCCTCCACGTTTTTCACCTCGACCGGTTTCGGAATACCGTCATGGGTATGGCCGCCAAACACCGCGTTCAGGCCCGGCACACGCCCGGCCATCTTGATATCGACGTCCATACCATTGTGCGACAGCAGCACCACGGCGTCGGGCTTTTCCTCCTCCCGTACCGTTTCGACCAGTTCGATCATGTCATCCTCACGCAATCCGAAAGACCAGTCGGGGAAAAACTCCTGCGGATTGGCATTGGCGGTACGCGGAAAGGCCTGCCCGACAATGCAGATGCGTGCGCCGCCGACGGTCTTGATGACATAGGGACGAAAGGCGTGACCGGTATCCTCGTTATACAGACCCCGGCCATCGAACTTCTCGACCATGGTGGCGTATTTATCGCCGAACAGCGAGTCTTCCTTGACACGGACGTTCTGGCCGATGAAATCACCCTTGAACAGGGCGACATTGCTCAGCACCTCGTCCTCGCGATAGGTAAACTCCCAGTGGCCGACCATGACGTCCAGGCCCATGATGTTGGAGGCCTCGACCATGTCCACACCACGCGTCCAGAGCGCGGTGCCCGAGCCCTGCCAGAGGTCGCCGCCGTCGAGCGTCAGGGTATTTTCGCGCCCGCCGGCCTGCTCGCGCAGGCGATCCAGCAGGGTCTTGACGTGTGCGAAACCACCAGTCCGGCCATATTTGCGGGCCGCGTTGTAAAAATCCAGGAAGGTGTACGCATACGACTCGGGCGTATTCGCACTCAGCCCCATAAAATCCAGAAATCCCTGGCCCACGATGTGTGGCGGTCGGCCAAAGGCATCGCCCACCCCGAGGTTGACATTGGGTTCCCGAAAATAGACCGGCTTGAGCTGACCGTGCACGTCGGTGATATGCAGGATACGGGCATTGCCCTGCATCGGCAGATCATAGAATCCTGCCAGCGGGTCGGGAGCGGTTGCAGCGGGAGCGGCGGCCATGTCGGGCGCTCCAGCGCCATTATCCGGTTTGCCGCAGGCAATCAGTCCGGTAGCCGACGCGGCGCTGGCGCCGAGCATCTTCAGAAATTCTCTTCGATCAATTGGGGGCATAGGTCACCTGGTGGTTTTCGTTGGTTATGGCAATGTTATGATGCGAGCGGTACCGTCATTATAGTTAAATCCAACCACTCACGGGTTGCTGTATCCAGCCACCGCGGGTATCAATAATATAGAATCGCGGGAAAAATTACAGCGTGGGGCAGCCGTATAAGTTAATTACTATATTGCCGGGAGTCATAACGAATCGCCCTGGCCAGCGACACCCTGCCCGTTGGGCGGCCTGTTTCTGGCTGCTGCTGATGGCCGCCGGCCCCGTGCCGGCGGATGTGGTGAAACCGGCGCTGGTCGAGATCAGCGTCAGCACCGATGGCACCTACAGTATCGAGTTGCGTGCCAGTATCGAGGCAATGCTCACCGGTATCAATACCCGTTATCGTGATACCCGGGAGGCGCCTAATGCCGCGGCCTATGATGAACTGCGGGTGTTGCAGGCAGCCGCGCTCGGCAAGGCCTTCGAACCGTTCAAGCCCCGCCTGGCGGAGGCAATCAGGCTCGAATTCGACGGGATGGCCGCCCCGCTGCACGTGACCCGCGTGGACATCCCCGAACCGGGCTACACCAAGGTACCCCGAATCAGCGTCATCTACCTGGAGGGCCAGGTCGCACGGACAGCCGAGAGCCTCACCTGGTACTACCCGGAACGCTTCGGCGACAATGCCGTGCGTGTCCGCCAGGTGGATGAAGGGAACGCGAAATGGCACTGGTCCGAGTGGCAATGGCTGCGCAAGGACCGGGCCAGCGAACCATTCTCGTTGACCGAGGTGTTTACCCGGCCACCGCTTGTCGTGACTATTCGTACTTACCTGGTCGCCGGATTCGAGCATATTCTGCCCAGGGGGCTGGATCATATCCTGTTCATCCTCGGCATCTTCCTGCTCAGCGTGAAAATGCGCCCGTTGTTATGGCAGGTCACGATGTTTACTGTGGCGCACACGATCACCCTGGGTCTGACCATGAACGGCGTGATCGCCTTGCCCGACAATATCGTCGAGCCGCTGATTGCGCTCTCGATCGCCTATATCGGCCTGGAGAATATCTTCGCCCGTTCACTGCACAATAGTCGCTTGTTGCTGGTGTTTTGTTTCGGGCTGCTGCACGGGATGGGCTTTGCCGGCGTGCTGCAGGATTTCGGCATGCCGGCAGACGCCTTCGTGACAGCGCTGATCAGCTTCAATGTCGGCGTGGAACTCGGACAGCTGACGGTGATCACACTGGCCTTCCTCACTGTCGGCCTGTGGTTCTCCAGGCGCGACTGGTACCGGCATGTCGTGGTGATGACCGGTTCAGCCACCATTGCCGTCATCGGCCTGTACTGGACCTGGGACCGCATCGAGATCTAGCGCACCACCCCCTCCACATCCGCAGCGGGCCAATGCGGGAGGCCCGTTCCGGGCGCTCTCCCGGATGTGACCGTTTTTCAAAGATATAAATGCCTGCCTGGCCCCCGTCGCCATGCCCAACTTGTTAAAGCGTGCTGCCCAAACGCCGATAGTCCTCTGGAGGTGATGCGAGACCGTGTAAAACCGGTCTTTTCAGGGGATTACAGCCAAGGCAAAAGCATGTTTACCAGGCTAAAAGGAATGGTGAATACAGTGTCAAGTCAAATAGTTACGCATGATAGCGAGGATAAGCCGCAGTCTGACGACAGCGTGCATTCGGATGGGGACACGGGGAACAGCAGCACCGGGTCGGCCGCTGCGGAGTCGCCAGATGAATTCGGGACAGACACACCGGACCTCGGTGAACTGACGGCTGTTGCTGAACAATTCAATGCCGCCTTCAATTCGGCCCTGTATGAGCTGGAGTCATCGCGAAAACTCATCAGGGAGCGTTCCGCGCGAATCGACGAGCTGAACGATTCCATCAACACCCTGCGTAACAGGCTGGATGAAGAATCACGCATCAGCCGCAACAAGGATGAAGAACACGCACATGAAACAGAGCAGCTGAAGCAGCGGCTGCAGGCCGCCGAGTCCGAATGCTACCGTCTGCAGCAGCAGGCAAGTGAGCAGGAAGCCGCGCTGCAGGCACGTATCGATGAAGCAGAGCAACTGAAGCAGCGGCTGCATGACGCCGAGTCCGAATGCAACCGTCTGCAGCAACAGGCAAGTGAGCAGGAAGCCGCATTGCAGGCACGTATCGATGAAGCGGGACAGCTGACACAACGCGTGGAGGAACTGAACAGGTCTCTCGAGGAACAAGTAGCCAGGGGCCAACAGGCCGAGGAAGAATTCACCCGGGAGAAAGACACGCTGGCCGGTAACCTTGCCGATTTACAGCAACAACATGCACACACCTGTGAGGAGCTCGATGGTTTCAGCAGGAAGGTGGGTGAGCTGACCGCCGAGATTGCATCCCTGAAAGAGGCCAGTGAACTGAAGGATGCGGCCCATAGCGAGGAGACCGCCAGACTGGGCTCCGAATTACAGGGACGCGAGAATGAGCTGGCATCACTGCGGGTGACCAACCAGGAGCTCTCTGAACATGTGGAGAATCTTCAAGGCCTGAACAGGGCACTGCATGAATCCGCGATCACTGAAAGCAGGTTGTATAACAAAACCCTGGACGATAAAACCGGGGAAATCGAGTCGCTGCGCAAGCTGCTGGATACTGCAGGTGATGCAGCGGAACGTATGCCGCAGGCGAGCGTAGAATTTGCTCAGCTGCAGGCCTCGGTCCGTGAGCTAGAATCCAGGCTGCATGAGGCCGAGGAGCAGCGGGAGATACTTGGCCAGCGGGCCAGTGCTGCAAACGAACTGGAGGCCGAGATTGCACGGCTGAACAGTGCCCTGCAGGAAGCCAGCGAACAGAATGTCGGTGCCGATCAGCTGCACACCGCGCTGCAGGAGGCCAGCAGGCTGGAGGCCGAAGTAGAACGGTTAAACGCGGCCCTGCAGGGAGCCAGCGAACCGGGCGTCGATGCCGATCAGCTGCACACCGCGCTGCAGGAGGCCAGCAGGCTGGAGGCCGAGGTTGAGCGCCTGAATATGGCCCTGCAGGAAGCCCGGGGCGATGTCGCACAGGAGACCGGGCATACAGAGCAACTGCAGTCGCTGCAACAGCAGGTCGCAGAGCTTGAGGCGAACCTGGAAACTACCCAGGCAGAGCGGGATGCCCTGGATGGCAGACTGGCTGAGCACGAGGCACTTGAACGGGAAGTAGCGACACTCAAGCAGGCCGTTGAACAGTCAGAGCACAAGATACAGGACCAGGCATTCCATGGCGCTGATACCGAGGCTTTGACAAATGAAGTCGAGAACCTCAAATCAGCCCTGGCGACTGCCGAGGAGAAGTGTGTGCAGCTACAGGCTGCACTGGATGAAAAGGCCGCACCCGTCGCTGCCGCGTCCACCGATTCAAACCCGGCCCTGTCCCTGGAACTGATTGATGAGTCCACTGAACAGTCCGTCACCAAAACCGAGAAGGCGACGGACCGTGAACAGTTCCTGTCGATGCTGAACAAGCGCCTGGCAGAACCACAGGACGGCGATGTGAACAACACTGTCATGTATGTGCTAATGGACAATTACATTCGCATCCGGGATGAAATCGGCATCATGAACAGTGAACATGTCATGAGCGAGGTACTCAGTATTATCGGCACTCACTGTGGCGGTGACACGGTTGCCAGATTCGGAGACTGTACCTTCGCCGTGCTGTGTAATGATTCTGACATCGATACGACCAGAGAGAAAGCCGAAAAGGTACGCACATCTGTCGAAGGTCATATTTTTGATATTGCCGGCCAGTCACTGGTCACGACAACAAGCATCGGTGTTTGTTCGGTCAGAAGCAGCGATGACGATGCCGAGAAAGTTATCAACCGCGCCGACCTGGCCTGTGAATCCGCGCGTACATCCGGCGGTAACCAGGTGCTGGCCAGCAGTGCCGCCATAAAAGATTTTGATGTCCCGGGCTGCAATGATGGTCATGCGGAGATAGTCGAAAAGGTTATCAATGAAGGGCGCATCAAGATCTACTATCAGCCGATCACCAGCCTGAAGGGGGATGCCAGCCATTGCTACGAAGTGCTGACCAGGATTGTTGACGAGGACGGCAATATTATCCTGCCAGGCGAGTTCTTCTCCATGGCGATCAACTCCGGCAAAGCGATGGATGTCGATCTCCATGTGATCGAGAATATCATGCGAATGATGGCTAACAACCAGGAGCAGCCGATGCTGCTGTTCCTGAAACTGACCAGGCAAACGGTCGCCAGCGAGGATTTTGCCGTCTGGGTGATGGAAAAGGTCAAGCAGCACAAGGTCAAGGCCGAACAGCTTGTGTTCGAGGTGGCGGAAAACCTGATACAAAACGAACTGAAAAAACTGTCAATGCTGTCCAAGGCGCTTCGCTCGATTGGCTGCAAGATGGCCATTGAACATTACCGCCTGGATACACAGCCACAGCACCTGCAGCATATCCAGGCCGACTACCTGAAGATTGACAGTGGTCTCGTACAGAATATCAACAACAAGGGCAAGTGCTTTACCAAGGTCACCGAGATAATGGAAGTTGCGCGCAGCAACAACTTCATAACCATTGCCGAGGGCGTTGAGAGCCCGGCTACCCTGGCAATTCTCTGGGAACTCGGCGTCACACTGGCACAGGGCTACTTCATCCAGTCACCCGTCGGGAACATGGAGCCTGCGGAGGATGCAGTTGTAGAAGAACAAGAAGGGAACAACAGCAACAAAGCCACGTTTACCGTGATGTAAGCATGGACGACTTCTTGTCCTGGTGCATGCCCGGTATTCAGCCGGTATAAAGCAACATCCCTGTATACATGCCTGATATTATTTATTAAAGCAGTCGAGAACCTCCAGAATGGAATCTGCCAAAGAAATAGACGACACTTTCCTGGAAAAGGTTGACTGCAATGATCTCAGGGAGGGAATGTTTGTCCAGGAACTGGACAGACCGTGGCTTGAAACACCGTTTATGTTCCAGGGCTTCCGCATCAAAAGTAAAGAGGAGGTGGAAACCCTGAAGAAGTACTGCGAGTTTGTCTATATCAACAAGACACGCAGTGAAATCGACCCCCGTATTACCCATGAGATTGCCGACAAGGACCTGTCTGAAGACGCAGCAGCGACAGTCACCACGCGTGTAAAGCTCGGCACCAACACCTACCGGGATACTGTACCCATCGAGGAAGAACTCGATGCCGCACGCACCATTTACGAAAACAGCAACAGTGCAGTCGAAGACATCTTCAATAGCGCCGGCGACGGCGATACTATCGACGTCAAGGAAGCAACCAAGACCACCTCAAATATTGTCGAAAGTGTCCTGCGCAACCCGGATGCCTTCATGTTGTTGCAGCGCATGAAGAACAAGAACCACTATAGATATACGCATGCAATCAACAGTTGCGCCCTCGCCGCTACCTTCTGCCGACATCTCGGTTTCAGCAAAACCGAGATACATGACATTTCCATGGGTGCATTGATGCTTGATGTCGGCAGCACCAAGCTGCCGGACTCGCTGATCGATATGGAGGAAGCACTCAACCCGGTGACCATGAAACTGGTACGCCATCACGTCCAGTTCGGACTCGAAATACTGGACAATACGCCGGACCTGCCACCGGTCGTACGCGAGATGATGCTGACGCATCATGAACGAATTAATGGAAAAGGTTATCCTGCGGGTCTGAGTGGTGACCAGATACCGGTAAGCGGACGCATAGCGGCAATTATCGACTGCTACGATGCAATGATAAGCAGTCGCCCCTACCGCAAGAAGATTTCACCCGTAGAGGCAATCAGTACCCTCTACCATTGGCGGAATGTCGATTTCCAGGAGGACCTGATCGAGCAGTTTATCCAGTGTATCGGCGCCTATCCAACCGGCTCACTGGTAGAACTTTCTTCCGGCCAGGTCGGTATCGTCATGTCGCAGAACCGGGTGCGTCGTCTCTATCCCAAGATTCTCCTCATCCTCACTGCAGACGGAAATCCGTATGAAAGTCCGCAAATGGTCGATCTGTGGGAGTTTTCACAACAGACCAAGGGTGAAAAACTGGAAATCAATAAAGTCGTCGATGCCGATCAGCTTGGTATCGATCCCTCGGATTACTATCTCTAGACCTTACACCCGCCAGGGCGTAAACCATGTCTGTCATTACCAGCCCCCAAACTACGGCCAACCTGACGGAACGGCAGGGGCATAGCGGTCTGCTGGATATACTCGACGATGTCCTCGATGACTACCGCAGCCGCGATGGTCATTTTGCGCTATTGTTAATCGACCTGTCCACCGCCGAAATGCTGGTGCCGGCAATCGGTTACCGGAAGATCTGCGAGATACTGGATGCCGTACAGCTGCAGCTGGGGGATCTCAAGCGACCAAAGGATATTCTCTCGCGCATCGATGACCAGCGTATTGCATTGATTATTTCTGAACTGAAATTCCCGGCCATGGCCGACCTGGCCGCCAACAAAATTATTGAAAGCCTTGACGGTCTGCGCGGTCTCACCGGTATGCATACCTCCGTTCATCCGATCATCGGCATCGTGGTGTTTCCCGAGCACGGGGAGTCGGCCGAGGAACTGCTCATGCAGGCCGAGAACACGGTACAGGCCGCCCATCAGGCCAACACGCGGATCATGCATGCCGGTGGATCACACAATGCATTGATTACCCGGAACAAGGTACTGGAGTCCGAACTCGAGTCGGCGTTCATGAACTCGCAGTTTGAACTTTACTACCAGCCCAAGGTTAACCTTCAGACCCACCAGCTGTATGGTGCCGAAGCGCTGATTCGCTGGCAGCACCCCGAGCACGGCTTCATCTCACCGGTTGTCATGATACCCATTATCGAGAAGAGCCGGCTGTTGCAGGAGATCACACTGTGGATCCTGAATACGGCCCTGAACCAGTCCAGGCTGATGCGGTCGCTGTCACCGGATTTCCGTATAGCGGTCAATATTTCGCCGCAATTGCTGGACAGCCCGGAACTGGTTGAACTGGTGTCACGGGCCTTGCGCATATGGGATATCGATCCGCAATTACTCATTCTGGAAATCACCGAAACCTCGATCATGGTGAATGAAGAGGTTGCACAGCAAAACCTCCGCGAACTGAGTGAGGCCGGCGTCATGCTGTCAATTGATGACTTCGGTACCGGTTACTCGTCATATTCATACCTGCAGCAACTGCCTGTCCAGGAGATGAAAATAGATAAATCTTTCATAACAACATTGCTGACAGAAAAGAACAACGAACGCCTGGTCAAATCAATGATCAGCCTTGGCAAGGAGCTTGGCATCAATGTACTGGCAGAAGGCATAGAAACCCCGGAGATACAGCAGCAGCTCATTGATATGGGCTGCCAGTACGGGCAGGGTTTCCTGATCTCCAAGCCATTACCCGCCATAGAAATAGTCAACTGGATTGAAGCGACGGACTGGAATACGCAGACAGCCACTGAATGACGGCAAGTCGCAAAATACCTTGTCCGCGCCAGCTATAGCCAGCCCGGAAAGGGACGGATAAGATACGCGTCATGGAGAATCTGAGTGTAAGCCGCTCATCCAGCGGACCGACTGCATCCTGACGTGTCACACCTGCTAGCAAGATATTACGATGCGCTGATCCTGCAGCGTCCGGCCATAGTCATACTGGTTGCTGCCCTGTTCATCACGTTCTTCGGCCTGCATGCGGCCGATTTCAAGCTCGATGCCTCGGCCGACTCGCTGGTCCTGGAAAGCGACCAGGCGCTGAGCTACTACCGTGCCATCCGTGCCCGTTATGGTTCGGATGACAACCTGATCGTGACCTACACACCGCGTAGTGACCTGTTCAGCGATGCCGTACTGGATGACATTCGTGCCCTGCGAGATGCGCTGGCCGCACTTGAACGGGTCAAATCGGTCGTCACCCTGCTGGACGTGCCGCTGATCAGCAGTCCACCGATCACCCTGTCGGAAATGAGCCGCCAGATACGCACCCTGGACAGTCAGGGCACGGACCGGACACTCGCCCGGCAGGAATTCACCACCAGCCCGCTGTATCGCAACCTGCTGATCAGCCCGGACGGCAGGACCACAGCCCTGCAGGTGAATTTCAGGCGTGACGACACCTATCATGAGCTGCTCGGGCAGCGCGACCGCTTGCGCGTAAAACGCCTCGACGAAAAACTTACCGATCAGGAGAACACGGAACTGGCAGCTGTTTCGCGCCAGTTCGATAATTACAGCGCCAGCCTGCTTGACCAGCAGAACACCGATATCGCTGCGGTACGCACGATCCTCGACAAACACCGTGACCGTGCAGACCTCTACCTGGGCGGTGTACCGATGATCGTCGCGGACTCCATCGACTTTATCCGCCACGACCTGGTCACGTTCGGCGTGGGGGTAGTGTGCTTCCTCATCCTGCTGCTGGCCGTCTCTTTTCGCAAGTTGCGCTGGGTAATCCTGCCGATGCTGATCTGCGTTATTACCGGACTTGTCATGGTTGGCTGGCTCGGTTTCGTCGACTGGCCGGTCACCGTCGTCTCCTCCAATTTTATTTCCCTGCTGCTGATCATTACCCTGTCCCTGACGATCCACCTGATTGTCCGCTACCGGGAACTGCACGCCGACAGGCCCGATGCCGGACAGCTCGAACTGGTGCGGGAAACCGTCAGGACAAAGGTCGAATCGTGCTTCTACACGGCCCTCACCACCATCGTCGCCTTCGGCTCGCTGCTGTTCAGCGGGATCCGCCCGGTGATCGACTTCGGCTGGATGATGGCCGTCGGCATCACGCTGGCCTTTATACTCTCGTTCACCCTGTTTCCGGCCATCCTGATGTTTCTGGATCCGGGCCCGCCTGCAAGACTGCGCGACATCACGGGTGCCATAACACGATTTTTTGCACGGCTGATCCGGAAGTTCGGCCACCCTATCCTCTCGGTATTTGCGCTCGTCATGATTCTGAGTGTCATCGGTATCACAATGCTCACCGTAGAGAACCGCTTTATCGATTATTTCAAGGATGACACCGAGATCTATCGCGGTATGGAGCTGATCGACCGCACACTCGGCGGCACCACCCCGCTGGATGTGATTATCGACGCCCCGCCGGAACCTGAGGTCGACGAGGAGGATCTCGCGGCTGACGATTTCATGGACGACCTGTTTTCGGAAACCGAAGGCGATGCCGGGATCACGGGCACCAGTTACTGGTTCAATACCTACATGCTGGGTGACGTCGCCGCCATTCATGACTACCTCGACGAACTGCCCGAAACCGGCAAGGTGCTGTCTATCGTCACGGCAACGCGCATGCTGGAGAGTCTGAACAACGGCAAACCGATCGATGACTTCTTCCTCTCGGTCCTGTTCAAAAAACTCCCGGCAGACGTCAAGGCATCATTGTTTACGCCCTACCTGTCAGAGGATGGAAACCAGTTACGCTTCGGCATCCGCGTTTTCGAGTCCGATCCCTCGCTGGAGCGCGAGGCGCTGATACAAAAGATCCGTAATCACCTGGTTAACAGCATGAAAATCGGCGAAGACCGGGTACACGTGTCCGGCATGCTGGTACTCTACAACAACATGCTGCAGAGCCTGTTTCGTTCGCAGATACTAACCCTCGGTGTGGTGTTCATCGCCATCATGCTGATGTTCGTGGTGTCATTTCGCAGTCTGAAAATGGCCGCGATTGCTATCATCCCGAATATCGTGGCCGCCCTGCAGGTCCTTGGACTGATGGGCTGGCTGGGCATACCCCTGGACATCATGACGATTACCATTGCGGCCATCGTGATCGGTATCGCCGTCGACAACACCATTCACTACGTCCACCGGTTTACCGAAGAGTTTGGCAGGGATAATGATTACTGGGCCGCCGTGGGCCGCTGCCATAACAGTATCGGCCGCGCCATGTACTACACTGCGATCACGATTACACTGGGTTTCACGATCCTGGCACTATCGAATTTCGTACCCACCATCTACTTCGGTTTGCTCACCGGGTTCTCCATGATAGTTGCCCTGCTGGCCGACCTGACCCTGCTGCCGCTGCTGCTCGTCATGTTCAGGCCGCTGGGTCCCGGTGAAGCCCGCACCGGGGGAATGACCCCGGCGGTCACTCCAGGGTAACTGTCGTTTCGGCGCTGGACGGCGTCTGGATATTGCGAGACACCGGGCACTGCGTCATACGAGAGACGATATAATCAACATCGCCCGGGCCGGGCTGGCCATGCTCAAGCGTGCCGGAAAAATGCACCCGCAGGCTTTCCAGATTCCAGTCTTCCCCTGCGCCAATGACGATGTGACCCTCGGCACTGCCGAGTAGCAACTTGCGTTCTGCACAATTGATCCGAAAATACGTGTGCTGACAGTGAAATACGGCATAGACAAATATGTCGAAGCCAGGCGTAGTCACACGGAGGTCCAGTGGCTGCCACTGCGCATCGACCTCGTGCTCGACCTCGAGTGTCGCAATGGTGTTCTCGTCGCCCTCATAGGTACAGTTCAGGCGCATGTTGATGTGTCGATAGCTCACTTGCTTCCCCGTAATTATCGGCAAAACACCAGTGTAATCGAGATCGTGGCTACCTGATTATGAGCTGTGTCAAACGCGTCTGCTATTGCGTACAAACCGGCATCGACAGGCGGGCCTGCCCTGAGCTGAGACAGGCCGAACCCATACCCCATTGACTATGGTGTAAAGGTAGTCAACAGTGGCGGATATGGATGAGCTGAATACCACCCCGGCGTCTGCCACCGATGGTGCGAATGTCGTTTTCCGGGTACGCGGCCTGACCAAGGTCTACCATATGGGGGAGGTCGACGTGCATGCGCTGCGCGGTATCGACCTCGACCTGATTGCCGGGGAATTAATGGTGCTGCTGGGCCCATCGGGTAGCGGCAAGTCCACCCTGCTGAACATCCTCGGCGGCCTGGACACCGCCAGCGACGGCACCGTCCACTATCGCGATCAGGACCTGACCCATGCCGACGAACGCCGACTGACCGATTACCGGCGCCATCATGTCGGCTTTGTGTTTCAGTTCTACAACCTGATGCCCAGTCTGACGGCCCGGGAAAATGTCCAGGCCGTCACCGAGATCGTGCGTAACCCGATGACAGCGGAAGATGCGCTGGCACTGGTGCACCTGCAGGACCGCATGGACCACTTCCCGGCACAGTTATCCGGCGGTGAGCAGCAGCGCGTGGCCATTGCCCGCGCCGTCGCCAAAAATCCATCCGTTTTGCTGTGTGACGAGCCGACCGGCGCGCTCGACTCCGAGACCGGCATACTGGTGCTGGAGGCACTGGAGCGCGCCAATCGGGAACTCGGTACTACCACAGCACTCATCACGCACAACGCCGATATCGCCGGCATGGCCGACCGGGTGGTGCGGATCATGGATGGCCGGATCAGCGCCGTCGAACACAATGCGACGCGCAAGCGGGCCAGCGAGCTGAGCTGGTAGGCATGGGCGTCCTCAACCGCAAGCTGTGGCGTGACCTGGTCGAAATGCGCGGCATGGTGCTGGCCATCGCGCTGGTACAGGTCGGCGGGATCGCCACCTTCGTGATGTCGCTGTCGACCTATGACACGCTGCTGATTGCACGTGACAGCTATTACCGCGAACAGCGCTTCGCTGATGTGTTCGCCCTGCTGAAACGGGCACCCGATAGCCTCGCTGGCCGCCTGCTGGCAGTTCCCGGTGTAGAACGGGTACAGACACGCGTGGTTGCCGCGGCGCGGCTCACCGTGCCCGGGTTTGCCGACCCGGTGACCGGCACCCTGGTCTCGATACCGGAAAACCGGCCACCGGAACTGAATTCTCTCTTCCTGCGCCACGGACGCCTGGTCAAGTCCGGGCGTGATGACGAAGCGCTCGTCAATGACAGTTTCGCCAAGGAGCACGGCCTGCAGCCTGGTGATCGCCTGACGGCCACCATTAACGGCCGGCGCAAGCAGCTGACCATCGTCGGTATCGCCATGTCTCCCGAATACATGTATGCCATCGCACCCGGGGCGGTCTTCCCCGACTTCAAGCGCTACGGCATCCTGTGGATGGGACGTACCGCACTGGCGGCGGCCTACAATATGGAAGGCGCATTCAATGACGTCAGCATCAGGCTGGTCGAGGGTGCGAATGCCGCTGATGTCATCCAGCATATTGATCGTATCGTGGCACGTTACGGCGGCCAGGGCGCCTTTGCCCGCAAGGACCAGACCTCTCACCGCTTCCTGTCCGAGGAACTCAAGGGCCTGGAAACCATGGCCGCGGTCTTTCCGGTTATATTTCTCGGCGTCGCGGCCTTTCTGCTGAACGTGGTCATCACGCGGCTGGTGAATACGCAACGTAACCAGATCGCCATCCTCAAGGCCTTCGGCTACAGCAACCTGGCCGTGGGACGGCACTATGCCGCCCTGGTGCTGGTCATCGTGCTGCTCGGTCTCGCCGGCGGGATTGCCGCGGGTATCTGGATGGGCAGGGGACTGAGCTCACTCTACATGGAATTCTACAAGTTCCCGTTTACCGATTATCATTTGTATACCAGCGTCGTGGCCATGGCTACCCTGGTCAGCCTGTTCGCAGGCATGACCGGTACACTCATGGCCGTATACCGTGCGGTACAGCTGCCACCGGCAGAGGCCATGCGCCCGGAAACACCGGCCGCCTTTCGCGCAACAATCATCGAACGGCTCGGACTGCAAAGCCTGTTTTCCCAACCCACGCGCATGATCGCACGTCAAATCGAACGGCGACCGGTCAAGACGCTGCTGTCCGTCAGCGGCATTGCGGCGGCCTGCGGCATCATTATGGTGTCCAATTTCCAGCAGGACGCTGTAAGCTACATGATCGACGTGCAGTATGCGATGAGTCAGAACCAGGACCTGACCGTGACCCTGGTGGAGCCGACGTCACGGCATGCCCTGCACTCACTCACCGGTCTCGAAGGTGTACAACATACCGAGGGCATGCGTGCAGTACCGGCCCGACTGCGCTTCGAGCATCGCAGTTACCGTGGCTCGCTGCAGGGCATGGAGCCGGACGGTGTGCTGCGCAAGGTACTCGACGCCGACCTGCAGCGCGTGGAACTGCCCGCCCGGGGTGTGGTGCTGACCGACTATCTCGCCGAGTTGCTGGGCATTGCACCCGGTCAATACCTGACCGTAGAAGTGCTCGAGGGCAATCGCCCGGTACTGGAGGTACCGGTCGCCGGTCTGACCAGCGAGTACCTGGGTGTGTCGGCCTACATCCAGCGCGAGTCACTCAATCGTCTGTTGAAAGAAGGCGATGCCATTAACGCCGTCTTCCTGGATATCGATGAACAGCAAAGCGAACGCATCCTGCGCGCACTGGACGATATGCCGAGGGTAGGTGGCACGATCATACGCGAGACTGCGATTCGCAGCTTCCACCAGACCATGGATGAAACCATCCTGTACTTTTCTTTTGTCACGGCCCTGCTGGGCGGTGTTATTGCATTCGGTGTTGTCTATAACAGCGCCCATATTGCACTGTCCGAGCGTGACCGTGAACTGGCCAGCCTGCGTGTACTCGGCTTTACCCGTGGCGAGGTTGCCTGGATACTGCTGGGTGAACTCGCCGTGGTCACGCTGCTGGCATTGCCACTGGGTTACCTGTTTGGATATGAGCTGTGCCGCTACCTGTCGAATGCGTTTCGCTCGGATCTGTATCGCGTGCCGCTGGTACTCGAGGCGGACACGGTTGCCTTTGCCTTCAGCGTGGTGCTGGCCTCGGCCATTGTGTCAGGGCTGCTGCTCTGGCGTAAACTGAACCGTCTCGACCTGGTCGGTGTACTGAAGACACGTGAGTAGCACAGTAACAGGAAAGAATTGAATGAAAATAAACAGGACAACGACAATCACCTTGCTGGTCGCCGCACTACTGGCATTGCTGGCGTGGGGTTTCTGGCCTGCCCCGTTACAGGTCGAGTCCGGCGTCGTGAAACGTGCGCCACTTAGCGTAACCGTCGAGGAGGAAGGCCAGACGCGCGTCAAGGATCGCTTTGTCATTTCTGCGCCGGTGGCCGGTTATCTGCAACGCATCACACTGGAGGTCGGTGATGCCGTCACCCGGGGACAGCCGCTGGCCCTGATGGAACCGCTGCGTCCCGAGGTGCTCGATCCGCGCAGCCGTGCACGCGCCGCGGCACAGGTCGCTGCGGCCGAGGCCGCTATCAAGCGCGCGGAACAACTGGAGTCTGCCGCGCGCGCCGAGGCCACCTTTGCGCGCAACGACTATGCTCGCAAGCAGCAGTTACAGGAAAAAAACCTGGTTGCACACGATGAGGTGGAGCAGGCCGCCACACGCTCCCGTGAGGCATCCGCCGAACTGCGCTCGGCCGGCTTTGCGGTGGACATTACGCGCCATGAACTGGAGGCCGCGCAAACGGCCCTGCAGTTCTCGATCGCCAATAATGGCGAGACGCTGACCGAGACGGTTTCCATCAAGGCACCGATCGAAAGCCGGGTGCTGCAGATTCATCGCGAGAGCGAGGGCGTACTGGCGACCGGCGAACCACTGCTCGAGATCGGTGACCCGGCCGCACTGGAGATTGCCGTAGATGTGCTGTCGGCGGATGCTGTGCGGATCCGGCCCGGCACCCGCGTGCAGCTGGTGCGCTGGGGCGGCCCGCAGGCGCTGGATGCCGTGGTGCGGACAGTCGAGCCCACCGGCTTCACGCATATCTCGGCACTGGGTGTCGAGGAACAACGTGTCTGGGTGATTGCCGACCTGGTGTCGCCGCGCACGGACTGGGAACAACTGGGTGATGGCTACCGGGTGGAGGCCAATTTCATCATCTGGGAAGCGGACGATGTATTACAGGTACCCACCAGCGCCCTGTTCCGGCAAGAAGGCAGCTGGGCGGTATACGTGATAGACAAGGGTAAAGCACGGCTTGTTGCGGTTTCTACGGGGCACGATAACGGTCTGATCACCGAAGTACTGAACGGGCTCACTGCAGGTGATCAGGTGATCCTGCACCCGGATGATCGCATTGAAGACGGCGTGCGCGTCACACCCAAATAGCAGCAACCGACTGCCAGTATTTACATGGCTCGTGGATTCAGTGCAGGCAGCGTGGCCTTTGCATAGCGACGTCGCGAATGGCGCCGCCAGTACACACGCGGACGCAACTGCTGTGCAAACTCCCGTTTCCATGCCGGGAAATCCAGCGCACTGCTGCCATAGATCGCCCGGTCCAGCGACTGGGTAAGGGTACGCAGCTTGGCGGGTTCCGCCTGGGGGCTTGCTTCGATGATCTTCTCGGCAACATATGAAAGCGGGGCATTCTCGCTGATATTCAGCTGTCCGCAAACACGCGTCCTAAACTCCATACACCAGGCCTCCGGGTTGTCACCGGCAGACTGACAGCGCGCGCACATCCACAGCCTGACTGTCCTGGGCATCAGCATTGCAAAACTCATGCGCAGGCGTTTCAGATGAGCAGCCGGTGACAGGCGAGCACTGACCCGACTGGCGTGCCTGACAACATGCTGCCCCAGCAAAGACAGCCGTGTTGCAGCTGACGACATCAACGGACGGGTTCGGTGCCAGGAGCCCAGCCAGTAACCTGCAATCAGGGAAAAGACGATGACGAGCGGGGCCCAGAACAGCATCTGGGAGAGGGAATATTTACTGCCTGTTGCTGCCGTTGCCAGCCCCTTGCTGTCAGCGCTCGCCGCAGCGGCGAACGGCAGTTCGACGCGTTCGGCGGTATCCGTATCGACATCCCACCACGCAACGGTAACCTCGGGTAGCCGCACCCAGCCATCTTCAAGAGGAATGAGGGTGTAGGTTTCCTTGCGGCTACCGGTCAGATAATTACCACGTGCGGAAATACCATTTGTTATATTGGTGGAATCCCGGTAGATCCGGTAGTGCGGGCTTTCAAGCTGTGCCGCCAGCGACGGGAGCTGATTGCCTTGCGCGCCTTTTGCAGCCAGCTCCAGCTCCAGGGTGACAGGCTCACCGGCCTTGACCGGGCCAGTCTGCAATAAATTGACATGCAGTTTCAGATCATGCAACGGCAACCAGGGATTGACCGCGGCATCGGCTGCGCGGACCCGCAAGGTCAGGTCCCTGCTGGCGGCAATATTGAAACGGCCGGCGGGAGCCGTGGCCGGCATACCCGGTCCTCTGCGCGATTGCCGGTCGTCCGCATGGGTGCCGTTAAAACGCATCGCCGGGATAATGACCTTGCCAGCACGCAACGGCAGCAATTTGTAACGGAAGGTGTTAACGATTTGCCGCTGCTTGCTGATGCCGTCCTTGCGTGTACTGGCGACAGGACCGTCTATCTGCTCCAGCACGGCGCCTTCAATGCGTGGTAACTCCGGATTGAGTGACTTGAGGTTACCCGCGCTGACAACACGGACCGTGTAAACAATATTCTGGTTCTCGTAGAAAATCGACCCCTCTACATCAACCTCAACGACAGGCTGCCCGGCCGCTGTCGTATTGTAGCCAGGCTGCTGTTGAGTATACCAGCCGGTGTCGGGTGCGGCGCCCGGATAGTAAGCATTTGAAGGTGGCGGTGGCGGTTGATACTGGGGCGCAGGCTTGGTGGCCGCGATATTGCCCCAGGGGCGATTGGTTGTAATGCCTGTCTCTTTTTTGAATGGCTTGCTGTTACCGGTAGAAAAACCGAACGCGTGGACTTGCGTAGCCATGAAACTTGCCAGCAGGCAAATGACATACAGGTAAACGGTGTTAATGTGTCTCAAACGATTGCCCCCTCGTCTTTGCGGTTACCCTGTTATCACCCAATCATCCCCAGGGGTTGATTCCTGGCATTACCAAGGCCGTGTTTCCATTAACTGGCGGCGATTGCGATATAACGCCTGCTGCTCCTCTATCCTGAACTGGTTGAGCAACAGGTAGGCCGGATCACCTTCAATCTGTTCCAGCCATTGTTCCATCACAGCGATCGACACGCCGGTTCCGGGCAGCCCTTCTTCATCAGGCAGGCCGGGTTGCGACGCTTCCGGATCCAACTCGCCCAAACCAGCCTCCATCTGGTCGAATTGATCGACGGCCTGACTGGCGGCGGTATCTTCTTCGGTTATCTCGTCGGGCAAGCCACCTGCACCGCCCGACTGATCAGCTGCAGTGCCGGCTTCCTGTGAATCCGGCTCTTCCTCGCCTCCAGCCGATTCATCCTCATCCTTCGGCTCGGCGCCCTTATCAGTCTCGTCTATGTCGAGATTAGCATTATTTTCCCCTGATTGCTTGTCGGATTCAGCTTCATCTTGCTGATTTTCCCCGGATTCAGCCTGTTGCTCACCCCCCTCATCCTCCCTGGCTTCCTGTTGCTCATCACCGGCTGAGTCCTCCCGATCCTCCTGTTGATCCCCTGCGGTTTCCTGGCTGTCCTGCGGCTCATCACCAGCAGACGCCTCTGAACTATCCTGTTGATCTTCAGAGGATTCTTCAGATTCCTGCTGCTGATCACCGGAGGATCCCTCGGATTCCTGCTCCTCTTCACCGGCAGACTCCCCGGATTCCTGCTCCTGCTCACCGGCAGACTCCTCGGATTCCTGCTCCTCTTCACCGGCAGACTCCTCGGATTCCTGTTCCTGCTCACCGGAGGATTCCTCGGCTTCCTG
>JBATGJ010000014.1:0-7364 GCA_049665685.1 Gammaproteobacteria bacterium
TGATTGCCGCATCGGCGTGGTGGGCATACCCGGCAACTGGTCCACCGAGGTGCTGGCCGATGCCGTCGAGGCGGCGACCGGTCATCGGCTGGTCATCGAGATGGGCGGCGTCAGTCTGGATCTGGAACAACGGCGGCTTTACTACCAGGGCCAGGACCTGTGCCGGCTGGATGCGCTGATCGTCAAGAAGATCAGTGCCCGCTACAGCCCCAACACCCTGGACCGGCTGGAGTTGCTGCGGGTGGCAGAACAGGCCGGGGTGCGGGTCTTCAGCCCTGCAGAAAACATGTTGCGCCTGGTTGACCGTCTGAGCTGTACCGTGACCCTGCGCAATGCCGGCATACCCATGCCCGCCACCCGGATTACGGAAGATATCGCGGCCGCGGTCGAGGCCGTGCAGACCTTCGGTTCTGCCATCTTCAAGCCACTGTATTCCACCCGCGCACGTGGTATGTGCGTGATCGATGCCGGCAGTGACGCGGCACAGATTGAGCGCGCGGTATGCGACTTCCATACAGACCACCCCATGATGTACATACAGCAGAAGATCGATTTGCCGGGACGCGACCTGGGACTGGTGTTTCTCGGTGGTGGATACCTGGGCTGTTATGCACGGCTCGCGGATAAAGCTGCCTGGAACACGACCATCCAGAGTGGCGGACGCTATACTTCACACAGTCCGGATGACGCCATCATCGAGCTCGCGCACCAGGCCCAGGCCCAGTTTGGCATGGATTACACCACGGTTGATGTCGCCGAGAGCCGGGAGGGGGCACTGGTGTTCGAGGTGTCCGCGTTCGGCGGTTTCCGCGGCGCCAGCGAGGGTGCCGGCATCGATGCCGCGCAGTTATACACGCGCTACGCGCTGCAGCAGCTGGCGCAATAAGGCGGGGACAGGCACAGGCATGAACCATACGCCGGCATCTGTTGCACACCGCCTGCAGGGCAATGCGCCGCTGTGTGCCGAGGAACTCTATCTCGCAGCGGGTGACTGCCTGATGCGTGTGCGTGCCAATTCGCCACGCCTGATCAAGAACCTCGGTGATTATTTTGCGCATATCAGGGCAGCCGCGGCGGTGCCGGATATCGATATCGTAACAATCGAGTGCGAGGCGCCGGACCCGGGACTGGATTTTGTTGACTGGAAACGCGAGCCGGGCAAGACCGGACGCAAGGACAGCTATGTGGACCTGCCCGGCGGACGCGCCGTCCGCAAGGTCCGTACCGGCATGGTGTTCCTGCAAAGTGAGCGTTACCGGATTGCCGCCGGTCCCTGTATACAATATGACAACCAGGTCATCAACTTCATCAATTCGCAGTACATGAACTGGCTGCAGCACCGCGGCTGGCTGATCTGCCACGCGGCCGGACTAATTTACCGGGGCCGGGGGCTGGGCATCGCCGGTTTTTCCGGCGGGGGCAAGTCAACCCTTATGCTGCATATGCTGTCTGACGATGCGGTGAGCTACCTGTCCAATGACCGGCTATTCGTGCGCGCCGGGCCGCAGGGCGTGCAGGCGCGCGGCATTCCGAAGCTGCCACGAGTCAATCCCGGTACCATCGTGCATAATCGTAAACTGCATGGCCTGATTCCGCCCCGGCAACGGGAGGCGCTGTTGAAGATGCCGACGCAACAGCTATGGGAGCTGGAAGATAAATATGACGTGCCTGTTGAGCAGGTTTACGGTGCCGGACGGATCGTACAGGAAGCGCCGCTGACAGCCTTGCTGATACTCAACTGGCAACGCGATGCGGTGGCGGACCCGACTGTCGAAGCGATCGATATGGCACAGCGGCCTGATCTGCTGGCCGCACTGATGAAGTCCCCGGGGCCGTTTTACCAGTACCCGGACGGGCACTTTCAGCGGGATACCGACGGCTTTGACGAGTCTGCCTATCTGGATACATTGCGGGATGTGGTCGTCTACGAGGCGTGCGGGCGTATTGATTTTTCTGCCATGGCCCGCCGGTGTATTGAGGAATTATCGAGAGAATGAATTCAATGACGGATGCATACCATGACGCGTGAACTGCTTATTCTCCGGCACGGCAAGTCCGACTGGGATGCCGGCACCGATGACTACCACCGTCCGCTCAAGGACCGGGGCAAGCGTGGTGCACAACGCATGGGTGTCTGGTTGCAGCAGCAACACTTTGTGCCCGACCTTGTCATCAGCTCACCGGCCGAACGTGCGCTGGTGACCGCCCAGAAGCTGTGCAAGGCCATGGGTAAGGGCGGCCAGGGCATACAGCGTGACGAACGTGTCTATGCGGCGACGGCAGAGGACCTGCTCGAGGTGCTGACGGGTTGCCCGGAGAGTGCGCAGCGGGTAATGCTGGTCGGGCATAATCCGGGTCTCGAGGACTTGCTGGTGTGGCTGGTGGGTGCAACCGTGTCGGTGCCGGACGACGGTAAACTGCTGCCGACGGCGACGCTGGCCAGGCTGATCGTCCCGGATGCCTGGAAGGATTTGTCGCCGGGTTGTGCCTTGCTTGAATCCATTACCCGGCCGGCTAATCTGCCGAAGAAATTCCCGTTCCCGGGACCTGACGGTACTGAGCAGCGCGACCGGCCGGCCTATTATTACACCCAGTCTTCAGTGATTCCCTATCGTCTGAATAAGGGCAAGCTCGAGATACTGGTTATTTCGTCCAGCAAGAACAAGCACCTGGTGGTGCCCAAGGGCATCAAGGACCCGGGGCTTAACCCACAGGAGTCTGCGGCAAAGGAGGCATGGGAAGAGGCCGGTGTCGAGGGCAAAGTGGCCACGGATGCGCTGGGCGAATATCGCTACGGAAAGTGGGGAGCAACGTGCACCGTCACTGTCTACCCGATGAAGGTGACCCGGGTCATCCCGGATGAAGAATGGGAGGAACGCCATCGCGGACGTGAATGGATGCCACCGGACAAGGCGGCAAGCCGGCTGAAACAGAAAGAACTTCGGCCTATGGTCAAGATGCTGGAAAATCTGCTCTGAACCATGGCCAGGCTGATTACCGCACCGGTGCGCCGTGACCATATTTCGACCGGAAGGGCTGGTGATGGGGATCAGCAGCGACTATCCTTACATTAAAGTGTTTGAACTATAAACGGTTGTCCACCAACCGAAATTACAATAGATACTAATAACAGGTTCCAGGGCCATGGCCAGCAGGAAAAAGCGATTCCGATACGAATCACTGCATGACAGCAAGTCCATTCAGTCTGTTCTGAAGGCCATTACGGCCGGAATAGCGAAAGGCAAGATTACCTTCAGTGATGAAGACGAAAAAATCGTCATGCGCCCGGAAGGCATGCTGGACCTGAAGATCTCGGCCACGCAGGAAGATGGCCGCAACCGGTTCAACATCAGGGTAAGCTGGCAGGCGGAAGACGGGCGGGCAAACGGGAAAAAGTCACTTTCTGTAAAATAGCACGGCGTGGTTTATTCGGATGCAAAACACAGCAGGCCTGTGCCGCTGTTCAGGCCATCTTGCAACTGTCGGTAACGGACATGCGCGCAATCATAACCAGGCACTATAAAACCATAATCAATGCCAGTGAGCAGATCCTGGGCTGGGGGGATTCGCCGCCCAGTCATGACTGGGAAGAAGATCTCACATTTGTCGACGGGCAGCTGCGTAAACACGGTGTCCAGATCGATGCCGTGTATTCAAGTATTCTGGAGCGCTCCCGGCAAACCGCGATGTTCCATGCGCGGCTTCATGGCATCAACTTAATACACGATACGCCGGCACTGAATGAAGTCAACTACGGCGAACTCTACAAGAAGAAAAAGAAATGGGTGGCCGAACATTATCCGCAGCACAAGAAGGACCCCGATTTTGTCTACCCTGGTGGTGAATCTTTTCGTGAAATGCAGTTGCGCAGTGTCAGTTATTTTTCATCACTCGCATCTGCCCATGCCGGGCAGACCATTCTTCTGGTCGTGCATGCCGGTGTGGTCAGGGGCTTGATCTGTCATTTCCTGGACCTGGACTATGCGAAGAATCTGAAACGCAGGATTTCACACCGCTATATCGGGGAATTCCTGTTTGACGGGGAGACCTGTGTGCGCTACGACGAATTGGGCATGCCATCCGGCTTTATCAAGGGGGGTGTCATCAAGGTACCTTGCAAGTGCGCAAAGCCGGTATAAGCCGCTGTTGATGGCGAGCTATCCGTTGCGGATTGTACAGGGGGCTGACCGGGTGTCCGCGATGGATCGTCGCGGCGGAAACGTTTGTCCTGTTACTGTCAGTTGCCCTCGTCAATACTGAGAAATTTCCTGGCCAGGCTCTGCATGGTAACGACGCCAAGGTACAGGTCGTCATCCACCACAAAGATATAACTGGTATCGTTCTGTTCCATCATGGCGAGTGCCTTGATAGCGGTCGCATCCGATGGGATCGTCAGGTGGGCTTCCTGCGCGTAGGTTTCAACGGGGTTTTCCATCATCTGTTTTGTCTTGGCCTCTAAATCCTCAATGCTGAATAGCTGGTCGCCCAGGAATCTGGCAGACTCAATGATGTAATCGGGCAGGTAGGTCAACTTCAGGATATTCTTCAGCGTAACACGGCCACTGATTCGGCCCGACGGGGTCGTGAAGGGCAGGCCGGGGATATTGGCCCGGGTGCACTCGATGACAAGCTCCCGTACATTCATGTCGCGAGTGGCGGTCTTGGTGGTTATCAGGATGTCCTTGAGCTTCATCTCGCACGCCTACAGGTAACGCAGATAGACATAGACACTGGCAATGACGATGCTCAGCAGCATCATCGGGAAAGCCAGTGCCATGAACGGCAGAAATCTGATGCGGTGGCCTGCCCGTTCGGCAAATCCGGCCACGATCAGGTTGGCGCTGGCGCCAACCAGCGAGCCGTTACCGCCGCGGCAGGCACCGAGTGCCTGTGCCCACCACAACGGCATCAGATTCTCGGCGCCGCCAAAGGTGGGCGCCATCGACTTGATCAGCGGGATCATGGTCGCAACGAAGGGGATATTGTCCACGATCGCCGAGACGATGGCCGACACCCATAAAATAGTCAGGGAGGTCAGGGCCAAATCCCCGCCAGTCAGGTTGATTGCCTTGTCTGCAAGCAGCTTCAGGAGCCCGGCTTCCTCGATACCTTTTACCGCGACAAACAGGCCGACGAAGAAGAAAATGGTGACCCACTCGACCTTGCCGAAGGTGTGGTGCACATTTTCAGTCTGCTCTTCAGCCGTATTTGTGAAGTTCGATAACAGCAGCAGCAGTGCGGCCCCAAACATGGCAATAGTGGCCGGTTCAAGCCGTAGCGGATGGGCCATGACGAAGCCGGCCAGTACCAGGGCAAGTACCAGGAGTGACAGCTTCAGCAGCCGGGTATCCGTAATCGCTTCCCGCTCTTTGTACTGCATGATCCGTGCACGGGCATCGTCCGTTGCCTGCAGCTTGCGGCCCCAGATGGCATAGATAATGGCCATGGTCACCAGCATGATCAGCGGTACGATAGGTGCAAGGTTGAGGACAAAGTCGTTAAAGGTGAGTTTCACCGCCGAGCCGATCATGATGTTGGGCGGGTCGCCGATCAGTGTCGCGGTACCGCCGATGTTGGAGGCAAAGATCTCGGCAAACAGGTAAGGATACGGAGTGATTTCCAGTTCGTGGCATATCAGCAGGGTTACCGGTGCAATCAGCAGGACCGTGGTGACATTGTCGAGCAGGGCCGAGAATACGGCGGTAACGATCGACAGCATGAGCAGTATGCCCCAGGGACTGGCCTTGACCTGCTTGGCAGACCACACGGCAACGAACTGAAACACCCCGCTGCGCTTGGTGATTGCCACGATGACCATCATGCCGACCAGCAACCCAAGCGTATTGAAATCAATACCGCTGATGGCGGTCTCCTGGTTCAGCACACCCAGCATGATCATCAGGCCTGCTCCCAGCAGCGAGACAATAGCCCGGTTGACCTTTTCCGAGATGATGACGGCATAGGTGATAACAAACAGGATGGTGGAGACCCAGAGCGGATCCCAGCCGAAGATTATGTGGGCAGTGGCCTCGCCAGTACCGTGCATCTGCAGGCCCTATGCGTCGCTGTCCGTAGACGGCGGCGGGTTGTTTTTATCAGGCAGGCCATCGTCCGCTGCTGATTTTCTGGTTGTTTCGTCGGCAAGGAGGCCCATGATGAATACTTCCAGGATATCCCAGGACGATACCATCCCGACCAGCTTCCTGGATTTGCCCTGCACGATAATTACTGGCAGGCTCGAGTCCTTGCTTTGCTCGAGTAATCCCAGCAACTGGGGGAAGCTCGTATCGGGTGCACAGAACGACAGTTTATTTTGTTTTTCCAGGAATTCCGAAACGGGCTGTGATGCAATCTTGCGCCAGCGTTCCGTCAGCTGCTCGGTTTCGTCCGGCAGAAAGCTGAGGTCAGATATATTGTAGCGGTCAAGATCCCTGGCGGCCTTTGGCAGCAGCAGATGACCCAGGCGGCGTACACCGAACAGGCCGACGAAGTTGCCGTTTTCATCCACGACCGGCAGGTTGCGGATATGGTGCCGGTGCATGGTCAACAGGGCATCGACCACCTTGTCATCGGGGCGCAGTGTAATTACTCGGGATGTCATGATGTTTTGAGTGGTCATGCGACAGCATCCTCTTTAACTTGCCGTGTCACTTCTTGTTTACTTCGTCCTTTGTAAACACCAAACAGTTGAAGCTGCAGACGCAACCGTCAGCAGGGGCAGCTGATGCCGAAGATCCCCTTGAGCGTAAAGAAGAACAGCATGCCCATGATGGCGCCTGCTGGCAGTGTGATCACCCAGGAAGTGACAATGTCGCGTATTACCTGCAGGTCAACGGCCGCCATGCCACTGGTAAAGCCAACACCTACCACCGCCCCGACGGCGATGTGTGTGGTCGAGACGGGCAGGCCGGTCTTGGAGGCGAGCACCACGGTGGAGGCCGCGGCCAGGGTGGCACAATAACCGCGCGACGGCGTCAGGCTGGTGATATTGCTGCCGATGGTGCGCATCACGCGATAGCCCATGGTCGCAAGCCCGAACACGATGCCGGCCCCACCCAGCAACAGAATCCATAACGGCAAGTCTGCTTCCTGCGCGACCTCACCGCCCGTCTTGACCAGGCTGGCAACGGCCGCCATCGGACCGATGCCATTGGCCACATCGTTGGAGCCGTGGGCAAAGGCCATGGCGCAGGAGGTGAAGATCATCATGGGCGCAAACGTCTTCTCGACGCTGGCGAATTTAAATTCCTCGTCCGCCGCCGGGTCCAGTTGTACCCGGTCGATCATGCGCTTGCCGATCCAGGCCGTCAGCAGTCCGAATAACAGGGACAACAGCAACGTGGAGAACGGACCCAGATCCAGGT
>JBATGJ010000015.1:0-15540 GCA_049665685.1 Gammaproteobacteria bacterium
CGTGGGCGTGTTTACCGAGGCGGCAACTCACCCATGTGCTGCTGCATGCCAACAGCTACCTGAAGGACAATCGCATACCTCCGGAGGGTTTCACTAATAACCAGGCCAGCGTTATCGAACCGCAGGCCCTGCCAGCGGGCATCGGCACGGATGCCGACTTCAACCGGTTGAATAACCAGGAAGGCAGCGGTACCGATACTGTTCACTACCGGGTCCCGCTCAATGATCCGGGGGTTGATCATTCTGTCGAGGTGCGCCTGCTGTTCCAGTCGGTACAGCCGGCATTTATCGAGGGATTGCACGCCACCGGTACCGAGGTCACCGGCTTCAAACAGATGGTGGCGCAGAATGCACCGGGCTTCGAGGAGCTTGCCTCCGCCAATAACGCCATCCTTGCAGCAGCAGGAGGTGCGGCAGGTGGCGTGGCCGCATCAGGTGGTGGCTGCACCATCGGCAAGCACAGAGCGGTAGATCCCGTCCTGCCTGCAATGGCCCTGATTGCCCTGGGTTACCTGGGGTTACGGCGCCGGGGCCGTGGGCAGTGCTGACCTGCCCATTTTCCGCTGCGCATAAAACAGAACGCCGCCCGGCATGGGCGGCGTTTCTTCAGGCACCCGGGTAAAGGTGGCGCTACAGGCCGCCAATGAGTTGCGCACTCAGGCGCTGCTGCTTGACGAGTTTCAGAATTTTCGACGAGCTGGTCAGGGCGGGATCATAGCCAATGATCAGCAGATGCTGCCGCTTGTTGTTAAAGCGGGCGCGTTGAATCCCGGTCACCTTCAGCATGGCATGTTCGATACGTTGTCTGTTCTGCTCATCCAGTGCTTCATCGACATGCACGATGATATCCAGCTTGGTATTACTCCTGTTCAGTTGCGTGATCTCCATTTAGTGCTCCTTGTTTTTGGGTAAACTCCGCTGTGAACATGAGCAATTGCTGTGCCAGTCACCAATAGCGCCGTGATTACAGTGATTTGTTGTTCTCAATAAGCCTGGTGACAGTGAGCACTGTTCCTGACTTGCGACACCGGCAAGCGGACTCATCCTAACAATCGGAAAATTCAGTGTTTACTCTGTCGCCGGGCTGCGACGGCTGCATCACCACACTGCGGACCTCTTCACCGGCTGTGCGAATCATGATCCGCAACGGCCTTCCCGGTACAGGCCAGGCGGCCACAGGGCGGGTGACGTGGCAGGATCAGCGCAGGCAATCCGGTGGCACCTTATATATATATTCAACAGTCCGTGGCATGTTGCATGCCACCGTGAGCGGCGTGTTGTTAGGGCCAATTAACCACTTTTTTTTATGATTTCTATCCGGTTTCACTCCCAAATACCTGGCAGGCGCCTGTCCGGGTGGGGCCAAGGAGCAGCCAGAAAGTCTACATATCACTGAATTTTAACATATTAATTTTATTCTAAAGGCTTGCGAACTTGAGTCGTTAGTATTAGTCTATAATTAAACGCTAATTAACTAATATTGGAGTAAGACATGGCTATCGATGTGTTAACCCTGACGGCTATCCTTGTGACGGTCTTCATTGCCGGTGTGATGGTGCGCATTTGCACCCTGTCCGAAAATGCGTGTAGCGGGCCGAACGAGTACCTTTCACGGCAGCGCAAGCAGGAGCAAGAGGACGACGAGGGTGCAGAATGAGCGGCATGGCAATGCAGCCCTGCACTGAGCTCAGGCAGGCCCTGGATAACGGGGCCCAGCTGGTGGACGTGCGCACACCACAGGAATACGCAAGCGGTGCGCTGCCGGGTGCCATCAACCTGCCGGTGCAGTACGTCGCCGGTGCACACCGCCACCTCGACCCGCAGCGTCCGGTACTCGTCTATTGCCGCAGTGGCCAGCGCAGCGAAATGGCACGCATGATACTTGCCTCGCTGGGATTCGCTGACGTACTGAACCTTGGCAGTTACGGCGATTATCACCCGTGCTGGTCCGCTCATTGCTGAAACAGGATGGTCACGCCCTGATAAACCCGGCCGCCTGCAGGACTGCGTGACTGCAAGTTACGGGTCTATCGGCTATTCTTGACTGGTTACGACTGCCGGGATCATTGCTGCTTCAGCAACGAGCGTGACAAACAGATACATGGAACGGGCATGACCATGCCCGCAATGACTGGTGAACGATTATGATCCGGACAGTTCGTATTTTCGCTGTAGCCCCGGCAATCCTCTATGCAGGCGCACTGGCAGCGTCCGCGCTCGACAGCGCCCGGGTGGAGTATGTCACCGTGGCGCAGGAGGAGGTCTTCAACGGGACGGTCGAGGCGGTCAACCAGTCCACGGTCGCCGCGCAGACCTCCGGGCGGGTCATCGAGGTGATGTTCGATGTGGATGATCACGTCGAGCGGGACAGCATTATCGTCAAGCTGCGCGATACCGAACAGAGTGCCCGGCTGGCCAAGGCGGAGGGTGGACTGCAGGAAGCCAGAGCCCGCCATGAACAGGCAAACAATGACTACCAGCGTGAGCAGAGGTTGTTTGCGCAGGAGGCGGGCAGCAAGTCGGCACTGGAGCGAGCAGAGGCCGCCTTCAAGTCTGCGACTGCCTTACTGGATGCGGCCAGGGCCGAGGTGGCCGAGGCTAAAGAACAGCTCACACACACGGTCGTCCGTGCACCCTATGGCGGTATCGTGGTCGAGCGGCTGATCGAGGCCGGTGAATCGGTACAGCCGGGTACGCCGCTCATGACGGGATTGTCACTGGAGTCACTGCGTATCACCACCCATATACCGGAACGGCTGATCGAGACCGTGCGTACCTGGCGCTCCGCACGCGTGCTGTGGCCGGATGATCCGCAACAGTCTATCCAGTCCGACGAGATCACCGTGTCACCGCGCGCGGACCAGACCACCCACACCTTTGAAGTACGTGTGCCGCTGTCCACTTCCCGACCGGGACTCTACCCGGGGATGTCGGTCAAGGTCGCCATCACCACCGGCGAGGTGCAGCGCCTGCTGATACCGGCAAACGCGATTGTGCACCGCAGCGAGGTCACCGGTGTCTACGTGTTGCGTGATTCCCGGGTGATGTTCCGCCAGATTCGTGCCGGACAGCAGCATGGCGATGCCGGGCGGGAGGTGCTGGCGGGTCTGTCTTCCGGCGAACAGGTGGCGCTTGATCCCGTGCAGGCAGCCATCGTACTGAAGACGCTGCACGCGGGGCGCGGGGGTGAGTGAACAGCTGGGGTTCTCGGGGGGGCTTGCCCGCAAGTTCCTGCAATCCGAGATCACCCCGCTGCTGGCCCTCGTAGGCGTACTGCTCGGCATCCTGGCGGTGATGATCACACCGCGCGAGGAAGAACCCCAGATCAACGTCACCTTTGCCAATGTCTTTATCCCGTTTCCCGGCGCCAGCGCCCGTGAAGTCGAGCAGCTGGTCACCACCTCGTCCGAGCAGATACTGTCCGAGATCGAGGGTGTAAAGCACATCTATTCCATCTCGCGCCGCGGGATGGCCACCCTGAGCATTGAGTTCGAAGTCGGCGAGGGACGAACCGACGCCATCGTCCGGCTCTACAACGCCATTTATTCGAACCAGGACTGGCTGCCGCCCGACGTCGGTATCGGCCAGCCCATCGTCAAGCCCATGGGTATCGATGATGTTCCGATTGTGACCGTGACGCTGTGGACAGACGACGACAGCCGTGGCGGCCATGAACTCAGCCAGGTAGCCCATGCACTGGAAGCGGAGCTCAAGCGGGTGCCGGGCACGCGGGACATCTATACCGTCGGCGGGCCCGAGACCGTAGTGCGTGTGTTACTCGATCCGGAGCGCCTTGCCGCGTACGGGTTGGCGCTCGATGACCTGCGCTGGTCGCTCGGTGCCGCCAATGTCTCGTCCGCTGCCGGTTCGCTGGTGGCGGACAATGTCGAGATCACGGTGCAGGCCGGCGAGTTCCTGGTCGAACCGGAAGAGGTCGGCGAACTGGTGGTGGGGGTGCGCGATGAGCGACTGGTCTACCTCCGCGATGTCGCCGAGGTGCGCTTCGGACCGGCACCGCCGACGCAGTATGTCTGGATGGGTACCGGTCCGGCGGCCGCACACAAGGACATCGCGGTCGCAGGTGAGTTTCCGGCAGTGACACTGGCAGTGGCAAAGAAGCCGGGCACCAACGCGGTGGAAATTGCGGAACAGGTGATTGCGCGCTTCGATGCGCTCAAGGGCACCTTCATCCCGGACGGGGTCCATGCCACCATAACCCGCAACTACGGTGAGACCGCTGATCAGAAGGCGAGCAAGCTGATTACCAAGCTTGCCTTTGCGACGGCCTCGGTGGTGATCCTGGTCCTGCTCGCACTCGGCTGGCGCGAGGCGATTGTGGTGGGTATTGCCGTAACCGTGACACTGGCCATCACCCTGTTTGCCTCATGGGCCTGGGGCTTTACCCTCAACCGGGTCTCACTGTTCGCACTTATCTTTTCGATCGGCATCCTGGTCGATGACGCGATCGTCGTGGTCGAAAATATCCACCGGCACATGCAGACCGGCGGCCGCAACTTTGTCGAGGCCATCCCCGCCGCGGTGGATGAGGTGGGCGGGCCCACCATCCTCGCCACGTTCACGGTCATTGCGGCGCTGTTGCCGATGGCCTTCGTCACCGGCCTGATGGGTCCCTACATGAGCCCGATCCCGATCAATGCCAGCATGGGCATGCTGATCTCGCTGCTGGTGGCCCTGATCATTACACCCTGGCTGGCCCTGAAGCTGCTCAGGCATGAACACCACGACGAGGCACACGACGAGACGACCGGCCGCCTGCGCGCTGTCTTCGAAAAACTGATGCGGCCCTTTCTGCGCGGTAACGAGGGTCGACCCGCCCGCTGGATGCTCGCCGGGGGTATCCTGGTTCTGATCGTGGCCTCGGTCGGGCTGGCAGCGGCCAAGCTGGTGGTGCTGAAGATGCTGCCGTTTGACAACAAGTCCGAGTTCCAGATCGTGGTGGACATGCCGGAGGGCACCAGCCTCGAGCAGACCACCCGGGTGCTGAGCGAGCTGGGTCAGTATCTGGCCGATGTCCCGGAGGTGACCGATTACGAGGTCTATGCCGGGACTGCCGCACCGATCAATTTCAACGGCCTGATCCGCCAGTATTACCTGCGTCGTGCGCCGAACATGGGCGATATCCAGGTCAATCTGGTCGACAAGCATGACCGCGAGCGCAGCAGTCACGAGGTCGCCCGGTCGCTGCGCGAGCCCCTGCAGGTAATTGCCCAGGCGCTCGGGGCCAACGTCAAGATCGTCGAGGTCCCGCCCGGCCCGCCGGTGTTTGCCCCGCTGGTCGCGGAAATCTATGGTCTGGATTATGCAGGCCAGATCGAGATCGCACGGCAGGTACGCGGGGTGTTCGAGTCAATCCCCGATATCGTCGATATCGATGACAGCGTGGAGGCACCCGCACCGCACCTGATCCTGACGATCGACCGGCAAAAGGCGGCCCTGAACGGCATCACCCAGCAGTCGATCGTTTCTGCCTTCACCGCGGCACTTGGGGGTGAAGACATCGGCTACCTGCACCGGCCCTTTGCGAAGTACGCCATACCCATCCGGCTGGAGTTGCCGGTGGCCGATCAGTCCGAGTTGCAACAGGCCCTGGCCGTCAAGGTGCGCGCCGCCGACGGCTCGCTGGTCGACCTGTCCCAGTTCGTCACCTGGGAACAGACCACCATCGAGCACAGCATCTACCACAAGGACCTGCTGCCGGTCGTATTTGTCACCGCCGATATGGCGGGCGACCTGGACAGCCCGCTATACGGTATGGTCGATATTGCCGCACGGCTCGAGGCAGAGGGTGTCCCGGGTGCGCCGGATCTCAACCAGTACTGGGTGACGCCACCGATGAATCACTATCAATATGAACTCAAATGGGATGGTGAATGGCAGATTACCTACGAGACCTTCCGCGACATGGGTATTGCCTATTCTATCGGTCTGATACTGATTTACCTGCTGGTGGTGGCGCAGTTTCGTTCCTACCTGGTGCCGCTGATCATCATGATCCCCATACCCCTGACCATCATCGGCGTCATGCCCGGTCATGCGCTGCTGGGTGCGAAGTTCACCGCCACCTCGATGATCGGCATGATTGCACTGGCCGGCATCATCGTGCGTAACTCGATTCTGCTGGTCGACTTTATCAACGGGGAGCTGCGCCGCGGTATCCCGTTCGATGATGCAGTGATCCGTTCGGGCGTCGCGCGGACCAAGCCCATTGTGCTGACGGCACTGGCGGCTATCATGGGCGGGTTCTTCATCATCGACGATCCGATCTTCAGCGGACTCGCCGTTGCCCTGATCTTCGGCCTGCTGGTTTCCACACTGCTGACACTGATCGTCATACCGGTGATGTATTACGCCCTGATGCGCAAGCGCTTCGCTACGGCCACGAATGCTGCGGGAGAAGCTTCATGAGCAGGCGTACCCACGGCGTATGGACAACCACCCGCTGTTTTGCCTTTGATGGTGCCGTGTAAACCGGCGGATATTTCAGTTGCCCGGGGAACAACGAGCGACGTAAGTGAAAACAGGGATCAGCACGTTGTTTTGGCTGATATCAACAAACACTGGCATCTGAATTCTCTTATCAGATGGTTTGTGTCTGCCCGATGGCGGTATCCACCAGCGGCTCCGGTGTATCGCGGAACTGCAGCGCCGCCAGGCGCGCATAGAGCCCATGCTCTGCGACCAGCTCGTCATGGCGACCGCTGGCGACGATACGCCCGCGATCCATTACCAGGATCTGGTCTACCTTGCGCACCGTGGCAAGCCGGTGCGCGATGATGAGCGTGGTGCGCGCTTGCATCAGTTGTTCCAGTGCATCCTGAACCAGGCGTTCGCTCTCGGCGTCCAGGGAACTGGTGGCTTCATCGAGCAGCAGCACGGCCGGATCCCGCAGAATGGCGCGGGCGATGGCGATGCGCTGGCGCTGTCCGCCGGACAGGCGGACGCCGCGTTCACCCAGGAAGGTATTGAAGCCCTGCGGTAACCGGTCAAGGAATTCCGCGGCATGTGCGGCAACGGCGGCGCGCCGTACATCCGCATCGCTTACGCCCGGAAAACCGTAGCGGATATTCTCCCAGGCATCGGCACCGAAGATGACCGGGTCCTGTGCCACCAGCGCCATGCGCCGACGCAGCTGTTGCGGATCGGCCTGGCGGATATCGACGCCATCGAAACGAATCACGCCGGCATCCGGGTCATAGAAGCGCAACAGCAGTTGCAATACCGTTGACTTGCCGGCACCCGACGGGCCGACCAGCGCCACCTTCCGGCCCGCCTGCAGGGTCAGCGACAGTTCACTGAGCGCCGGACTATCGGGCCGCGACGGATAACGGAAGGTGACATTCTCTAACCGCACCTCGCCGCGTGCCGGTTCGGGCAATGCCACGGGCACGGGCGGTGTGGAGATGACGGGTTCGGTGTTGAGCAGTTCCAGCAGACGTTCGGTGGCGCCGGCTGCGCGCAACAGGTCACCGGCCACCTCGCTCAGCGCACTCACCGAACCGGCGACCAGCAGGGCATAGAACACAAAGGCCGACAGCTGGCCGCCGCTGATACGCCCGGCCAGTACATCATGGCCACCCACCCACAACACAATACTGACAGCGACGAACGTGAACAGCATCACCGTGGCCGTGAGCAGTGCACTGACACGGGTGCGCTGAATGGCGGCATCGAAGGCCGCCTCCACGCGCTCGCTATAACGCTGCTGATCGATGAGCTCATGACAGAACGCCTGCACCGTGCGGATACCGTACAGGACTTCATCGACAAAGGCGCCGATATCGGCAATCCGGTCCTGGCTGTTGCGCGAGAGGCGGCGTACCCGGTGCCCCAGCAGCCACAGCGGTATCACCGCCACGGGCACGCCAAGCAACACCAGCAACGCCAGTTTGCCACTGGTGATGGTCAGCATGACCAGTCCGCCACTGATCAGTAAAACATTGCGCACCGCAATCGCCAGTGTCGAACCGACCACGACCTGCAGCAGCGAGGTATCCACGGTCAGGCGCGAGATGACCTCGCCGGTGCGGGTCACTTCGAAGAAGGCGGGCTCCAGTCCGAGCACCCTGGCGAACACCGCCGTGCGGATGTCGGCCACCACCCGTTCGCCGATCCAGGTGACCAGGTAGACGCGGGCCGCCACCGAGGCCGCCATCACCGTGACCACAATCAGGAACAGCACCAGCGCCTGGTTCAGCGCCGTACCCGAGCCGCTGCTCAGGCCCTGGTCTACCACGCGTTGCAGGACCACGCCGAAACCGAGCACAGCACCCGCTGCGATCAGCAACGCAACGACCGCACCCAGCACCGCACCCCGGTAGGGGCGCAGGAAGGTGAACAGCTGCGTGAGTACGCGAAGATCGCGGCTCGGCGGGCGCTGTTCGGCCACGTTATTTTGTGCACGTCTGGACATAATGCTGGATTAAGCTCCGACCGCTGTTGGCTGCACCTGGTTCAGTGCATGCAGTATTGTTGCGCCACGTTGCATAGATGTACCCGTGCCTACCGGTTGCCGGCGTAGCCGCTGAGCTCCAGGTAGCCCTTGCCGGAATGACTGCCGGATACATCAACCGCCCCCTCCCAGTAACGCACGCTGTGATCCATGCGCTGATTATCAAGCACGGCCTCAACTTCAAGATCCAGCTGCACCTCGCTTGCCTGCAGGCGCCAGCTGACCGGATAGCGCGTACCGTCTTCGGCCTGCCAGTAACGCAAGGGTGTGAGCTGTACCCGATCGGGCTGCAAGGTGCGAACATTGCCGTCCTTGTCCACCAGAACGCCATGGCTGAACGCATGCGTCCCGCCCTGCCGGTTACGCAGCTGGTAGTACATCAGGTCCCGCCCGTCATCGAGTTGCAGAGCGAACCAGTCCCAGCCAGCCTGGTCCGTGTCGAGTGCAGAGCTTGACCATTCGCGATCCATCCACGAATCGCCCTGCACCGTGTAGACCGTATCGCCAATACGCAACTCACCGCGTGTCGGCAGGCGCGTGAAAGAATAGTAGTACGAGGCGTTACCGGGTGCTGCACTCTTGCGTGACAGGCCACGCTCGCCCTGCAGCACCAGTGGCTTGTTGCCTGCCTGCAATTCCAGCGACAAACCGAAATCCTCGCTCTGTGCCGACACCGTCAAGGGAAACAATTCGGTATTCGCACGCATCGACCAGGGCCCCAGCCACACTTCAATCGGCGCCACGCGCGCACCGGCCAGACCGGCCGCCGCCCGCGCAAGGCGTTCGGCCGAATGATGCCTGCCCCCGGCGATATCGCTGACCGCCAGGTGCCCCATGTAGATCTGGTTGCTGCGCCATGACGAATCCTGCGCCGCTTCCCCGGGACGCAGTCCGACACGAAACAGCGTGAACTGGTAACCAAAGCGACGCCTGCTTTGAGTCTCCACATTACCCGTCAGGTACCACCACTCGGTGGCATACCCGGGATGCATGCCGTGATCCTGTGGAAAGTGAAAGGTGCGTGGTTCCAGTGCCCGTGCAAAACCGGGGTCGGGTGCCGATCCCATCACCTGGTCGACGCGTACCGCCGGCGCGGTCACCGGAGGCTCTGACTCGCAGGCAGTCACCAGCAGCGACAGCAACAGCAGCAAGCTGCGCACGGTCAGTCTTCCCTCAGCTGCGGTGCCGGATCGCGGTGCACGGCTCGCCATGCCGGGTAGAGGGCGGCAAGACCTGCAGCCAGCAGCCCGATCAGCAGCGTCTGCACCAGCAGAGCGCTATCCACACCGAACGGCATGGTCCAGCCAAATGCGCGCCGTTGCACCGACTGGATCAGGACCCAGCCCATGAGCACACCGGTTGGAATGGCGACACACGCGGCCAGCAAGCCCATCAGCAACGACTCGCCACTGATCAGGCCGGCGATCTGGCCGCGCGTCAGGCCCAGCGCCCGCAACACGGCATATTCCTTGCCGCGTTCGAGTTGCAGTGCCATCAGGGCGCTCAGCACGCCGATAAATGCCACGATCAGGGAGATGGCGCGCAATACCTCGGTAACCCGAAAGGTGCGGTCGAAGACGGCCATGGATTCGTTCAGGATAGCCGCTGCGGGTGTCATGACGAGCGCATGGCGCGCGGCAACTTCACTGACCTCACGGCGCATTTTCTCTACATCGGCATTACGCGCAAACAGCGCCAGCGTACTCACCGGCTGATCGGGCCAGTATTGCCGGTAGACAGCCTCGTCGAGAAAAATGCGGCCATGCTCGCTGGCATAGTCGCGGAACACGGCGGCTACTTGCACGCTCACGGGTCCGGCGGGCGTCGGCAGCTCCAGGCTCGAGCCGGGTGCCAGGTTAAGTCGATAAGCCAGCGGTTCGGAAACCAGCACCGCACCATCGGTAAATTCTTCCCAGGTCGACGGCGTACTGTCCAGCAGCGCAAAGCCGCGACGCGACGGTGTAGTCAGGTGCGCGCCGATGAGTTCCACACGCCGACCGGCCAGCGGCAGCTTGCGCTCGCGGTAACGACTGAGTGCCGCCACGGTTTCCAGTCGGGACACGTCCTGCAGGGCGGCCTCGGGCAGACGCGCACCCTGATCAAAGCCTTCGGCCACCACGTAGAGATCTGCACTTAACAGATCGCTCAGCCAGGTGTTGACCGAATCACGCATGCTTTCCACCATCACGCCAACGCCGACACCGGCTGACAACGCCACCATCAGCGCAGCCACGGCAATACCCAGGCGCGACAAATGCCTGTCCAGGTCGCGCACGCCCATACGCCAGATACCGGGCAGGGCCGCACGCGACAGTAATGCGTGTAATGCGCGAATCATCTGCGGTGTCATCATGGCCGCGCCCAGGACCAGCGCAAACAAGCCGACAAAACTCATGATCACGTTGCCCGGCAATACCAGGGCCAGCAGCAGACCGGCCAGCAACAGCACCAGTCCGAGCAGTGCCCACTGTGGAACGCTGCGACGTGCGGCCTGTTCCAGTGCCGCCCTCGAGAAGGTCGTCAACGGCGGCGTACGCGCCGCCTGCCAGGCGGGCACCAGTGTTGCCAGCAGTGTCGCTATCACACCCAGACCACCGGCGATAAGCACGGCCGTCCAGTTCAGGTGCAGGGCCGTTACGCTGACGTTGTAGTAAAGGTCGCTGACAGTGGCCGCCACCAGCCGGGTCAGGCCGCGGCCCAGCCATAAACCGAGCAACAGGCCGAGCACGGTGCCCAGCACAGCGACGATTACGGCCTCGAGCATGATCAGGCTGAACAGCTCACGTGGCGTTACGCCGATGGCACGCAGTCGTCCGAACAGGTTGCGCCGCTGCACCATGGAAAAGGTCATGGCATTGAAAATAAGAAACATGCCGACCAGCATTGCCAGCAGGCTCATGGCCGTGAGGTTCAGCTCAAACGCCGCCGAGAGACGTGTCACACCCTGCGCCTGTTCGGCGACTGTTTGCAGCTGCACACCGGGCGGGATGCGCTGCCTGACCCAGTTTTCACCGGCGCCATCCAGTATCAGGTCTACGTGGCTGAGCCGGGCTTCCATATCGAGAATGGATTTGGCGGTCGCGATATCGACCAGCAGCAGGTTCTCGGTGGCACTGTCTTGCTGCGTCTCGATATGCAGCACATTGAGTGTGGCGGGCCTGCCGCGGTACACGATGTCCAGGCTGTCACCCACGGTGACATCGAGCGTGCGTGCTGTGGTCGCACCAAGCACCAGCGCACCTGGCTGTGTCAGCCAGTCACCGGTGAAGTCCACGCCGGTCGACACATCTGCCAGCTGGGTGCGAAAGGGCGCTTCGGCAAACAGGTCAAACCCCACCAGCCGGTAACGACCTGCACCGCCTTCGACCCTGACCCAGTCACTGACCACCGGCGCCATGGGCGGCGCCCCTGGCTGGCGTTGCAGGCGGACATATACCTCGTCAGGTAACGCGGCCCCGGGCACTGCAAGGCGATGCGTGGCCTGGCCCTGCAACTGTTGCGCGGACAACTCGAAGGCTGCGCGCGCACCGCTGTTGGCCAGGTCCACCGCCAGCACCACCGCCACACCCAGCGCGATGCCGGACAGCGCCAGCAGCCCCTGCCAGCGATGGCGCAACATGTAGCGCAGTCCGGCCCGTAACAGCAATGGCGAGAACATTTGCATGGCAATCAATCAGCCGCTACCTGTCCGTGGCTCAGGCGCAGAACCCGGTCGGCCGCCTGTGCAACACCGGTGCTGTGAGTGACAACCAGCATGGTCGTGCCCTGCCGCCTGGCCAGGCCGGTGAGCAATTCGATGATCCGGCCAGCGCTATCCTCATCCAGGTTGCCGGTAGGCTCGTCGGCCAGCAGCAGGGCGGGCTCATGCGCGAGGGCGCGGGCGATGGCGGCACGTTGCTGTTCACCGCCTGACAGTGTTTCCGGAAAACGATCGGCGAGACCGCCAAGTCCCACCGCTTCCAGCAGGTCGGCAGCGCGTTGTTGCGCGCCGGCATTATCCCTACCCAGCAGCTCCAGCGGCAGGGCAATATTTTCACCCACTGTCAGGGTCTGGATGAGGTTGAAAAACTGGAACACGAAACCGATGCGCCGACGCCTCAGCAGGGTGCGTTCGGGCTCGGCAAGGGCGTGTACATCGACACCGTCCAGCGACACCTTGCCGCTGTCCGGGCTGTCGATGCCGCTGATCAGGTTGAGCAGGGTCGTCTTGCCACTGCCGCTGGCACCCAGCAAGGCCACCGTTTCGCCTTGCCTGACACTGAACGTCAGCCCGCCGAACACCACTTGCCGCGTACTGCCGGACAGGTACACCTTGGTTAAGTTGTCGACTTCTACCATGCTCACCTGGATACTGCCTGCCCTGCCATACCCTTGGGTAGACATCATACACCGCCGTATGTCATACAATGACCTCGCTGCCCGGCAGGCCGTGCCATTTGGCCTGATGGATCGGGTGACAATAAAGGACACGGGTTTGCTATGAAAAATTTCAATGATCTGGCTGATTTCAGTGCCGCAGAAATCAACGAACTGCTCACGCTGGCCTGCAAGCTTGATGAAAAACCGGAACCGCGGGCGCTGGAGGGGAAGGTACTCTCGCTGCTGTTTCTAAGCCCGTCATTGCGGACGCTGGTCTCGTTTCAGTCTGCGATGGCCAGAATGGGCGGCGGCACCTTCGTCGTTTCACCGGAAATGTCGATACACGGACTCGAATCACGTTCGGGTATTGTCATGGATGGCGCTGCGGCCGAGCATATTCACGAAGCTGTCCCTGTGATTGCATCCTATAGTGATGCCATCGGTATTCGCGCATTTGCGAGAAGACAAAATCTCAATGATGACATTTCCGATTACGAATTCTCCGAATTGACCTCACTCATCGATACGCCTTACATCAATATGGAATCGGCAATCAATCATCCCTGCCAGAGTCTTGCCGACTGGAAAACCATGGATGATCTGAACATACCGGCCAACAAGGGAAAATTCGTATTGTCGTGGACCTGGCATCCACAGCCACTGCCGCTGGCGGTCCCGGCTGCAACGGTACATATGGCAGCCGTGCGTGGGATGGATGTTACGGTTTTGAGGCCGGAAGGATTTGCTCTGCCAGGCGTTATCATGGACAAGGCTCAACGAGCGGCTGAACAGAGTGGCGGTTCTGTGACAGAGACCGATGATCGCCTTGAGGCGATGCAGGGAAGCCAGGTCATTTACGCCACCTCCTGGGCATCTCAGCAGCATTATGGAAACAAGTGCGCAGAAGAAGAGTTCAAGCTTGAATTGCGGGACTGGTGTGTTGACGAACCCTGGTTCGACAATGCGGCGAATAACGCCCGGTTCATGCACTGTTTGCCGGTACGCCGCGGCGTCACTGTCACTGACCGTATTCTCGACGGGCCGCGCAGTATAGTGATTCCCGAGGCGCGTAATCGCATGCTGGTGCAGATGGCTGTACTGCATCAGATGTTATCCCGTTCATAGTCAGGCAGCGCGTAGCTTCAGGTGGAGCCGGTGGTACTTTGTTAAATAATTGATATATATAAATAATAAGATACATCGATAGCGGTCAATTTAATCCCTGCATAAATTTCGTTGCACGCGGGGCGTGGCCGTCCGTGCTATCATGCCCGCCTTTTTCGAATCCAGCCTTTTAGAATAAGTATCGAGGAACAAGTCATGATCAATCCCATAGGTTCTGACGAACTCAAGCCCCTGTTTGTATATGACTCGGACGAGCATGATCACCTGACCCACGAGGCGGAAAACCTGCCGTCGATCATCATCAGCTCCGGTGCGGCCGGCAACGCCGTCATGATGGGCGCCGGCTATTTCACGCCGCTGACCGGCTTCATGAATCTGGCCGACGGCATCAGCTGTGCCGAGAACATGAAGACCATGGAGGGGCAGTTTTTCCCGGTACCGATCCTGAACCTGGTGCAGGACGTGTCCGCCATCAAGGACGCCAGGCGCATTGCCCTGCGTGATCCGAACGTCGAGGGTCATCCGGTGATTGCCATCCAGGAGATCGAGGCCATCGAGGAGGTCTCCGACGAGGAGATGGTGTTGATGACCGAGAAGGTCTACCGTACCCAGGATCCGGAACACCCCGGTGTGGCCGCGTTCAATGCGCAGGGTCGTTTTGCCATCTCCGGTCCGATCCAGGTGCTGAACTTCAGTTACTTCCAGACTGACTTCCCGGATACCTTCCGCACCGCGGTCGAGATTCGCAATGATATCAAGGAGCGCGGCTGGAAGAAGATCGTGGCCTTCCAGACCCGCAACCCGATGCACCTCGCCCATGAAGAGCTGTGCCACATGGCCATGGACCGGCTCGGCTGCGACGGGCTGGTCATCCACATGCTGCTGGGCAAGCTCAAGCCCGGCGATATCCCGGCGCCGGTGCGTGATGCCGCCATCCGCAAGATGGTGGAGCTGTACTTCCCGCCGAACAGCGCCATGGTGACCGGTTACGGTTTCGACATGCTGTACGCCGGGCCGCGCGAGGCCGTGCTGCACGCCTACTTCCGCCAGAACATGGGTGCCACGCACTTCATCATCGGCCGTGACCACGCCGGCGTGGGCGACTATTACGGTGCCTTTGACGCTCAGACTATCTTCGACGACGAGGTACCGGCCGACGCCATGGAGATCGAGATCTTCAGGGCCGACCATACCGCCTGGTCGAAGAAGCTCAACAAGGTCGTGATGATGCGTGAGGCCCCGGACCACCAGAAGGAGGACTTCGTCCTGCTGTCCGGCACCAAGGTACGCGAGATGCTGGGCGAGGGGGTTGCGCCGCCGAAGGAGTTCTCGCGGCCCGAGGTTGCACAGATCCTGATCGATTACTACCAGGCCCAGTAAGCGGCCGGCTGGCAGTTTTGCCGGCACCACATCACTCAAAAAATAACCGGGCCTGTGCCCGGTTATTTTTTGGCCGCTTAAAAGACGTGAAAAGTGAAAAGTGAAAAGTGAGACGTGAAAAGTGAGACGTGAAAAGTGAGACGTGAAAAGTGAGACGTGAGACGTGAGACGTGAAAAGTGAAAAGTGAAACGTCAAAGGTGAAACC
>JBATGJ010000016.1:0-2854 GCA_049665685.1 Gammaproteobacteria bacterium
CGGTACCATTCACCGCGTACAGCCGGGCAACTACGCTGGCCAGAACCATGGCAAGATTATACGTATTACCGAATTTGAAGTTGAACTTACTGAAATCGTTCCTGACGGTATCGGTGGCTGGATAGAACGTCAGGCCTCGATCGCAATCAGTGAATAATCCCACAGGGTGAAAACAATGACTGGATATTTTTCTCGCCGGATGCAACAGAGTGAATCCTACGGGCATCAGTCGGGTGCGCAATGGCGCAAGCTGATGACAGCCGCCATGCTGTTCCTGACCGGCTTGGTGAACGTGCATGCCGTCAATGGGGCGCCCGCAAACACACTGCAGGCCGTCGACTTTGCGAGCCTGCCAGGCAACAAGGCACAGATCACCCTGACCATGAGCCAGCCGGCCGCCAAGCCACTGAGCTTCACTATAGATAACCCTGCCCGAATCGCCCTGGACTTTCCTAATACGGCGAGCGGGTTAAAGGCTCGCACCAGTAATATCGGCATCGGCATGGCAGAAAGCATGACCGTCGTGGAGGCCAAGGGCCGTACACGTGTCGTGATCAACCTGATAGACATGGTGCCCTACGAAGCCTATGCCGATGGCAACAAGGTGGTTCTGACCATACAAAGTGCCGGTCGCCAACTGTCCGAGGCCGAGGCCATCGCAGAACGGACGAGCGGTGGCGGCGACAGCCAGGTGAGCAACATCGACTTCCGTCGTGGCGAGGGTGGTGAAGGCCGCATTATCGTCAGTCTGTCCGATCCGTCTATCCCGGTCGACATGCGCCAGGAGAGCGGCAAGGTTGTTGTGGATTTCTACCGTGCCAGCCTGCCACAGGAAATGCAGCGTCGTCTTGACGTGCTCGACTTCGCTACGCCGGTAAAAACCATCGATACCTATATGAAGGGCGAGAATGTCCACATGGTCATCACACCCATGGGCGAATACGACTACATTGCCTACCAGGCCGATGATCAGTTCACTATCGAAGTCCGTCAGCTGACCAAGAAGGAAATCGAGGCTAGCAAGAAGGACGAACTCGGCTTTTCCGGAGAGAAGCTCTCGCTCAACTTCCAGGATATCGAGGTCCGCTCCGTGCTGCAGTTGATTGCCGACTTTACCGGCATCAACGTGGTCGTCAGTGACACCGTACGTGGCAGCCTGACCCTTCGCCTGAAGAATGTCCCCTGGGACCAGGCGCTCGACATCATACTGAAAACCAAGGGTCTTGCCATGCGCCAGACCGGCAACGTGATGCTGGTGGCACCGAGCGAAGAGATTGCCGCGCGTGAGAAGCTCGAGCTTGAATCCCAGAAGCAGATCCAGGAACTCGAACCGCTGTATTCGGAATACATGCAGGTCAACTACGCCAAGGCCTCAGACATCGCCAAGCTGCTGAAGAGTGGCGATACCACCCTGATGTCGGATCGTGGCATGGCAACCATCGATTCTCGTACCAATACCCTGCTGGTGCAGGATACCGCGGCCAAGCTGACCGAAATCCGCAAGCTGATCGCACGCCTGGATATACCGGTTCGCCAGGTGCTCATCGAGTCCCGCATTGTCATTGCCAATGATGATTTCAAGCGTGACATCGGCGTGCGCTTCGGCTTCAACAACACCAGTAACATCAACAATAGCACCTCGATTGAATATGGCGGCCGTAACCCGAGCCCCTTCATCGTCAGCCTGCCCGTTGCAGACACGGCCGCCTCTTCGTTTGGAGTAAACATCGCCAAGCTGGGCAGCTACACGCTCGATCTGGAGCTGAGCGCCATGGAATCCGAGGGCCAGGGTGAAATCATCTCCAGCCCGCGGGTGCTGACATCCAACCAGAAGGCTGCCTTCATCGAGACCGGTACCGAGATCCCCTACCGCGAGGCCTCATCCAGTGGTGCTGCAACCACTGCGTTCAAGAAGGCTGTGTTGAGACTGGAGGCGACGCCGCAGATAACGCCGGATGACCGGATTATCATGGACCTCGTCATCAACAAGGACGCGGTGAGTGATATCACGGTAGACAACGTACCGGCCATCGACACCAACGAGATTTCCACACAGGTTCTGGTTGACAACGGCGAGACCCTGGTACTTGGCGGCATCTATCAGGAAGAGCAACTTGACGATATCACCCGGACACCCATCTTCGGCGAGTTACCTATCGTCGGCTGGATGTTCAGGAACACCGCCAAACAGCACAACAAGTCCGAATTGCTGATCTTTATTACGCCCAAGATCGTCAAGGAAGACCTGAACATCTGACCTGGCTGTTTGACGACGGGTATCCCGGATGCCCGTGCGACTTGCCAGCCGACCCGAGATCTGGCATACCTGCCCGGCATGAATACGCCGGGCAGTTTGTTTTTGACAGGTCCCATGGGGGCCGGTAAATCCACCATCGGCCGCCAGCTGTCGAAACAGCTCAAGCGCCCCTTTTACGACAGTGACCACGAGATCGAGGATCGCACCGGTGTCGACATACCGCTGATCTTCGAGCTCGAGGGCGAGGCCGGCTTCCGCAAGCGCGAGGCTGCGATCATCGATGAGCTGACGCAATTGCCCGACATCATCCTGGCCACCGGCGGTGGCGCCATCCTCGACCCGGTAACCCGCCAACACCTGAGTGAACGGGGTACGGTAATTTATCTCCATACCTCGGTTGATCAGCAGCTCAGCCGAACCTGGCGGGACCGTAACCGGCCACTCCTGCAGACCAACGATCCACGCAGCAGACTGGCGGAACTGATGAACGAGCGCGAGCCTCTCTACCGCGAAATCGCCGACCTGGTCATCGCTACCGACGGCAAGCGGGTGCAGGACGTGGTGAAGCAGATCTGCAATTTCTCAAATATTTTGGGG
>JBATGJ010000017.1:0-14854 GCA_049665685.1 Gammaproteobacteria bacterium
AGCACACTCTCTGCGGCAGCCAGATCCTGCGGCTGCCCGTTCAGCGTGAGTGAGTGAAGTGTGTTTTGCAGAAACGCGACTTGTTTTGCAAGCTCCGGGGCCGGCGACGCAGGCAGGTGATCGGCGAGCACCTGCAAGGTGTCCTGCAATCCCTGAAACGCGTTTGCTGACAGTATCGGCTGATCTTTCAGCTCGAGCAGACCGGCCTGCAGGGTGAGCAGGCTACCGGCCAGGTTGCCGCTGTCCACCGACTAGACATACTGCGGTTGCAGCGGTTGCAGCGTGTGTGTGTCGTACCAGTTGTAAAAATGGCCACGGTAGCGCTCCAGCTTTTCCATCGCCGCCAATGTGTTGTCGACCAGCCGCAGGAATTCGCCCGCACTGATGTACCCGAAGTCGTACGCTGCCTGGTTTGCCAGCAGCGCCATGCCGATGTTCGTGGGCGAGGTACGCGAGGCGATGACCGGAGCCGGATGTTCCTGGAAGTTGTCGGGCGGCAACCAGTTGTTCTCCGGGCCGACGAACTGTGCGAAGAACCGCCAGGTCAGCCGGGCCGATGCCCGCAGGAAGGCCTGTTGTGCAACGCTCAGGTTAAGCTCGGGAGGTGCAAGCGGCCTGCTGATCCACCAGCCGACCATGGGTGAAACCAGCCAGAGCGATAACACCGGCGCCCAGGTGAACCATTCCGCTGAGCGTGTTTGCCACAGCACAACAGCCAGCGCCAGTGCGAGTACAGGCGCGATCCACATCTCGATAAAAAAGTCGGCCAGCGTGCGGCGCGCGTTGCGCCCTGCATAGGAGCGCAATTGCCAGATCAACAGCCCGCGTCGCGTGATCAGCATTCGCACTCCCGAGCGCAGGATCGCATCCAGACAAATCAGCGCGTCGTAGGGCAAAAGGACCAGCGTCAACAATGCGAGCGCGATCGGGCGGCCCGCGGATTTACCTGTCAGGACCAGGTGCAGCAGCCAGTCACGCTCCCCCGGCTTGCGGATGAGTTCGATCACCGCTCCCAGCAAGGTGGGCAGGAACACAACACCCGCGACCAGCAGTGTCCAGAACCAGCTTGGTCCCGGCCCAAGCAGCCAGCCGGCGATCAGCAAGGCAAGCAGCGACGGTGGCACGAGGCTGCGTCGCAGATTGTCGATAATTTTCCACACTGACAAGGCGGAGAGCGGGTTCGGATGCCGCTTCGCCTTCGCGTCACCCGACCCGGGTGGTCCGGGTACGTGCGGGAGCAGCCAGCCGGCAAGCTGCCAGTCTCCACGTATCCACCGGTGTCGCCGGCTGGCCTCGATGGTATAACTGGCCGGGTGTTCTTCAATCAGATCGACATCGCTCACCAGTGCCGAACGCGCATACCCGGCTTCCAGAAGATCGTGACTGAGAATTAGATTCTCCGGAAAACGGCCATCGACGGCCTGACGAAAGGCATCCACATCGTAGATGCCCTTGCCGATGAACGACCCCTCGCCGAAAATATCCTGGTAGACATCCGATACCTGGCGCGAATATGGATCGATGCCTGACTCACCCGCGAACAGTTTCGAAAACCGTGACTGGCCAGCACTGGTCAGGCTGATCGAGGCGCGTGGTTGCAGAATCGCATAGCCTTCAACAATGCGTCCCTTGTCGACATCGTATACCGGCCGATTGAGCGGATGAGCGATGTTGCCTATCAGTGTGCGCGCCGCATCGCGGGGCAGTTGCGTGTCGGTATCCAGGGTGATGACGTACCTGATCGAACCGAGGATTGAGGTATCACCGACAATATCCGAAAAAGCAGTTTGCTCACCTCCCCGTAGCAAGGCATTGAACTGTTCCAGTTTACCGCGCTTGCGCTCGTATCCCATCCACACCCGTTCGTATGGATTCCACACCCGCGGTCGATGAAACAGGTAGAAGACAGAGGGGCGGTCCTCCCGGTAAGTCTCGTTGAGCGACCGGACAGCTGCACGGGCGTGGGTGAGCAATGCAGCATCGCCAGGCAGCATGCGCTCGGGCGCGTCATGGAAATCAGTCAGCAAGGCAAAGAACAGATTGGGATCGCGATTACCCAGATAGCGGATTTCCAGGGCCTCTACAAGATCATCAATCGCCTGCTGACTGCCCAGCAAGGTAGGAACAATGACCATTGTGCGATGAGCGTCTGGAATTCCCCGGGAAAATTCCAGGCGTGGTAACGCGCGAGGCGGCAAGACAAGCGTGACCAGCAGGTTGACCAGCGGGACGGCCAGCGCCGAGAAACCGATGAGGCCGGTGATCGCAAACAACCAGTATCGCCAGTCACCCGGCACGAGCCCGCCAAATGAGGACAGCATGGCCAAGGTCGCCAGTGCTGTGAGCAACAGCATGGGAGCGAGGTAAAGGAACAGGCGGAGATGCTGACTCGCCCGACTGGCCCGCCTGGTCCACGACAATCGGCAGCTGACCGCACGCTCCAGACTCTGCCGTCCGCTATCGATCAGGTAGTAGCCGACATGTGCACTGCGGTCATTGGCACCCAATCGTTCTGCCGCATTCTGCGCGAGAGCAATGGCTTCACACGCGACCGCCAGCTCACTGTTTTTACTGCCCCTCGCCACGTCCTCGATGACATGTCGATACCGGTCGCGGGTGGTGAAATCCTGGCCGGCATGCATCCCCGCAGGGTCTTCTCGCAAGGTCCGCTCCACGACACTGAGCGTCTCGACGAAGTCCTTCCAGTTCATTGCGCCAATGAAACGCAGACTGCCGATACTGTTGGCGATGGAAATCTGGTTGGTCGCCGCCGTGCGGCCGGCCGTCTCCGACAACTGCGTGGCGGTCACCCCTTGCTCGACCAGTTTTTGTTCGACCCAGGTTTGCACGAACGCCATGGCAGGCCCCTGGGCCTGAAGCCTGGCGTAAAATTCCTCTACAAACGGTGCGGTCAGGGGTACATCGGCATTGGCAAACTCGGCCAGCAACTGGATTAGCTGTTTCGGTTCCTTTTCGGCCACCGCGAGCATGCGGTCTGCCCAGGTAATGGCCGCATCGCGCTCCTCGCGCCGATGGGCAATGCGCAAGCCGACGCGACGCAGGTTTTCCAGCAGCGCCAACTGCAGCATGATCGGGAATGCCCACAACTCGCCCAGTTTTAACGGTTCGACACTCTGGTAGGCAGCGATGAACCGGGTGGTGTTGTCGTCATCGACCCGGCCATCCATGTGCGAGATCAACTCCAGAGCCAGATCATAGATACGGGGAAAACCCGCTGACTGGCCGTCGGCCAGTCGTGGCAGCTGCCGGCTGTACCCACGCGGCAGATGCCGACGCGCCAGACTGATCTGCTGCTCGATGAGATAGAAATTGTCGAGCAGCCAGGCCTCTGCCGACGCGATCCGTTGGCCCGTCTTGGCTGCGGCAGCTGTGACGACGTCATACGCCGCCAGCAAAACGCGTTCATTGTCCGCCAACCGCGGCAACAACCTGTCCGGCCCCGGATGCGGTTCAATGCTATGCTCGCCGGCCAGCGTTACCGCGTGACGCTTCAGTTGCTCGATACTGAACAACTCCGAGCGCAACAACTCCGTATCCCGGTCGTAACGCAGCGCAGTCCGCGTGCGTGCCGAAACAACTATCTCTTTAATGGTTATGAATATCTCCTCCACAGAAGCCGGGCTGACCGGCGCAACACGGGCTTTATGAGCAGTGTTTGCCTGAGACCTTTACCACGGGTATCCATGCCATTTGACCGCCCTCGCCCTGCTGTAATCATGCCATATTCCGGGTGTTCGAGTGCGGCATCACCCGGTGGTCGGCAACGGGCGCATTTAAACGCACCGCGGTGAAAACCAGCCGGTGTCGCCCGGACGTTCTCGTAGAGATGACCCATGGGAAATTGAACAGAATAAGGGCCTTGACAGTGAACAGGAGCGTAAGGCTGAAGGCATCATCCACACATCTCTGATGATGGATTACGACGTGACACGTGCTGTGGAGGGAATACAGTCCACACAGACCACCGTTGAAGCACTCGGTTGCAGAATTGGCGGGAAAAATGCCCCCCCTGCGGGGTCCACCGCTCAGGCCGACGCTTTTGCCAGCCTGAGCTAATTCAACTACCCCGCGTGCTCGCCCAGGCCACCCCTGGATTCCTTCCTGGACTTCTTGGCAGCCTTCTTTTCTTTAGGTGTCATGGCGGGTTGCTTCTTTTCTTCCCTGTTACTTTTGCGTTCCTTGGACATAATCTTCTCCAGATAATTGATAAATGATAAATGATCTTCAAGCCAGCTAGTGCCATATTTCAACAGATTTGCCGGATCAGTCCGGCCGGAGCTGTCTGCTCCCTCAAGGGAGAGTGCACCTGCCCCCTTTCCTGCTGTAAGGGCGGTTACATGCCCAATCGCTTCCGGAAGAATTAAGGTGGGCATTCTGTGTCAACTCCACCGCGAGGCAGGCTTCCTTGTCTATGCGATACCCGCGATCGCATTTCCATCCGGAACCATAGGAAGAGTCCATCAGGTATGCGTTCTCCGGCACGATAACGGCGACACAGTTCTCACCGATTTCGCGAAAACCGTGATCGCATACCCAGCCAGTCCCGTGCGTGGAGGCCGTCAGGAAGCCGTTCGCCGGTACTTTGATAGCGGCGCAGGCTTTATCGATCGCTCGATACCCACGATTGCATTTCCAGCTATCGCCGGAGGGGTTCAGATAGGCATTCGCAGGCACCTCGATGGGCAGACAGGCCTCACTGCTCTGCCGATGACCTCGACTACATCTCCAGCCGTTGCCGTAGGGCATATTCGTCGGGTATGCATTTGCAGGTATATCGAGGGCTGCACAGCCCCCCCTCACTTCCCGATAGCCTCGAGCGCAACTCCAGCCGTTCCCGTAGGATGTATAGGTCGGGTAAGCATTTGCAGGTATATCGACGGCTGCGCAGGCTCCGCCCCTTTCTCGATAGCCCTCGTTACACTCCCAGCCGATGCCGAATCTCTTTGCGTGTGCATTTACGGGCACGTCGTCGGAGCCGCCCCGTGCAAACACCAGACCGGGAGCCGCCGCCACAAGTACCAGGAGAATCACTGCGCGAATGGAAATGGTCGTAACTTGTTGGATTATATTCATGGGTTACACCTGTTTATGCATTAACTTCAAGCATAATTATCAATGCGATGGCGAGCACAGCTGAAGAAACCATCAGCGTTCACAAGGTCATCCGGAAGGTTCTTTGAGTGATTAGATCTGTGCCCCTATGGCCGGTTAATGTGGCTAGCCGGGAAGGAGCAGACAGCCGAGGTGGCTTTTATTCCTGATCGGTTAGTGGTGCTTAACAGCACTCACCGGCCAATATTTCCCTGGGAGAAAATAGGGGGAGGTAAGACCTGCAATTCTACTCCTCACGGGTCTATATGTCATGAACTTTGTCTATATGGAATCTAAATGATGTGTTGCTCACAGTATTCACTTGCCTTCAGTATCGGCCGTCACCGAATATCATTCAGTCGCCCCTCAACTGCCAGAGTCAGGATTAACCGCCAGCGTTACCGTTGCTGTCTGCCCCGATGGCTTCAGTAGCCATTTGCGGCAATCGTAGTAATCAATCTCTTCTTCGAAGGACGGGTAGCGCCCGCAATTGAAATAACGCCAGTAAAAGCTGTTGTAACCACGGCATCTTTGCTGCTCGCTGTCGAGCAGCGGGCAGACATGGCCGCCCATCTTGCAGCAATTGGAGCAGTCTCCACAGGAATCGCCGTGTTGCCAGTCGCTGTGAAAAATCACGGTAGAACGGTCCGGCACGGTACGTGGCGGACTGGTCAGTGGAACCGAGAACATGAAGGCGCGACCATCGCCAAGCATCATGGCGGTCAGGTGCAGACCGTGGGGCAGCAGCCCGAGACCGGGGCGCCAGTGGCGCCAGAAGCGCCAGTCACCGATAAAGTACCAGGTCATCAGCGGCGCGGTCAGAAAACCGCCGATGAGGGTCACGACAGAAAATATCACATAGATAATAAATGCCAGTCGTGCCAGGGCCCAACGCAATGCAAGCAGGTTTTCGCGCACTGTTGAAAACTGTCCAGGAAGGGTAAGTTGAATAACAGGAAGTGGTCATGACCTTCCGTAGCCCATTCCGCCGACAACCCCGTATGCCGGACGGAAGCAAAGTCTACCCCGTTCAAACCCCGCGGCAAAAGCCCTGCAAGAGACATTTAACAAAATGTCAACCCTGGATAGCAATCGAAAAACGACATCCCGCTGATAATAATTACAGATCGAACCGTACTAGTGGGAGCGATCCCGATAATCCTGCGCGGCAAAACATTGACCACTTGGCCCGTTGTCATCCAGCAGGGCCGGTACAAGCGCACCGGGCAACACATCTTCGACCGGGTACGTGGCATGCTCCCCACCCAGGTCGGTCTGCAACCAGCCCGGATCGAGATAATTAACCAGCACATTGCTGCCGTTCAATTCGGCTGCCAGGTCCCGGGTATATTTATCGACCGCGGCCTTTGAAACACCATAAGGCGCCAGATTCGGGGTGTCCCTGATCCCGGATGACAGGTTGATGATGCGACCATAGCCACGGCGCTTCATTTCAGGTCCAAAGGCATTACACAGGGCGATTGTGGGCAACAGGTTGACCTGGAAGATATCCAGCCATTCTTTTGCAGTCACTTCCCAGATCGGTTTCCATGCGCTCATGACGGCGGCATTGTTATAGAGAATATCCACGTGTCCGGGCCCGGAACGCACCCCGTCGATCACCGACTGGATACCTTCCCTGCTCGACAACTCTCCGCTGACGATGTGTACATGTACACCACAGGATTTGAGCTGCTCTACCGTCTGGTTCGTGTTTTCAGGCTTGCGTCCATGGACGATCACATTACACTTATGCATGGCCAGCCCCTGTACAATCTGTTGCCCGATACCACGGCTCGACCCGGTCACCAGTGCCCATTTTCCCTCTAATGACTTCATGTTTTTTCCACGCCCTTTTTCCGGATCGTCGTTTGCAGTGGCTGCTGGCTGATGCCCGACAGTCCACTCCCGCCTGGCTGACGTGCCGCCGGTTTATTGCAGCAGTTTCTTCGGCGTGCGGTCTGCCTTGTACACACCCCAGTGCTTTTCAGCCTTATCCATCGGGTTCTTGCCGTCAAAGCCACCTTTCCAGTTTTCATCAAAGGCTTCAAAGTAGAGCGAGATTACTTTGTGCTCGTTTACCCACGCATCATACTGTTCGAAGAAGATCTTCTGCTCATCTTCACCGGCCTTGCCGATAAGTTTGCCTTCGTAGCTGGTGGTGTCATAGATTCTGCTGGTAGGCCAACCGGTCTCGGTATAGGCAATGAGATGGTCTGGATATCTTGCCTGAATATCGTGGTAGATGGATTCTGTCCAGCTCATGGCCTCTACTAGTGTTTTGTTATTCCAGAAGGCATAGGCGTGCAGGCCGATGAAATCGACCTCGGCGGCTATTTTTTTCGCATACTCTTTATTCCAGAAGTTGTAATCATCACTCACCGTAACCGGTTGCCTGATTTTTGAGCGGACGTCCCTGATATAGCCCACCACGGTATCCATGTCGTCGACCTTGTGTCCTGACCAGTCAACAAAGATCTCGTTACCCACATTGACGGCGATGATGATGCCGGAAAAACTGTTTGCCAACGCAATGGCCTGCTGGATCTGCGCCTCATTCTGCTCCCGGGTCTGGCGGCCCGATAGCCACGCCCCCTGCATGACGCGGATGGGCAGTTTATTGTCCCGGATCACCTCCAGGATGTTCCGTGACTGCTGGTCCGAACTGTACAATCTGATGAAATTCCATCGCTTTGAAATCATCTGCAGGTCTTCAAGAATATTCTCTTTAGAGGTCAACACCCCCGTGTCCGGCCCCTCCCCGTCCCGGTAGGCACCGTAGGAGATACCGTTGCCGATCCACCTGCCCTCGAGTGTCGGGTTGAAGGCCCGCTTGACGACAGTGAAATTATCATGCGGCATTCCAGCGGTATCTTCCGGCGGAGAAGCGCATGCGGCCAGCGGCAGCGCGGCTATGAGCGATATCAGCATTTGTTTGAAGTTCATCATGACCTCATCCTGATTTACATTTCACTTTCCACTTTCCACATTTCACGTTTCACTTTTCACGTTTCACCTTTCACTTTGCCGGCCCGCCACAATCGCCGGCGAAGATCAACCGGTCACTGATCTGGCTGGTCTACAGCTTTTGAAATACACGAACATAGTCAACCAGCATACGCTGGGGAAAGTAGGTGCTGCCGTCGGGACTGCCGGGCCAGGTGCCGCCCACAGCGACATTGAAGATAAAGAAAAACTCCTGCTGAAATTCACTTAACGAGGGGTCGGTAATACTGAGCACATGGTATTGCACACCGTCCAGCAGCCACCGGATGGACGTGCTGTCCCACTCGATACTGAACACGTGGAATTCATCGGCAAAGGTCCCACTGGCCAATGAGGTATTGCCTCCGTAGGCTGCGTTGCTACCGGCATTATCCCAATGAGCGGTTCCATAGATGGTGCCTTCATTACCACTGCCACCGATCATCTCCATGATGTCAATCTCGCCGCTGGCGGGCCAGCCAACCGTCGGGAAGTTCTTGCCAAGCATCCACAGGGCAGGCCACAGCCCCTGCCCTCTTGGCAGTGCAGCGCGAATATCGATCTTGCCATAGCGAAATGTTTGCTTGCCCTGTGTTTTCAGGCGCGAGGAGGTATAGTTGCGCCCGCCGAAGTTTTCCTGCCGCGCCTCGATGGTCAGCAGGCCATTGGCAACACTGGTATTTTGTGAGCGGTAGTACTGCAGCTCCTGGTTGCCCCAGCCGCCGTTGCCTGTACCGGTTTCATAAGACCAGTTTGCCAGATTGAGCGCGGTGCCGGAAAATTCATCGTTCCAGACCAATGTATAGCCGGGATAGGATAACGGGGACTGATAACCGCCGGTCGGGGGGCCTTTGGTCCTGACCGTTGCCTGGCAGCCATTGACGACCGGGCAGGCGTGACTGATAAAGATATTATCCAGGTAAAAATCGGCGCTACCGTTGGTCACTTCAAGCACAAAGGCATTGACGACATTACCCAGGTCGAGACCCGCACCCGGACCCGGATTGGCCAGCAAATCGGCAAAATTAATGGCCACCCGTCGCCAGCTGCCGATGGTGTATTGCGACGGTGCCAGGGCGACCTGGCCCAGGTTCGGATAGCCACTGTCGATCTTGACGGTCAGGGTGGCGCCCGCCGAGAGGCTGTTGACCTGGATATCAAACACCAGCTGACCAAGGCCTGCACCGGACAGGTCAAAGCCCGAATCCAGCAGGCCGTGCGAGCCAAGATCGGCCGTGCCCAGAAAAACGTTGGCAACGCCCCCGCTGCTGGAAAAGTACCAGACGGTATTACTCGAGTCGGCGGGATCCGTGTAATTCGGGTTGTTGATCACCGTGGCGCCCGGACCGATATAGCCGCCGACGGTCGCAGTCGTGGTCGCCGTGGTGCCGTTGACGGTCGCGCTGAGCACGGCCGGTCCATCCACAAACAGATCGAGATTCTCGACGTATTGATTGGCCGAGGGAGCAAACAGCCGCTGTTGCAGCAGCAACAGATCCTGCAGGTTGATGACACCGTCCGGCGCACCAACCGGGTAGAGGTCACCGTGCGATCGTTCCAGATCGGTGGGGCTGATCAGGTCCAGTGCAATGCGGGAGGCGATCAGATAATCGGCGGTGTTGATCAGGCCATCCGGCGCACCGAGCGGCGCGAGGTCCCCGTCGGCATAGACTGGGTAAGTTGCATGCGCAACGCCGGCCATACAGAGGGCCCAGCACAACACCGCATGCAAAACGCATCTATTCACTCATTAGGCTCGTTCAATGACGGATGTTCACACTACTCCCTGAAGGAACTGTCCAGCCAAAGGTTATCGATCAAAACACAGGGTATGTCTGTCCGTACACGTAAAATAACTGCACGTTGAAACTACCCGCAAGATGACTGCGCACGTTAGGCACACACTCGGTCTTTTGCCTCAGCGATATGCCACCGGGGTGTACGGTGCGCCGCAGGCGGTTTGCACATTGAAGGACCAGGCTGTCTTGAGGGAAATCGGCGCCCTTCACCACACACGTCGTAAAAATTCCAACCCTTGTTATTCCAGTCATTGTTGTGTGCACAGTGCACAGTCTTGCGGTGTGCTTCACGCTTGTATTGCCAAACCAGGACCAGATTAAAAAAGCTGCAAACGCTTCTTTATTTGTGTGCTATATTCACTATCTGCTATATAGCATGAAATAGCGGTTCCAGCTATATACCTTACTCATTTTATTGGAATTCATCTTCAAACACGGAGGCTATTGCTCACGCCGGTACGCACTTCGCAAGTGCCCTGACCCTGTCGTTGAATAAGTCACCGCCCTGCTTCCCGGTCATTACCGGTATGACCCTGGGCTGGCAGATTCCGGCATCGATTTCAGAGTAAACATTGTGGTTTTCTGATTTCAAAGTGCGAGTCATATCCTCCAGGGAGTTGTAAAGCATCAACCCTTACAGGAAGCGCAAAGCGTGAATAAATGCGTTACGCATGCGGTGTTGTTGTGGGCCCTCTGCATGGCGGGCGTTGCGCATGCGAGCTATCCTGTTTATGCCGACGGGGACCTCGCGCCGCTCGGCACGCCGGATGGCCTGATCAACGGCGCTGATTATCTGATCGCCTCCCGCATTGCACTGGGCCTGATCAACCCAACCGCACTGGAATACTCACACGGTGACCTCTACCCGGCAGGTGCGCCGGATGGCATTATCAACATTCAGGATTTGCTGCTGCTTCAACAGCGGGTGCTTGGACTGGGGACTTACCGTTACATTGAAGTGGCGACGGTAAACAATATCCTGATCGGTGGTGCCGGCACCGGCAAACCCGGTTATTCCCTTTATGTTTTTGACTCAGACATAGGGTCACCGGGCAGCAATTGTAATAATCCTTGTGCAGGCAGTTGGCAACCTTTACTGGTTGTGGATGGCGGCGCATCCGGCACGCCTGACCTCGGAACGATCATCCGCGCCGATGGTTCGGTTCAGGCGACCTACGACGGCAGACCCTTGTATTTCTATGCCGGCGACACCAGTCCCGGCGATACTAACGGGCAGGGCCTGGGTGGCGTGTGGTGGCTGGCCGATTACTATAATGGCATTGAAGTCCTGTTTGACAACCTGACAGTGCTGGAACCAGCCCTTCAGGTAGATACCCCGACCGCATTGATTACCCGCTTCTCTGATCGTGCGCGCGACCGCCATGCACGTGAAGACCAGTTCCATATCTATGATCACTATTTGTCCTATTACTGGGAGCATCGCACGGCGGCCGTCGAGATTGTCGATACCATCGGCAAGGGCGGCAACACCATTACGTTCAACGTCACCACGCAGTGGAAACTCAGTCCTGCCGAGGCTGAATTGCGCTTTTTCTACCGGGGTATAAACACCGTGGCGGAGTACCACAACAATGGTGTCATGGCGAGCGTCCCTGGCCTGGATGTTCCCGGTCAAGATGCCAGGCACTACACCCGCAGTGTGAACTTCAATCCCAAAACGGGTGCTCAACTCCAGGTGGGGGACCGACTTGAATTTGAGCTCAGCCAGTTTCTGCAAGGAGTACCCAACGGCCGTAACAATTACTACGGTACTGCCATTCTGTATATCGTGGGCCAGGGTATAGTGCCCTGGGAGGCGCAGGGTGCATTGCAGGATTCCTTCCCCATGCCTGTGGAAGGCTGGCTGGGCGGCAACACGACCCTGCCCTATCAATACTCGGATGAGCCTGACAAGCACTTCATGCAGATGGCGACCAACCTGTCGCATATCAACGGCCAGGTATTCGTGCTGGGACGCCGGGTCCACCACACCGACTTCGGCGACGGCTCCCATAACGAAGCGGTCACGAATCCCGACTTTACCGCCCTGGCTAATCTGCTCGGGACCAACTATGTCAACCGCTCCTGTGTCGCCTGTCATGCGAAAAATGGCCGGGCACTGCCCCCGGCGGCGGGGCAGCCCTTGCAGACGTACGTTGTCAAGACAGGTGACGCCAGCGGCCATCCGGATCCGTTCACTGGCGCAGTGCTGCAGCCGCAATCCACGCTTGGCCAATCGGAAGGCAGCGTGAGTATCGCCAGCTGGAATACAAGCAATGGCCTGCGCTCGCCCAACTTCAGTTTCAGTGGCGCCACACCGGCTAACTTCTCCGCGCGTATTGCCCCCCAGCTGGTCGGGATGGGCTTGCTGGAGGCCATTTCCGAGGCGGATATCGAGGCCCGGGCGGACCCCGGTGACAGCGATGGCGACGGTATTTCCGGGCGCATGCGCCTGGTCACCGATCCTGAAACGGGCCAGACCCGTATCGGGCGCTTCGGCTGGAAAGCGGCCCAGGCCAGTGTGAAACACCAGGTGGCGTCGGCGCTCAATACCGATGTGGGTGTCATGACCTCGATCCTGCCTTCCCCGGACTGCGGCGCGCAGCAGTCCAATTGTGGTCCCGTGGGTGCCGAGTTAACCGACCGGCACCTCGACAATCTGAGTGCTTATATTTCCCTGCTGGGCGTTAGCGCCCGCCGCAACCTGAACGATCCGGTCGCCCTCCAGGGTGAGGTGCTGTTTAACAGCGCCGGCTGTACCGGATGTCATACCGATACCTTCCAGACATCGCCTTATCACCCGCACGCGGAACTGCGCGATCAAATCATCCATCCCTATACCGATCTGCTGCTGCACGATATGGGCCCGGGCCTGGCGGCAACCCTGATTGAAGGCAACGCCTCGGGCGCCGAATGGCGCACCGCACCGCTATGGAATATCGGCCTGACCGCGGGGGTGAGCGGGGGCGAGGCCTACCTGCACGATGGCCGGGCCCGTGATCTGAATGAGGCGATCCTGTGGCATGGCGGCGAGGCCGACAACGCACAACAGGCCTATGTCGGCATGACGCAGAACGAGAAAAACGCCCTGATTGTGTTCCTGAAGACCCTGTAGTTAAGGGTGTCAGAGCACATTTGTTTCTAATATAAGCAGTAAATGTGCTCTGACACCTTTTATACTCACCTGTTATTGACCATATGGCTCTTAATGCCAGGAGATCTTAGTCATGGCTGTTGCCTCATCCAAACTGGAAATCACTGAAAAACCCCTGTCTCCTGAAGGGCTCGCGAAAACCGATGCCTACTGGCGGGCCTGCAACTACCTGGCGGCAGGCATGATCTACCTGCAGGAAAACCCCCTGCTCCGTGAGCCGCTGAAGCCTGAACATATCAAGAATCGCCTGTTGGGCCACTGGGGGGCGAGCCCGGGCCTGTCCTTCATGTATACCCACCTGAACCGCCTGATCGTCGAGGAGGATCTGGACGCCATTTTCCTGGCTGGCCCGGGCCACGGCGCGCCCGGGGTTCTGGCGCCGGTGTACCTGGAAGGTACCTATTCGGAGATCTACCCGGACAAAAGCGAGGACCTGGAAGGCATGCAGAAGTTCTTCCGGCAGTTCTCCTTCCCCGGCGGCATCGGCAGCCACTGTACACCGGAGACCCCGGGCTCGATCCACGAGGGCGGTGAACTGGGTTACAGCATATCGCACGCGTTTGGTGCGGCTTTCGACAATCCGGACCTGCTGGTGGCGGTAGCGGTCGGTGACGGCGAGGCGGAAACCGGCCCCCTCGCTACCTCCTGGCACTCCAGCAAATTTCTGAACCCGATCCGTGACGGCGCGGTACTGCCGATCCTGCATTTGAACGGCTACAAGATCAACAATCCGACCATCCTGGCGCGGATCCCGCACCAGGAACTGGAAGATCTGTTCCGGGGGTATGGCTGGAATCCCTGTTTCGTCGAAGGTGATGACCCGCTGCGCCTGCACCAGACCATGGCCGCGACCATGGACCGCTGCCTGGCGGAGATTCGTTCCATCCAGGGACAGGCGCGTGACAGTGGCACGGCGACACGTGCCCGCTGGCCGATGATCGTCTTGCGCACACCCAAGGGCTGGACCGGGCCGAAGGAGGTCGACGGCAGGAAGGTCGAAGGTTTCTGGCGTGCCCACCAGGTACCGCTGTCGGGTATGCATGACAATCCGGCGCACCTGCAGATGCTGGAAGACTGGTTGAAGGGTTACAAACCTGAGCTACTGTTCGACGACCAGGGCAAGCTGCAACCGGAACTGAGGGCGCTGGCGCCCACCGGCGAGCGACGCATGAGCGCCAATCCGCACGCCAATGGTGGCCTGTTGCGCAAGGCCCTGCGTATGCCGGACTTCCGCGAGTACCGCGTGGAAGTGCCGGAACCGGCCCGCAGGAAGGTGGCAAATACGCCGCCGCTGGGCGAGTTCCTGCGCGACATCATGCGCAAGAATATGAACACCTTCCGTGTCTTCGGCCCGGACGAGAACAGCTCCAACAAGTTGCACGCGATCTACGAAGTGAGCAAGAAACTGTGGCTGGCCGATTACCTGCCGGAAGACGAGGACGGCGGCGAGCTGTCGCCCGACGGCCGGGTGATGGAAATGCTTTCCGAGCATACCCTGGAGGGCTGGCTGGAGGGCTACTTGCTTACCGGGCGGCACGGCTTCTTCGCCACCTACGAGGCCTTCGCACACGTCATCGATTCCATGTACAACCAGCATGCCAAGTGGCTGGCAATCAGCGAGGAAATTCCCTGGCGGGCGCCGGTCTCTTCACTGAATCTGCTGATCACTTCCACCGTATGGCGCCAGGACCATAACGGTTTTACACACCAGGATCCCGGCTTCCTCAATGTGGTGGTCAACAAGAGCCCGAAGGTGACGCGGATCTACCTGCCGCCGGACGTCAACACGCTGCTGTCCGTGGCC
>JBATGJ010000018.1:0-2086 GCA_049665685.1 Gammaproteobacteria bacterium
AATGAGTGGTTGGTATGCTGGATGCGAACTTGGATCATACGGACATTACACTAGCAGGATAGAACACATGGGTTGGGAAGCTTGGCTGACATTGGCCGCGGTAATGGGATGTTTCGCCATGATGGCATTCACCCGGATCTCGCCCGACATCATTATGTCAGCCGGATTGACCCTGTTGCTGGTAACCGGCGTGCTGCTGCCAGGAGAGGCACTGGCCGGATTCTCCAATCAGGGAATGCTGACCGTGGCAGTGCTCTATGTCGTGGTCAGTGGACTGACTGAAACCGGAGCCGTCAGTTGGATCGTGCAGAATATCCTGGGCCGGCCACGCAGCATACACCAGGCACAGGCACGGCTGATGACACCAGCCGCTATCCTGAGCGCCTTTCTCAACAACACACCAGTAGTGGCCATATTCGTGCCTCCGGTCAAAGTATGGGCCCGGCGAAACAACCTGAGTCTGTCCAGGCTACTGATTCCCCTGAGTTACGCCAGTATAGCGGGCGGCACCTGTACGCTGATCGGCACCAGCACCAATCTGGTGGTCAACGGCCTGCTGGTGGATCAAGTCGGTTTGCCCGGGCTGAGTATGTTCGATCTATTGTGGATCGGTCTGCCCATCGCAGTGTGTGTATTCCTGTTTGTGCTCATGTTCAGCAGGCGATTATTACCTGACCGCGAGGAGCCCCTGGTATACGGCGAGGGTATGCGTGAATATACGACGGAAATGATGGTGGAAGAAGGCAGCCCGCTGGAAGGCTGCAGCATCGAGGCTGCGGGACTGCGCTGCCTGCCCGGTCTGTACCTGGCCGAGATTGAACGTGATGACGCTATCCTGCCAGCCGTGGAACCACAAGAACGACTGGCGGCCAATGACAGACTTATTTTCGTGGGCGCTATCGAATCAGTTGTTGACCTGCATAGCATTCGTGGCTTGGTGCCCGCTACGAACCAGGTATTCAAACTGGAAGGGGCTCGCAAGGACCGTAGCTTTTTTGAGGCAGTCGTGTCGGACACCTGCCCGCTGGTAGGCAAGAGCGTGCGCGAGGGCCGCTTTCGCACCCGTTATCATGCTGTCATTATTGCCCTGGCACGCAACGGCGAACGTCTGCACGGCAAGGTCGGTGATATGGTATTGCGTGCGGGGGATACACTGCTGCTTGAGGCGCGGCCCAATTTTAACGGTCAGCAAGGCAGATCGCGTGACTTTTTGCTGGTGAGCGAAGTCGGAGGGTTTCATCCACCTAATCACAAAGGCGCCCCGATGGCGCTAGCCATCATCATTGGCATGGTGGCACTGGCGGCGAGTGGTTTGTTAAGCATGTTGGAAGCAGCACTGGTGGCCGCTGGTCTAATGATCGTATCGGGCTGTACCAGTGGACAGGTGGCACGACAGGCTCCGGATTGGCAGGTGCTTGTGGTTATTGCTACCTCGTTTGGCGTCGGCGCAGCGTTGCAAAAGAGCGGCGCAGCAGGGATACTGGCAGATAGTATCATTGGCTTGGCGGGTGGCAGTCCTTGGGCCACATTGGCGCTGTTGTTCGCTGCCACAGCGCTGCTAACTGCCATCGCCACCAACAATGTAGCGGCGGTGCTGGCCTTCCCCATCGCCCTGTCGGCGGCAAATCACATGAATGTGGATGTAATGCCGTTCGCAATTACCATCATGGTGGCTGCATCGGCCAGTTTCGCCACACCCATCGGCTACCAAACCAACCTGATGGTATACAACGCCGGGGGTTACCGGTTCGCGGACTTCGTGCGTATCGGTTTTCCCCTGACCCTATTAGTGGGCTTGGTGACTGTCGGATTGGTGCCATTGATTTGGGGGTTTTGAGAGGCTCACGAATGGCGACTATCCGCTGCTTATAAGACGTTCAGACAATCAGCTTGAAGGTCTCGGATGGGTCGTTCCAAGTCCTTAAGCCATTGATTATATAACTCGTGACTTAACGTCCGGGTACGGTCGAGTACTTGCCGTTCCTGGCATGCCCCTCTTTGATAGTTACCATGGCTGGCGAAGACTGGAACCGGCCACAAAGCGACATTCCCGGTTTTCGTGGGAAGGTCTCAGATGCAGCAACTC
>JBATGJ010000019.1:0-2884 GCA_049665685.1 Gammaproteobacteria bacterium
AGCCGACAATATACAGCGGCTTGTTGCCTGAATTATCTTTCAGATGCTGCATGGCAATACGCACCGCGGCGGCCATATCCTGCCAGCGAACATCGGTCAGGGCGGAGGGTGTTGTGCCATGACCGGGAATACGCAGACCGACGACCGAGGCCCCTTTCCGGTGCAGGTGGGCAGCAAGGTGGCGCAGGCTATAGGGTGAATCAGACAGGCCGTGCAACAGAAGAATGCCGGCGACCGGGTCGCTGGACGTGTACTCATAGGTGCGATTCCAGTTATCGGGCCAGCGGCCGGGGTCGGACAGGCTGCCGGGGGTGAAGCGGTTGATAATCGATTGCCGGTCCGGCGGGAGCCGGTCGACGATCTTCTGCTTGAGTTCGGCGAATAAACGGTCTTCGGTCTGCCGGTACTCATCGAGGGTGCGCACGTTGGCTTGCGCAATGAACTCGTTTTGCAGAACCACGGTGTGCCATAGTTCCAGATCAGGCTTGTTGTTGACATACAGAATAAACGCAACGAGGAGCATGATTGCGGCTCCCAGGATGCCATAGGAAACAATTTCGAATACTTTCCTAAGCGCTTTTGACATGGGGAAAGACCTTCGACATAAGGATTACCTGCTACGTTGGCACGTATAACAGGATTTCCGCTTGCGTATCTGGCTGGCGGCGGTTTTGCCACAGTTCACCCGCATCCGGAAGTCCTGACCTTTACTGAATATATCGAGTACTGCAAACCGGGTGTAATCGAGACAGGATATAGTTTAATCGAAATATCCTGTAGTCGCCTGGGGTGAAATGGCCAGAGTCCGGAACCACCTGGTTTGACCCAGAAGGTTTTGCCACACATCCCGGCTGGACTTATGCGCGCCTCAACGAGGTGATTAACGGCCGCCGACAGGTCAGTTACGGTTTAATAATATATCCAATGTCCCCTGGAAATAAACGTATACTGACCCCTGTATATATGGATGTGGCGGGGATCTGTGCAATGAGTGATTTAAACGGTGAAGCCTGCCATGTTCAGGTACTTTGCTCCGTTGAAAGCCCGGATTACCACGCAGACATAGTCTGCCCTGCTTTTCTGATTCGTGCGTTTTAATTCTAAAATTCGTACCTGGTTTGTAAATTCCCTGCTGGTGCTGGCGGTGTCGGCTGCCACCCTGGGTATTGCCGAGTACGGGCTGGCATTGCTGGGTTTTCCGGTCAAGGTCCCGCTCAGGGTTGCTCATCCCCACGACTATTCTGAACTAAGAAGGAGCGGTGAGTTTGAGTATGTATTTAACACCAATGACGAGGGCCTGCGCTACAGAACCTTGCCGCTTGCAAATATGACTGGTCAGTATCGTGTCTTTGTGGTGGGAGATTCGTTTACGGAAGGCGTCGGGATGAACGACGGTGAACGATTTACGGATCTGCTCGAACGGGATTTTCCGCTGTCAGGTGCGCCAGTGCTGTTTATCAATGGCGGGTTGGCCGGGGCCGGGCCACTCGAGTATGGCCGCATGTATTTTCATGTTGGCCGAAAATACCATCCTGATGCACTGTTGATAGCCGTATTTGCCAATGATGTGACAAATACCTTCGCGCACCTGAAAAAGGAATGGCTCTATGACAAGATGTCCCTGGATGAGGACTGGGTGGATAATAAATCGTTACTGGAACAGTATTTTCCTCGTTTGCTTACACTGCTCTTCATGGCCACCGAAAGCACAGCTTTCTCCGCAGTGCGCGCACCGGTTGACTTCCGGAAGGATCTTCAGGATGAGGCGCGGGACCGGGGAATATCGCAGGCTCATATTAATGACATGAAAGCGTCAGTTCCTTCCGGGCTGGTCGCCGATGTCAACCAGGGGGTATTCGACAGTTCAATCCTCGGTAACGCAGTCACCAACCCGACTTACTGGGTAGACTCTCTCGATATTGATACGAAAATAGCTGACAGTAAGTGGAATAGTGTAAAAACCCTGCTGACAGAAACTGTTTATCAGGCCAGGAGTGACGGCCTGCGGGTTGCTGTTCTGTATATACCTACCATGTACCAGTATGTCCCGGACAGTCATAATGAAATCAATCCGCAGGTTAAAGCGGGGATGGAAGTGCGACGCCAGTGGTTGACGGGAACATCAGAATTGCAAAATCGCCTTGTCCATTGGGTAGACGAGATGCAATTGCCGTTTCTCGATCTCACGCCGATGCTGCGCGAGGCAAGTCACGACGGGCTGAATGTGATTTATACGGTGGACGGACACTGGAATCCACTTGGACACAGGTTGGCGGCCGATGCGATTTCTGAATGGCTGGCGAGCGAACATGTCTTCGAACATCCGGTTGCCCGTGCATCAGAAAATTAACAATTAAAGGGTGTCAGAGCACATTTACTGCTTATATTTTGTAAAAAATGTGCTCTGACACCTTTTCCTCTTGAAGACCGATTATGAATAAACTGGAAAAACTGCGTGAAATGTCGACTATCGTTGCCGATACCGGCGACATCCAATCCATTCGCGAATATCAGCCCACTGATGCGACCACCAATCCATCATTGTTGTTCAAGGCAGCCCAACAATCGCAATATCATGAACTGGTGAGCGATGCCGTGCGCTACGGTAAATTGAAATCAAGTGATGTTGCTGCACAAACACGACATGCATTGAATCAATTGGCAGTGAACTTCGGTGTCGAAATTCTGAATATCGTACCAGGCAGAGTTTCCACTGAGGTGGATGCACGCCTCTCATTTGACAGCGACGGCACGATCCATCACGCCAATGAACTGATCGAATTGTATCAGGCCGCGGGTGTCGATCCGGCGCGAATACTTATAAAGGTGGCTTCCACCTGGGAAGGCATTTGCGCTGCCGAAGTACTGGAACGACAGGGTATAC
>JBATGJ010000020.1:0-2437 GCA_049665685.1 Gammaproteobacteria bacterium
GGTAATTCAGTTGGGCATGATAGGAGCAATGTTTCTACTGAAATCACACGCGCCGCCGGGCTCATGGCACTGACCGTGACCGGGTAGATACAGGTAGTCGATGATCAAATACGGATGCTGGTTCTTGAGTAGGGCAGGCAGGGGTATACATTGAATCGCCCCCGATCTACTAGACACCTGCCGTCCACATCCAGCAATCACATATGCACCTGTTTTGAAGTGCTGGCGTCTTACCCGGACAATCCCAACTGCATTAAAAAGCCAGCTTAATGAGACAGCCTCCTGCTGAAAATTGCTTTCTGTCATGTTATGCGATGCAGGCAGAATCGATACGGCAATCGTCCTTGTTCGTATAGTCGACCTTGACGTCACCGTCGCTGTCTATGCAGCCACCTGTACCGTCCTGGCTATCTGAATGCATGATCATTATCACACGACACGAAGTGCGCGTACGTCTCAACGGAAGGGGACTTCATGACAAAAAACCAGCCGAGCCTGCCAGTAGTGTCAGGTGTTGGTGGACGCCGAGCCGTGAACTGGTTGGGTATCGCTCCGCTGGATGTCAACGCGGTCTGGAGCAACGATGGCCATGGCGCCGGTCATCGCCACAGAGCAGAAGGGGGCTGTCTGCCCCCTCCTGCCATCTCAGATATATGTGTTACTGCTATTTCGATAGACACATAGCGTTTTTGTTATTCCACTTACAGGTATCTGTCGGCTCGTTGTTGCATTCCTGCCGTGTTCCATACACTGAACAGTCGGGTGTCTGGCAAACGGGATCACTGCCACAGTCAGCCGTATCCGCGCAGTCTGTCACACCGTCACAGTCGTTATCGATGCCATCGCCGCACAGCCCGATCTCGTTCGGTGCCGTGATTGTGCAGACAGCCGCGTCAACGCACATGCCGTTGTTCTTGCCGCCCAGCCATTCACAATCAGGTGTATTTCTGCAGGTGTTCCTGTCCATGATGGTGGAGCAGGATCCGCCTGTATCCTGGCAGTCCGGGTCGTCGGCATCGATCAAGCCGTCACAGTCATTGTCGATGGTGTCGCCGCAGGTCGCGTCGCCGAAGGGCCCTTCCGGAACCGGGGTGCAGCCACCACCGCATGCGTAGAGGACCTGCTTGCCCGGGGGCAGGGTTGGCGCCGGGATACCGCCAAAGTCTGCAGCTGCCCATCCCATGGCCCCGTTGTCCTCATGCTGCAGGATGTGACAGTGCATGATGGTCCGGCCGTCGTAGGAGGTCGTGGTCGTGGGATCGGTGTCAAAACGTATATCACAGCTCCCCGAGATCGTGTCGTAGTACTCACCATCCTCGAAATCGCCGCCGCTGCAGGCGCCTTGCACCTGCTGATGATAGACGTGGAGGTGGAAGGGATGGTTGTTCGCCCCGATCGCCCACTCCTGTATGCCTGGCAACAGATCGAAGATGGGGACGTTTTCATCATAGGACTGATTGTAGAGACTGCGCGCGCCCACGCTGATGGAGTCCGTATAATCCACAGACTCTCCGCGGAGATCGCGCAGGTAACTCGGCCGCATCGCCTGCCACATACCGCCGGTGGCGCCATTTGCATAGGGTCCGACGGTTTGATCACTGGGCAGGTTGGGGTCGGCAAAAATATTGGCGACGACCGTGTTACCGACGGTGATGGTCGAGTCGGCACTGCAGCGCACCGCCAGGTCCGCACGGGAGGCACCGGTGAGGCTAATGGTGTTGTTCACGAGGGGCATCGGCGCCGTTGTTCTCCAGACACCATCGCGGGCCATGAGCACGGCCTCACACTCGGGACCGATTTCCACGTCCTTCATCTTGGCATCCGGGTCGGCAAGCAGCACGCGCCAGTGCTGCCATTCATTGACCGGCGTGCAGAGATTTCCCTGAACATTGCCGTTGACGGTCCAGCCTGATGAGAAGGTACCCGAGATCAGCGTATCACCGCCATTCCCGGCAACCACACCCGGCTCAATGAACCCGACTGCAAGCAGACGCTCGTTCATCGCCGCCACACCCTGCGGGATGCCATCCCCGGAGTCGTCAACAATGAGCATTCCCAGGGCGCCGCCTGCCACCTGCAGCCAGGTCGAGCCGTGGTGATGGGGGTGATACCAGTTGGTGCCGCCCATGTGATCAGGACCTAATTCATAGACATAATCGCCACAGAAGCCGCCCTGGATCAGGCGCGTCACATCATCGCCGGGTGTCTCACCGGAAACATGCAGGCCATGGGTATGAATATTAGAGATATTCGGGTCTTTCAGGGTGTTGTGTTCCGGACTCGGTTCCTCAAAAGGAAGGGAGTTCTTGAAGGTCAATACATAGGTCTGTCCCGGCGACATGTACATGGTCGGTCCGGGAATGCTGAACTGCCCCCCTTCCTGGCGGAAGGCCCGGGTGGTCAGGGTCTCACCGCCGATCACAAAGGAGGCTTCCCC
>JBATGJ010000021.1:0-2100 GCA_049665685.1 Gammaproteobacteria bacterium
GGTTATAGCTCATACCCGTGAGGTCGACCAGCTGCAGGCCGGCGGCACGCGCCCATTCCTCCATCTCGGAAGGACGGATGAACTTGCTGTAGTCATGGGTGCCTTTCGGCAGCAGTTGCAGGAGATATTCGCCACCGACCACGGCAAACAGCCAGGCCTTCGGGTTGCGGTTGATGGTGGACAGGAACACGTGGCCATCGTCACTGATCAGTTGCCCGCAGGCGGCAATCGTGGCCGCGGGGTCCGGAACATGTTCCAGCATCTCCAGGCAGGTGACCACGTCGTAGGTGCCCGGCTCTTCATGTGCCAGCTGCTCGGCGGTGGTCTGCCGGTAGTCGATCTCCAGTCCCGATTCATACTGGTGCAGCCGTGCGACACTGAGCGGCGCCTTGCCCATGTCGATGCCTGTCACCATGGCGCCGCGCTCCGCCATGCCCTCGGTGAGCAGTCCACCACCACAACCGACATCGATCACGCGCCGGCCCTCCAGCGGGACAAGTCGGTTGATATAGTCAAGCCGCAGCGGGTTGATATCGTGCAGTGGTTTGAACTCGCTGTTGGCATCCCACCAGCGGCTGGCCAGTCGCTCGAACTTCTCGATCTCGTCAGGATCGACATTGTGCTGGATTTCACTCATCACCCGGTTCCGATATTACTTTGCCACACACGGCTGCGGTCGAGAATACCCTCGCCGTCCAGCGTGGTCAGGCGCCGGTCCTTCAACAGATGCTGGCCGGCTACCCAGACATCCGTGACCTGCTCGCGACCGCCGGCATAGACAAGTTGCGAGACCGGCTCATACAACGGCTGTGTCTCGGGAGTGTCGAGGCGAACGGCCGTCATGTCGGCCCATTTGCCCCTCACCAGCGAGCCGGTCTCGTCAGCCAGGCCAAGCGCACGGGCCCCGTTCAGGGTGGCCATTTGCAGTACCTCATGGGCCGGCAGCGCGCTGGCGTCGGCGCTGACGGCCTTGCCAAGCAGGGCGGCAGTGCGCATCTCGCCCAGCATGTCGAGATCGTTGTTGCTGGCAGCGCTATCGGTACCCAGTGCCACGTTGACACCGGCCGCTGCCAGGGCAGTGACCGGGCAGAATCCACTGGCCAGCTTCATATTCGACTCGGGGCAGTGCACGACATGGCCGCCGGCTGCGGCATAGTCATCGATTTCCTGCGCCGTGAGCTGCGTCATGTGCACCGCCAGCATGTCCGGCGCGATCATGTCCAGCGCCTGCAGACGTGCCAGCGGTCGTGCGCCGGTTGTTTCCACCGCCTTGTCCACTTCATCAGCGGTTTCATGAACATGCATGTGGATGCCGATATCGAGCTCATTCGCGAGTGTGCGGATTTGCTGTAACGGTTCATCGGATACCGTGTAGGGGGCATGCGGCGCAAACAGTGTGCTGATCAGCGGGTCGGCACGGTAACGGTCATGCACGTCGATACCCCTGGAGATGTATTCCTGCGCGTCTGCGGCCCATACAGTGGGAAAGTCGAGCACGATCAGGCCCACGCAGGCGCGCATCCCGCAGCTGGCCGCTGCGCGTGCCGTGACATCCGGGAAGTAATACATGTCATTGAAACAGGTGGTTCCCGAACGCAGCATCTCGGCCATGGCGAGCTGCGAACCGTCATGGACGAATTCCTCGTTGACCCATTGTGACTCGGCTGGCCAGATATGCTCGTTGAGCCACTCCTGCAGCGGGAGATCGTCGGCCAAACCACGCAACAAGGACATGGCCGCGTGGGTATGCGCATTGACCAGACCCGGGATCAGCAGGTGCCGGTCGAGATCGTGCTCGATATTCGCCGTGTAGCGCTCACGTGCCGCCTCGCTCGGCAGGATGTCCAGGATCCTGCCTTCCTGCACGACCACAGTGTGAAATGTGTAAACCGTCCCGGCCGGTTCAACCGGTGCGATCCAGTGGCAATGGAGCATGCTGTCTACGGCACTCATGGGCATGCAGTATATCGGAATAGGCAAACCGGGGGCAGGCAGGGAAATGATCCATTCAGGCCGGGTCACATGATTAATAGCCACGGAAGCCACGGAAGAACACGGAAAAATTCAAGACAGAAATGTAATATAGAATTACTGCAGGGG
>JBATGJ010000022.1:0-2957 GCA_049665685.1 Gammaproteobacteria bacterium
GGCGGATATACTTGGCAGCGGTCGCGCCCGCGGTCCCGCCGCCGACAATAACCACCTGCTTCTTGCCGCCGGCAGCGGCGATGACGGGAAAACCGATGGCGCTGACAGCAGCTGCTGTGCTCGCGGCCTTGATAAAACTTCTGCGGTTGATCTTGTTCATGATTCTGTGTCTCCCCTTATTGTTGACTGGCATAGAAATGCACCAGTGCATCGATGTCCGCATCGCTGAGCGCGTTGACCTTCTTGGTCATTTTCTTGGGCATGTTTCTGGTACCCGCCTTGGTATCCTGCAGGGAATACTTCAGGTAGGGCGCCCACTGGCTGGCAAGGATGCCGGCGTCGTCATCCGCCACGCTGCCGTTCTCGCTGTGACATTTTTCGCAACTCTTTTCATGCAGTGCCTTGCCGGCCGCTACCTTGGCCGGATCGGTCTTTTGTTTGGTTGTTGCCATCGGTTGTTTGGCAAACACAGCGGCCATCGCTGCTATTTCCTCGTCACTGTAGCCCTTGGCAATGCGCCCCATTATCGTGCTGGGACGATCACCACTCTTGAAGGCCTTCATAGAGTCTACAAAATAGGTTTCGGACAGGCCGGCAATGCTTGGTGAGGCCGGACCGGCGCTGGCGCCATCGGTGCCATGACAGCCGGCGCAGGTGTCGGCCAGTGCTTGGCCGGTCGGTGCGGCCGCAACATGGGCAGCACCCAGCAGCAAGCCGGACCCCAGGAGTATGGATAATATTTTTCTTGAAGGCATGAAACGTCTCCTCTTGTTTGTATTGATTAGTAACAGCTGTAGTGCAGTCTCGGCATCGGGAAACAGAAGTATGACTTGCTGTCCCCCCGCGTAACTTCGTTTATGCTTATTAGGCAGGTCGGTGCCTGCATGACCATCAGTCAGTCCCGGTTTTTGCAGCCGGATTCTTCATGGTTGTAGTAACGAACTCTAGTAGCAAACTGATCTTAAGTCAAAGCTTTAAGCAGTGAATTTCACACGCCTGGCAAACGATTGTCACAAGGTTTCGTCCAGTCTAGATTGTCAGGTGCTGTGACAGCTACTTTGACGCCAGTGGCCTGGCTCACGATGACCCGTTGGTAGAAATATTAGAAGTTAGTAATGAAGTGTAAGTGACCATGCTGGTTGTCAATTTTGTCAGTCAATTATGGCTGACAAAATTGTCATCTTGTGTTTCTATCCCGATGATCTACAGTTAGAACTTAATATAAGCTGAATCTGGGTGGCGCCTGAGTTCAGAAAATCAGCAATTAATAATGATTACTGGCTGCGGTTAACAAGAACCAATTAAGGGGGGTTCATCATGACTAAACAGTGGTGGTTCTGGGTTGCGGGTTTGGTCCTGTTTGCCATGCAGAATACCGGTTTTGCATCCGTTAAATCGGCACCCGGTGAAATTTCCAACGAGACCCAGGAATGCGTGAAGTGCCATACCAAGCTCAATCCCGGCATCGTCCAGGAATGGGGCAAGAGCAAGCACTATGGCGCCAATGTCGGTTGTTATGAATGTCACGCGGCTGACCAGGGCGATGTCGATGCCTACGTCCACGATGATAAAAAGGTCAAGAAGCTGATCTCCATCCTGGTTACGCCCAAGGACTGTGGCAATTGCCATGAAAAGGCCGCCCACGAGATGACTAATTCACGCCATGCCAAGGCCGGACATATCCTTGACTCGCTGGATAACCTGCTGGCCGAAGTGGTCGAGGGTAACCGTGCAATGGTCACGGCCGGATTTCCGGGCGGTAACTCTGCCGCGGCCGTCAACGGTTGCTGGCAGTGCCACGGTTCCAAGGTCAAGGTGTTGAAAGACGGTCGGCTTGATCCGGCGACTTACCCGAATACCGGTATCGGTCGAATCAACCCGGACGGCTCCGAGGGCACCTGTTCGGCCTGTCACTCCCGTCATGCCTTCTCGACGGCACTGGCCCGCGAGCCGGATAACTGCGGCAAGTGTCACCTCGGACCCGATCACCCGCAAAAGGAGATCTACGAGGAATCCAAGCATGGCATTGCCTACAAGGCCTACAAGGACGAGTTGAATATGGACAGCGCCAAGTGGATCGTCGGCGTGGACTACACGGCGGCGCCGACCTGTGCCACCTGCCACATGGGTGCCACCAGGAACCAGCCGTCCAGCCATAACGTCGGTGACCGCATCAGCTGGACGAATCGTCCACCGGTCTCGGTCCGTCCCGAGGTCATGGATGCCAAGATGGGTCTCGCCAGCGCCAGCCGTAAATGGGAAACCCGTCGTGACAGCATGAAGGACGTGTGCAACGCCTGTCACAGCGAGAATCATACGGAGCAGTTCTACATTCAGTATGATGCGCTGATCGAGCTCTATAACGAGAAGTTCGCCAAACCCGGCAAGGCGCTCATGGCCGCGGCCAAGCCCCTGCTGAAACCGGCCAAGTTCAGCAACAAGCTGGACTGGACCTGGTTCGAGCTGTGGCATCACGAGGGTCGCCGTGCACGCATGGCTGCCTCCATGATGGCCCCGGACTACACGCACTGGCATGGTACCTATGACCTGGCCAAGCACTTCTACACCAAGATGGTGCCGGAGCTGGAGCATCTGATCGAGGAAAATTACGACTCCACCGATCCGGCAAAGGCCAAGGCGGCCCGTGATCTGCAGGACAAGCTGGATGAGGTGCTGAACTCGGAAAACCACAAGTGGTATCTCGGCCAGCGGGCAGCAGCCAAGTAGTGCCGGCAGACTGAGCCGGATCATTAACCTTGTGTATTGCCATTCCCTGCGAGGGGGATGGCTTTTTTTTGTACCTACCTATCGCCGGCCCTACGTGATGGCAGACGACCCGTCACGGGCGGCCGTGCAGGAGCTGGTGGCACTGGTCGAAAGTATCATTACGGAAGTCACGGCCTGGTAGTGAGCCGTTCAACACCGGGGCGGGGCTTGGCGGGACCGGCCATCAGAGG
>JBATGJ010000023.1:0-2391 GCA_049665685.1 Gammaproteobacteria bacterium
TGCGGCACCTGCATGGGCGCCTGCCCGGTGCGCGTCATCTCCTTCGAGAACTACTCCGTGGAGACCGTCGGCCAGCAGCTGAAGAACATCGAGATTCCTGACGAGTTCGAAGAAAAGCCGCGCATCCTGGTACTGGCCTGCGAAAACGATGCCTACCCGGCGCTCGACATGGCCGCGCAGAATGGCAACCACTATTCGGCATTTGCCCGCGTCATCCCGGTGCGCTGCCTCGGTTCCGTGAACACCATCTGGATTACCGACGCACTCAACAGCGGCTACGACGGCATCATCCTGATGGGTTGCCAGAAGGGCGAGAATTACCAGTGTCACTTTGTGAAGGGTTCCGAGATTGCCCATATCCGCATGAGCAAGATCGACGACACACTGCAGTCGCTGAGCCTCGAGGAAGAACGCGTTGCAACCTACGAGGTTGCCATTACCGACATTGAACGGGCACCGCAACTCATCAACGACATGGCCGAGACCGTTGAACGGGTCGGCATGAGCCCCTTCAAGTTCTAGTTTCAGGAGAAAATCATGACTGATGCAAATCAACAAATGGTCGAGCAGTACCGCAACAACTTTCTCCGTGAAGTGGAGGACAATGTTGAGGAAGGCGAATGGGTGAAGATGTGCATGCAGTGTGGCGTATGCTCCGGTTCCTGCCCGCTGGGTCCGCACTGGGACCACCCGCCGCAGGAACTGTTCGCTATGATCCGTGCCGGCAAGCGTGACGAAGTGCTGCAGTCTTCTTCCATGTGGATGTGCACCTCCTGCTACAACTGCATCGTGCGCTGTCCGCGCGAGCTGCCGATCACGCACATCATGCACGGCCTTGCGCATTACGCGAAACGCCTCGGCATTGCACCGAAGAACCAGCCGACCCACAAGTTTTCGCAACTGTTCTGGAACAACCTGGTCAAGACCGGCCGCGTTAACGAGCTGCGGCTGGGCCTGTCCCTGTATTTCATGAACGGCATTGGCGAGGGCATCAAGACCTCGATGAAGATGCAGAAAATCGGCCTCGGCATGTTAATGACCAAGCGCCTCACTCCCATGGAACTGATCGGCGGCCACAAGTGCAAGGATGCCAAGGGTCTGCAGGCAATCCTGAAAAAAGCAGAAGAACTCGAGGCCGCGCGGATTCCCGTGGCTGGCAAGTGAGGAATTAACTATGGCTAAAAAATCCTATTCTTTCTATCCCGGTTGCTCCTCGCAGAAGGCCGCTTCCGCATCCAACTACATGGTCTCCGTGGACAGCATGTGCAAAACGCTGGATATCGAACTCAACGAGATCCCGGACTGGAACTGCTGCTCTGCATCCATCGGCTATGCCGGTGGTGGCGAACTGCCGCGGCTGGCACTGTCTGCCCGTAACATGGCGATCAGCGAACAGGCCAATCCCGGTCAGGACATCGTTGCAACCTGCGCTGCCTGCTGGCTTGCCACCAAGGAAACCCAGGAACGCCTGCATGACGACAGCAAGCTGATGGCCGAGACCAACGAGGCACTGGCAACTGCAGGGCTCAAGGTCGAGGGTAACCAGAAAATCCGCCACATGGTCGAGGTCCTGATCGAGGACCTCGGTTACGAGGAAATGGGCAAGCACGTCAAAAAGCCGCTCGACGGCATCAAGATTGCCGGCTACGTCGGTTGCCAGACCAACCGTCCGTTCGGTATCGATGGCGAGTCCTATGAAAACCCGAAATACCTCGACAAGCTGGTCGAGACCATGGGTGCTGAACCGGTTGAAAACTACGACAAGAAGGTGTCCTGTTGTGGCGGCGCGCTGGCCTTCTCCGAACCGGAAAAGAGCCAGGCGCTGATCAAGGACATCATCGAGTCTGCCTATGACGGCGGTGCCGACATGATCGTCACCCCCTGCCCGGTTTGCCAGATGAATGTCGAGGTCTACCAGGACCACATCAACCAGAAGTACAAGACCAACTTCAAGATGCCGGTGGTGTACTATTCGACACTGATGAGCGTGGCCTACGGTGGCAGCGGCAAGGATGCAGGCCTCGATGGCCAGATAATCAAGGCCAAGCAGCTGGAAGAGATCGCATCGAACTAGGCCCAGGCTTGACCGGCACCATAAACAGAAAAGCCCCTTGTCCAGGGGCTTTTCTTATGTGTATAACGGATATTCACTGATGACTGACAATGCACAATTTTACGGGAGCACATGATGGGTAACGCAAAGAAAAAAATCAGCAAATTAACTGTCAAGGATGTTATGCAGAGCGAGGTCCTGGCCGTCGATGCGGACTGGCCACTGGACAAGCTGGCAGGATTTCTGGTTGATAACAGTATTTCAGGGGCGCCTGTCACGGACGAAAAAGGTGAACTGGTCGGCGTCGTGTCCCTGACCGACCTCGTTCGCCATAGCAG
>JBATGJ010000024.1:0-3662 GCA_049665685.1 Gammaproteobacteria bacterium
TGCGGGGGCCGGTTTCGCCTGCCTGGCCATGCTGGGTGACGCCTGCTCCAGTTTTGTAAAGCGGCGGATGGGAATCGCCCCGAGCCGCGAGGTACCGCTGCTCGATCAGTTACCGGAATCACTGCTGCCGCTCTGGATAATGCAACCGATAACAGGTGGATCAACAGCGGAAATATTAACCGCGGCAGCACTCTTCACCCTTCTCAACCTGATCTTGTCCGCGCTGTACAAACCTCCTCAGGCAGATTGAAGATGATGCAGGGTTATCTCGGGCGGACAGTTGATCCTGACATCCACCACGCATGCACCCGAGCCAGCCGAGGTATAACCCGCCATCCCCTGATAGGTCCATGCACCGCGGCAATATGCCCGCGGACAACGCGCGTTACACATCAGGGGAATTCCACCCGGCAAACAAATCTGACCCGCGTGCGTATGTCCACAAAGCATGACATTGAAATCGGCATGCGCGGCATGCCGGTAAATCTCGGGTGAGTGCGCCAGCAGGATCGAGACCGCACCAGCGGGGATGGGATCGGCGGCCTTCTCCAGATTATCGGCGCGGTAATAGTGTGGATCATCGATTCCAGCAAGGTAAATCGTATCGCCACCACGCTGCAGGGCTACCTGCTCGTTGAGCAACATGCGTACGCCCATGGCCTCCAGCCCCGGCACCATGCAGATGCTGTCGTGATTACCCAGGACCCCGTAAACATCGCCCATGAGGTGTGTTCGTACCTGCTGCATCGCCGCCAGCGTTGCGTCATAGGATCCGTGAGTTTGCGCCCTGAAGTCACCGGTCAGAACACACAGGTCATATTCCACCTCGCGCAAGACCTCGATCAGGACGTGGGGGAAATCGGGGGCCATGTCGATGTGCAGGTCGGAAATATGCAATATCGTATAGCCGTTAAACGCGGAAGGCAGGCCGTTGACCTTTATGTGGTTGTGGCGCACAGCCAGCCGGCGCGCATTGCGACGCCCGCGCCCGTGCAGCAACATCAACCGCAGGCTGTTGCGAATGACTGAATGGATGGAATACCAGTTTTCGATATGGAACAGGTTCCGCCCCTGGCCAAATATCCTGGCCTCGTAGTCATGTTCAATACCGAGGCGCTGCTGGAGATGTATCTTGCCGACGCGCTGCCGCAAAAGTGCCAATATGGCTTCACTGGTTGAGTTCGGTGTCATAACTCATTGTCGGACGCCCTTCCGTATTTTTCAATGTGTAATCCGGCTACGCCCGGCAGGTGCCGGCTTGCGGCGACCGGGCAATTATTGTTTGTGATCGATCTGACCCTTTGCTACGGTAGCCGGCAATGAAGTAATAACAACCCGATCAACGGGTCGCAAACCGGGAGGGGACCAAGCATGAACCTGGAGAAAGTATATTTCGCATTCTTCATCGTCCTGGCATTGACGCTGAATTTCGGTTTCTTTGTCGGCGATCTGGATAATCCGGATCACCACAACGTCTATGAGTTGTATGCCGCACTGGTCGTCAGCCTGATAGCAACCGTGCTGAAATTCGGTGATCGTGCGCATATCGGGGCGGTGCTGCTGGCCACCAGCCTGGTGGCAGACCTGCAACTGATTGCCGCCGTGATTATCTGGGCGATCTTCGAACACGCCACCGACACCGGCCTGACACCCATGGTCCTGGCCAGTATTGTCTCATTATCCGGGGGCGCCCTGCTGGCAAATGTCACCTCGGTAATACTCCTGGTCACCGAGACGGTCATACTGCGGCGCTAGTCGGCCCGCCGGCGCACAACCATGCAGAATCTTGTCTACCTGCTGCTGCGGCGCATGCGCGCGCCGCTCATCGTGGTCATCCTCGCCTACGCGGTGACGATCCTCGGCCTGGTCCTGATTCCGGGCGTCGACGATCAGGGCAATCCGTGGCGCATGTCGTTTTTTCATGCATTTTATTTTGTCAGTTTCATGGGCTCGACGATCGGCTTCGGTGAAATACCGTACGCGTTCACCGATGCACAACGGCTGTGGACCACCTTGTGCATCTACCTGACGGTAATCTCCTGGCTGTATGCCATCGGCGCACTGTTTTCACTGTTCGGCGACGCGACCTTTCGGCGAATCGTGGATTACACGACCTTCACCCGAGCCGTGAAGCGGATCAGGGAACCCTTCTATCTGATATGCGGCCTGGGTGACGCGGGTCACCTGCTGGTGCGGGAGCTGTCGGAACATGGCATCCGCTGTGTGGTCATCGACCAGGATGAACGCAAGATCAACGCACTGCGCCTCGAGGACCTGCCGGTACATGTACCCGGCCTGTGTGCGAGCAGCTCCGATTCGGCCACACTGCTGGCGGCTGGACTGAAAAACCGCTACTGCACCGGGGTCACGGCACTGACCAGTAATGACCATGTCAATCTCACCATTGCCATTTCCTGCAAGCTGCTGGCACCCGAACTGATGGTCATCTGCCGGGCCGAGTCCCATGATTCGGCTGCCAACATGGCTTCGTTCGGCACCGATCATATTGTCAATCCCTATGACATTTTTGCCGAGCGTTTCGCCATGATGTTCCTCGCGCCCAGCATGTACCTGGTATACGAATGGATGACCGCGATTGGCCAGGCGCCACTGAGCGAATTCAATTCCCCGCCCAGGGGTACCTGGGTACTGTGCGGCTACGGCCGTTTCGGCAAGGCCGTGCAGAAAAGCCTGTCCTATGCCGGCATACGCACGGTGATAGTCGAGTCCGACATCGAAGGCACGGATTCTCCCGACACCGTTATCAAGGGCCGCGGCACGGAAGCGATCACCTTGCATGAGGCCGGCATTCAACAGGCCGTCGGCGTCCTCGCCGGTACCGATAACGATGCCAACAACCTGTCAATCATCATGACGGCGCTGGATATGAACGAGAACCTGTTCACGGTCGCACGCCAGAACCTGCGCACCAATGATGCAATTTTCACAGCCGCACACACTGATATCACCATGCAGCCCGACACGCTCATTGGCCAGCGGGTGGTTGACCTGCTGATGCGGCCCCTGCTTTCGAGTTTCCTGCGGCTGGCCCGCGAACAGAATGAAGACTGGGCCAATCTGCTGGTCAGCCGGGTCGTTGGCGTGCTTGCGGAACGTGCGCCGGAGACCTGGAGCCTGAAGGTCTCCCGCGTGCGCACTCCGGCAATCGTGGAACAATTGCACAAGGGCGGGAGTTTCTCGGTGGGGCAACTCATCATGGATCCCCGCAACATTACAGCGCGGTTGCCTTGTGTACCCCTGTACCTGCAACGGGCAACCAATGAGGAAATCCTGCTGCCTGCGGAGGACACCCTGCTGCAGGTCGGCGATCAGCTGTTGTTCTGCGGGCAGGCACAGGCCCAGACCCGAATGTGCTGGACTGCCCGCGACTTCAATACCCTCAACTATCTCTGCACCGGCCGGGATCTGCCTGGCGGCACAATCTGGCGCTGGTTGGCGGCACGGCCACACTGACACCGCGCCCCCGCTCCAGCATCAATGGCATGTGAAATGCATAGTAAATGTCGAACCCACTACAACACCGGCACACCGGAAGGTCTGCGGGAAATGGAGACTTCGACATGAAAACCATTGAATTACAATTAGTTATGGTTGGCCTGGAAGATGGAGAGCAGGGCGTCTTCGTCGGCATCCCGCTGGTC
>JBATGJ010000025.1:0-20249 GCA_049665685.1 Gammaproteobacteria bacterium
CTGCCGTGGATTCCGTGGCAAATATTTTTTAATACAAAACCTCAACCAAGCAGCAGCTCCAGCAGTGCCTTCTGCGCATGCAGACGGTTCTCCGCCTCGTCCCAGACCACGCTTTGTGCCCCGTCGATCACCTCTGCGCTAACCTCTTCGCCGCGGTGTGCCGGCAGGCAGTGCATGAACAGGGCGTCCTTTGCCGCAGCCTGCATGATGGAGTCGTTGACCTGGTAATCGGCAAACGCCCGCACGCGGCGTGCCTGCTCCTGTTCCTGTCCCATGCTGGCCCAGACATCGGTGACGACCAGGTCGGCCCCTTCCGCAGCCGCCAGAGCGGAGTCCATCAGCACGGCATGGTCACCGGCGGCCTGCAGGATATCTTTATCGGGCAGGTAGCCTTCAGGACAGGCGATGTTCAGCCTGAAGTCATACTGGCGTGCCGCGTTGATATACGAATGGCACATGTTGTTGCCGTCCCCGATCCAGGTAACGGTTCTGCCCTGAATACTGCCCCGGTGCTCATAATAGGTTTGCATGTCGGCAAGCAGCTGGCACGGATGGTAGCGGTCGGTGAGGGCATTGATGACCGGTACATCGGAAAACTCGGCAAAGCGCTCGATCTTCTCATGTTCGAACGTGCGAATCATAATGATATCCGACATGCGGGACAGCACACGGGCGCTGTCCTCGATCGTTTCGCCACGGCCGAGCTGCGTGTCGCGCGGCGAAAGGAACACGGCATGCCCACCGAGCTGCGCCATGCCGACCTCGAACGACATGCGGGTACGGGTGGATGATTTTTCAAACACCATCGCCAGTACGCGATGCCTGAACGGTTCATAGAGCGTGCCGGTCTTGTTCAGCGCCTTGAGTTCGATGGCGCGTTCGATCAGCGTTTTCAGCTCCGCGGGGGACAGGTCGAGCAGGGTGAGAAAGTGCCGGGTTTGCATGGCTTCATCCGTCCAGAAAGCTGCGCACGAGCTCGCTGACCTGTTCGATCAGGATGTCGGCCTGCCGCATCGTGATAATGAGTGGTGGCAACAGGCGTATGACACGTTCCGCCGTGACATTGATGAGCAGCCCCTGGTCGAGTGCCTGGCCGACCAGTTCACCGCACGGCCGATCCAGCTCAATACCCAGCATCAATCCCTTGCCGCGTATATCCCGCACCCCCGCCACATCGCCAAGTGCCTGGCGGAGACCAGCGAGGATGTGAGCGCCGGTTTCCTGCGCGTTGTCGACCAGGCTGTCTTTTTCCAGCGTTTCCATCACGGCCAGTCCGGCGCGGCAGGCCAGCGGGTTGCCACCGAAAGTGGAGCCATGGCTGCCAGGTTGCATCACGTCGGCCGCGGGTCCCCGCACCAGGCAGGCACCGATCGGTACGCCGTTGCCCAGCGACTTGGCGAGTGTCATAACGTCGGGCCTTGCTCCGCTGTGCTGCCAGGCGAACCACCGCCCGGTCCGGCACATGCCGGTCTGGATTTCATCGAGCATCATCAGCCAGCCGTGTTCGTCGCAAAGGCTGCGGATCTCCGCCAGGTAATCTGCGGCCGGGATGTTGATGCCACCTTCACCCTGGATCGGTTCGACCAGCACCGCCACGGCGTCGTTCTTGTTGCTTGCAATGGTCCGGATAGCCTCGATGTCGTTGTAGGGTGCGCGCAGGAAACCGCGGACCAGGGGCTCGAATCCGGCCTGGATGCGCCGGTTGCCGGTAGCGGTCAATGTCGCCAGGGTACGACCGTGGAAGCTGTTTTCCATGACGATGATCGCGGGACTGGTAATGCCCCGGCTGTGGCCATACAGACGGGCGATCTTGATCGCCGCCTCGTTGGCCTCGGCACCGGAATTGGCGAAAAAGACCCGCTCCATTTCCGCGACGGCACACAGCCGGTCGGCCAGCTGTGACTGCAGCTCGATACCGTACAGATTCGACGTATGCACCAGTTTGCCCGCCTGGTCGCACACGGCGGCGGTGACGGCCGGGTGTGCATGGCCGAGGCCACACACGGCAATGCCGCTCAGTGCATCCAGATACTGGCGGTTCTCGGTATCACGTAACCAGATACCCTCACCGTGATCGAAGCATATCGGTAGTCTGTTGTAGGTCTGCATCAGATGGTCTGGCATCTTTCCCTTCTTCCAAAACAGAAAAGGCAGTCCTTGCAGACTGCCGATCAGTAAATACAGATTCTATCGCCTGTCGACTGAAAAGCGCAAACCCGGCGGGTTGCCGGGTTTGCATGCTTGCCAGGTTCGTTACTCGCCTGTTTCCCCCGGCGAAATCTCCAGGTCGGTATCGAGCCCGGTCAGAATGGCAGGCCGTGGCCGTGGCCGACCATGCACATCAGCATGGGGATTGACAGCAGGGTATTGGTGCGCGAGGCCATGAGGGCAATCTTCTTGGCCCCGGGGATTGCATCGGGACTGGCTTCCACCAGGCCAAGGATCTTTTTCTGGTTCGGCCAGATCAGCACCCACACGTTAAACAGCATGATGGTGCCGAGCCAGGCACCGATGCCGATGACAGTCAGCGGGTCCTGCAGGGTGAATGCCTTCACAAAACCGGAACCCTCACCTGCATAGAGTGATTCCAGTGCCGCTGCACCGGTCACCCAGGTGGCCACCGCGCCCCAGCGGAACCATACCAGTGCGCGCGGCGCGACGTATTTGTTGATGGCCGCGGCGCCAGGGCCGCCGCTGTCGGCCTCGGCCAGGGCCTGGCCCACGGCCGGTACCTGCACGAAGTTGAAATAGTAGAGCAGGCCGATCCAGGTAATACCTGCAAGCGCGTGGAACCAGACTTCAAGTGACCAGAGGTTGAACCCGGACATGCCGAGTCCCAGTACGATCAGGATGGCAAGTACAAAACCCGAAACGATGGTGCCTGTAATAGACATTAATGGATTCATTGCTGTGGACTCCCGGTAGTGCCCGCGCAGGACCTGGCGGATTGTTTGTATAGGTGACTAAATTACTAGGGTAACGGAGAATACGGGAGCACCGCCCATTTTGCAATATACTTGATTACCAATTTCTGTCGTGAAAGCATTGAGTTAGAGTATCTCCCTGATGATGAAACAGATGTCAGCCTCTATCCGGACGGACGCGCCGACAACATGAATGCGATCGAGCTGAGCCTGTTTGCCAGCCGCATTATCGCCGTGTGTGACGAAATGGGGGCCGTGCTCAGGTGTGCCGCTTTTTCCACCAACATCAAGGACCGGCTGGACTTTTCCTGTGCCGTGTTTGACCCAAAGGGGCGGTTGTGCGCACAGGCCGCACACATCCCGGTGCACCTTGGCAGCATGGCCTACGCCATGCAGGACCTCGTGGACCGGACAGACTGGTCACCCGGTGACATGGTCATTGTCAACGATCCCTATCTCGGCGGGACGCACCTGCCGGATGTCACGCTGATCGCACCCGTGTATGCCGGCAGCCGCTGTATCGGTTTCGTCGCCAATCGCGCACACCATGCCGATATCGGGGCGCAATCACCGGGCTCGATGCCGGTGTCACGTTCCCTCGATGAGGAGGGGCTGGTGATCCCGCCAACGCACCTGTTGCAGGGCGGTGAAACGGTGAGTGCGACCTGGCAGCATATCATCGACAGCACCGCCAGCCCGCTACAGATGGAAGGCGACCTGGCTGCGCAGGTCAGTGCCAACCGCGCGGGGATCGTCAGGCTGCAGCAGGTGTGCGGTGCAGCGGTCGGGCGCTACCTGGCCGGTCTGGACGCGATCAATGCCTACGGTGAGCGCCTGGCGTTGCACGCGCTTGCCGCGATTCCGGATGGCCGTTACCGCTTCGAAGACGTCATGGATGACGACGGCACGGGCAACCGGGATATCCGTATTGCGGTCGAGCTGCAGGTCAGTCAGGCGCGTGTCGATGTGGATTTCAGCGGTACGGCGGGCCAGGTCACGGGTAATATCAATTGCCCGCTATCGGTTGCGGCAGCGGCGGTGTTCTATGTCTTCCGCTGTCTGATGCCGGCACACACACCGGCCTGTGACGGCAGCTTCAGGGCACTGCAGCTGCATGCGCCGGCGGGCTGCCTGGTGAATGCGCGGCGTCCTGCCGCGGTGGCGGCCGGCAATGTCGAGACCAGCAGCCGCATCGTCGACGTGATCATGGGTGCGTTGGCCCAGGCAATACCCGGGCAGTTGCCGGCGGCCAGCCAGGGCACGATGAACAACATTGCCATGGGTGCACGTGGTGACCGGCACAGCTGGGATTATTACGAAACCCTGGGGGGCGGGACCGGCGGCGGTTACCGCTATCCGGGACTCAGTGCGATCCAGTCGCACATGACCAACACCCTCAATACGCCGATCGAGGTGCTGGAGCTGGAATATCCCCTGCGCATACATCGCTATGGCGTGCGTGACGGTTCCGGGGGTGCCGGCTGGCATGCCGGGGGTGACGGCCTGGTGCGCGATTACGAGTTTCTTGCCCCGGCGACGGTCACGCTGCTGACCGAACGACGCCGGCATGCGCCGTGGGGGCTGGACGGCGGCGCAGCGGGCAGGCCGGGCGAGAACCGGCTGAATGGACAGGTCCTGCCCGGCAAGGTCTGCCTGCGCGTCACAACCGGTGACCGCCTGACGATCTGCACGCCCGGCGGTGGTGGCTGGGGCGGTCGTACCGCCGGCTGATCCGGACCGGACGCGTTTATGTGCGGCATATGCGGTGAATTGCGGTTTGACGGGCAGGCGCCCGATCCGGCCATCCTCAAGGCCATGACAGACCGGCTGGCGCGGCGCGGTCCGGACGGCAGCGGCCGCTACCTGTCCGGTCCGGTCGCGCTGGGTCACCGGCGGCTGGCGGTCATTGACCTGTCGGAACGGGCCGCCCAGCCCATGCACGATGAACAGGCCGGCCTGGTGCTGGTGTTCAACGGCACCATCTACAACTTCCCGGAACTCCGCGAGGCATTGCGTGCCAGGGGCCACACCTTCACCTCGTCGGGTGATACGGAGGTGATTCTCAAGGCCTATGCGGAGTGGGGCGAAGACTGTCCGGGTCACCTGAACGGTGTATTTGCATTCGCCATCTGGGACACTGTCCGCGGTCAACTGTTTCTTGCGCGCGACCGTTTCGGCATCAAGCCACTGTATTACAGCATCACGCCGGACAGTATCCGCTTTGCCTCGACCAGCCAGGCACTGCTGGCGGGTGGCGGGATCGACACCAGAATCGACCCGGTTGGCCTGCACCGGCATCTCACCCTGCATGCCGTGGTGCCGGCACCGCGTACCCTGTTGCGTGGACTGCGCAAGCTGGCGCCGGCCCACAGCCTGACGCTGCACCCGGACCGGCAGAAGCGACTGCGTCGTTACTGGCAGCTGAATGCACGGTCAGGCGGGGACAGGCTGAGCGAGTGGGAATGGATCGAGGCCACCCACGAGGCACTGCGGCGCGCGGTCGAGCGACGCCGTGTCATTGCCGATGTACCGGTCGGCATACTGCTGTCGGGCGGTCTGGACTCCAGCCTGCTCGTGGCACTGCTGGCGGAAGCGGGCTGCAGCGATCTGTTGACCTTCTCGGTCGGCTTCGAGGACGAGCCGGAGGAAAAGGGCAACGAGTTCGAATACTCGGACCTGGTTGCCGAGTTGTATGACACGCGCCATCACCGAATCCACATCCCGAATGCAGATGTGTTGTCCCGACTGCCCGAGGCCGTTGACCATATGTCCGAACCCATGGTCGGGCAGGACTCGGTCGCCTTCTACCTGCTCGGCGAGCGCGTATCGGAACAGGTCAAGGTGGTGCAAAGCGGGCAGGGCGCCGATGAGGTGTTTGCCGGCTACTTCTGGTACCGGCAGATGCAGGCAGAGCACGGTTCGGATATCGAGCGCTTTCGTCACCTGTACTTTGATCGCACACAGGATGAACTGCAGATGACGGTTGCCGACCGCTATCAGGGTCCGGACTACACCACACCCATGCTGGCACACGGACTGGCCGCTCTGCATCACCGGCGATTTCTCAACCGCGTACTGGCCTACGACGTAACGACGCTGATTGTCGATGATCCGGTCAAGCGCGTGGACAATATGACCATGGCCTGGGGTCTGGAGGCGCGGGTACCGTTTCTTGATCAGGAGCTGGTGGAGCTGGTCATCGGCATGCCACCCGAAATCAAGCTCAAATCCGGTGGCAAGCACCCGCTGAAGGTCATTGCGCGTGGCCTGTTGCCGGATATGGTAATCGACCGTCCCAAGGGATATTTCCCGGTGCCCTCGCTCAAATATGTGCGTGGCGAGACACTGGCCTTTATGCGCGACCTGCTGGATTCCCGCGCCTGTCGGGAGCGCGATCTGTTCAGTCGCACCTATGTGGAGGCACTGTTGAACAATCCGGAGCAGGCGCACACGCCGCTCATGGGCAGCAAGCTGTGGCACCTCGCCCTGCTGGAACTCTGGTTACAGCGTAACGTCGACATATCCCCCTGATGGGTAGTGTTTATGGGAATTAATCCCGAGTTAAACTGTCAGGTATTCAGCAAACGCAATTTCGATTGATAACGAGGTAGTGCTAATGGAAGTCATGGACCGTATCGACGATGCAGTGAAAAACAACCCGGTGGTTATCTTCATGAAGGGTACGCCGCAGTTGCCGCAATGTGGTTATTCAAGCCGTGCTGCACAGGCGCTGGCCGCCTGCGGCAAGGAGTTCGCACATGTGAACGTATTTGCCGATCCGGAGGTCTACGAGAACCTGCCGCAGTATGCGAACTGGCCGACGTTTCCCCAGATCTATATCAATGGCGAACTGGTTGGCGGTTGCGATATCACGCTTGAGCTGTACCAGAAGGGCGAGTTGCAGAAGATGGTGGCCGCGGCGGTTGACGGCGCCGCCGGTTAACGCAAAAAAATCACCTCCAGGAGCGCCTGCCAGGCGCTCCTGCCGCTTGATATCTCAGCTGGCTTCCAGCTTGATCAGTTCCTCGATGATGTCCAGCATCAGTTTCTGGCCCTTGTTGGACATCTTCTCTGTCAGCTTGTCCGGATCGCGTTCACCCTCGATCAGGGGGCGGATGCGGCCGGACAGGATGCCCATGTCGCCACCCGCCTCGAGCATCTGTTTTGCCATGTTGGCAACGATCTGCAGTGCCTGCGTGTTGCCGTTGCGCGCCGCATGGACAAGACCGGCGATACCGGGGGCAGCCATCGAGGCATCGATGTCGGTCTCCAGCGCAGGCAGCGTATTTGCATCCTGCAGGCCATTCAGGATGGACTCGACAATGATGCTGTCCTCCTTGTCCAGGCCGGCAAGCAGTGATTCTTCCCGACTGCCGGACATAATTCTGCGGATGGTGGCAACCAGCCGGGTCCAGTCGTTTTGCTCGGCCTGCTGCAAGACCTGCTCGAGATCCGGGACGGAACCGGGATTGTTGCAGTGCATGACGACGCGATGGATCAGTCCGGCATGGGACTGGAGAACTTGCTCTTTCAGGTCAGGTGTAGCGGGCATTATTCTGTGCCTTTGTGGATGGCCGCAGGATCCGCCTGGACGGTGTCCCGCAGCGTGAATTCGTTCCAGCGGTTCATGATGGCGCAGAACAGGTCGGCCGTACGTTCGGTATCGTAAATCGCTGAATGTGCCTTGTCATTGTCCCACGCAAAACCGGCCGCTTCCACTGCCCGTGCCAGTACCGTCTGCCCGTAGGCCATACCGGCCAGCGGCACGGTGTCGAAGGTGCTGAACGGGTGGAAGGGATTGCGTTTGATGCCGGTGCGATTGACGGCCGCATTGAGAAACGAAAGATCGAAGGCCGCGTTGTGTCCGACCAGGACGGCACGGTTACAGCCGGTGTCCCGGATCATCTGGCGGACGGGCCTGAATATCGAATCCAGGGCCTCGCGCTCGGGTTTGGCCATGCGAAACGGGTGGTGGGGGTCGATCCCGGTAAAGTCGAGTGATGCCTGGTCCAGGTTCGCGCCGGGGAAGGGCTCCACGTGCGCGGCGAAGGTCTCGCAGCGACTGAGCACGCCCTGTTCGTCCAGGTCCAGGGTGACAGCGGCGATTTCGAGGATGGCATCGCGTTTTGCGTTGAAACCGGCCGTTTCGATATCGACGACAACCGGTAAGAAACCGCGGAAACGACTCGCAATTGGCGCATTATTATCATTGGATACCATGGGTGCAGGATACCCAATCGGTTTTTCTAATGCGACACACCACTGTGCGTATTTTCAAATTAAATACCACACAGTATCAGAGGGCCGCTTTGTTATTTGTCACACCAGGGCACGGCTGGAGAAAGGAACCATGCGTTAGTCATGTCAGCGGAATCCGATTGACAGTGGTTCGTGAGTGCCTGTGCGCTTGAAGAGCGGGTCTGCATACCAGGAAAAATATCCGATCCGTTTCCACGTCACCATATTGGTGTCATTGTGCATATGTGTACTGCGACCCGGTATAGACAGCTTTCCGGATTTGTGTGCGTGGTGCTGGTAAGATTGGCAATATACCATCAGGTCTTGTACCAAGAATCGGTATGACGATTATGCAGCCAGAAGATGAAGACCGCCGTTTACGGGCAGGGTTTCTTTCCCTGTTTTGTTGTGTTTTGCTGGCCCCTCTCCAGTTGCAGGCAGATGCCTCTACAGGCGGAAACATGGAGAACGGCAAGGCGATTGCTGAAAAGAAATGTGACCGTTGCCATGGCCCTGACGGCGTAAGCGATGACGCTGATACCCCGCACCTTGCCATGCAAAGCGCCGCCTACCTGGTCAAGCAGATGAAGGATTATAAATCCAGGGTGCGTGACGACAAGAACATGTACAAGCGGGTCAGTAATCTTGATGAGCAACAAATGACAGATATTGGATTGTGGTATGAAAGCCAGCCTTTGCCCGAGACTGTGCCGTTGGTAATGAAAGAACTGAAAGTGCCGCAACTGGTCAACATGGGTGACCCGGCACGCGCCATTCCGCCCTGTGAGATATGTCATGGCAAGGATGGGAAAACCGTTGCCGGAGAAGTGCCGGTACTGGCGGGACAGCAGGTTGATTATCTGATTTCGACCATGGGATATTTCAAAGACGGTACGCGCAGCAATGACCCGGGGGGTGTCGTTACGACAATCATCAAGAAACTGTCCGACATTGAGGTCGAGGCGCTTGCCAGATACTATGCGGCACTGGGTGGAAGACCCGCCGAATAATCCTGATCGTACTGGTGTGCGCTTGCTCAAGTCCCGATAGCTATACCCTTTATTTGCTGCTTAACAGCCACTCAAACAGGAAGCAACGCGCTTCCGGGCAGGGGCCATATGCGATATTTCATCAAGGCCCCGGTTGCTTGCCCAATGAAGATCAGCTATCGGCCATAACCGGTTTTCGAATCTATACAATGCAGCGGCAACGTACATTGTGGGGGCGCATTCCATGGGCAAGCGAATAACCCTGGTTCTTGGTGGTGGGGCAGCACGTGGCCTGGCACATATTGGCGTAATCCGTGTTCTCGAGGAAGCCGGCTATGAGATTGCGGCAATAACCGGCACCTCCATGGGGGCGTTGGTCGGTGGCGCCTACGCGGCTGGCAAACTGGACGAATATACCGACTGGGTCAGGTTGCTGACGAAAAGGGATGTCCTGAAATACCTGGATGTTTCCTTTCGTGGCGGCTCGGGAATACTCAAGGGAGACCTGATTATCGAGGCCTTGAGAGAGCTTATCGGTGATATTGCAATTGAGGACCTCCCCATCCCGTTTATCGCCGTCGCTACAGACCTGACTGCGCGCAAGGAAGTCTGGCTTACGAAAGGCAATTTATTCGATGCTATTCGGGCTTCCATCGCGATACCGGGTGTATTTACACCTCAACGCATTGCGGGTCGCTGGATGGTTGATGGTGGATTGCTGAACCCGGTGCCAGTTACGCCCGCGGCACAGACCATGACTGGTTTTACCATCGCGGTTGATGTAACCGGTCCCCGCTCGACAAATCCTCTTGGCGCAGCGGTCCCCGTGAAGGTTGAACAGACACCCCAGTTACGTAACAAAATCGACGAGTTCCTGGAGTCAATACAGGATTATCTGGGCACCGAGTCTTCCCCGGATGATGACTGCCCGGCCCTTTCCGATATCCTCATCAATTCTTTCGAAACGATGCAGGAAACACTGTCCCGTTACAAGCTTGCCGCCAACCCCCCGGATTTACTGATCTCGATACCAAAGAATATATGTGTTGCACACGAGTTTTTCCGGGCCTCCGAACTCATTGAGGCGGGTGCCTGGTGGTCGCGAAGAGCGCTCGAGACAGCTGTTATTTGAATTCGAACAGGATTTTGGTTTGTATTCACCGGGGGTCGACTCAAGGCGCTATTCGGGGTCCTCTGCTTTTGCCCCGGGCATCCGGATTCGATCAGAACCTGGATCCATTGGTATGAAAAAACGGCTCCCGAAGGAGCCGTTTTTGAAGTGATTAAGCTACTTGGTTGTTAAGTCACTTTTCTGCGTCTGGCTATACCGACCAGGCCAATCAGGCCGGAACCGAACAGCCAGGCAGCCGCCGGGATTGGTACGGGACTCGAGTGCGCGACAACCAGGGCCATTCCGGCATCCACGCCGGCCGCTTCTTCAAGTCCCAGAAATCCGGCCAGTTCCGGCGAGACCAGAATGTTCGCCGAAATGACGAGGGAGTTTTCGAAGGCCTCGACGATTGGGTTTGCGATGTCGAACAGGATCGCGTTCACGCCATAGGTGCTCTACACGACGAAGCCGGACGTGCCTTCCGGTCGTCCGTTGGCGAGCCGGATCGTGAAGTCCCCGACCTCGACGCTGCCGTTGAACTGCACACGCCCGCTGTGCTCGATCGCGCCGCTGACAGGAATAAAGTCCGGCGAGTTGTAGATAAACGTGGTATCCAGCGCGCCGCCGATTGCGTTGCGCGGATTGATGCCGAAGGCCACGGAGTTTGGCCCGAGGTCACCCTTGACGTTGGGTGTAACAGAGGTAATCGTCAATCCCAGGCTTTCCAGCGCACCGTTGCCAAACAAAACGCTGGTCTGGCCACCCTCAACCTGGACCGTTGTGGCATGTGAGGTCAGTGGCGCCGCGAGAAATAGCGCAATGACCAACAGTGTAGCCATGCGGATAGCGCGTAAAGTACTGTCTGTACTAAAAAATCCCTGTTGCTCAGGCATTGCTGACAGACCATCTAGCGCCATCGCATGGGATGACTTGCGGATTGAGGGTCCCAGAAGGGTGCGGACATATCCATATAGTCTCGTTTTTTCCATTACTAGTCTCCGACGTTCTTATGTGAGGTTAAGCTGTTTAGTATGTAGCAACTTCCATACCATCCATAGTATTACTTTATTATTCAATCAGATGATTAAAATACGTCAAACAGAAAGCCGCTGATTGTGTAAATGATCCCGACAAGATTCTTGGATTCTTAACAGCCACCCCTGATAACGCTTCTAGGTGCCTGGCCTATTCCGGCCGAATTTCTGCACGGGAGGACCGTTTCCGGTCATTGGCCATTGTGGTCTCATTGGGCCATTCGTTTGTAGAAACAGTCACGGCACCCACTTGTCGGCGCTTCGGTCACTGTTTATGTATAGATTATGGACATTTTGTTATGTCTTTATTCAAGATTTGTTACATCCTTCATCCAGACCGAATTTCTGCACGGGACCGTTTCCGGTCATTGGGTTGAATCACGAAAAGTTTTCCTGTGAATGTGTGCTTAAGGTCAACACCGGGCGCCGGTACCCCCGGGCGAGAACTATGACTTGCTGGCTGACGCCTGGTTTCCCGCAAGTGAAGCTAGTTTAAGCCTGCCGGGTCGTTTGTGAAAATGATATCACCATACCAGGCGATGGCGGATTCCCGTGTGTTGTCGGTATCCGTCATGATGGCAATGCCGGATATCATGGCAGGCTCTGCGCCGAAGGCCTGTTTATAGTCCTCCTGGATATTGCGCTTCTCGGTTACCCACTGTCCTGCCTTTTCATCGCCTCCCTCAACTGCAATCATCATCACCCGGTCCGTATAGGGATTGGCAACCATGGCGCCAGCCGGGGTGTTGCTTGCCCAGATATAGGAGATTGCCCGGTACGGAACATCCTGCCCGAAGATGACCCTGGCGGCCTCATGCTTCAGCCGCTCGAGATATCCGGCCCTCTCGGGATCAAGCGCAAAGGTAATATAAATTCTGGCGGCATAGTCGTCGCCGTCCTTACTCGTCACATCGCCCTTCTGCAGAATGTTATCCACCTTCCACTGCCACTGGATGACAGGATATCTGGCAGGGGCAATTGATACAGCCCGCGTCAGACCGGAAGCAGATTGATTACTGACAGCCTTTACAACAACCGTATTGTCTGCTTTTACCAGGGAGTAATCGGTATGCCGCTCGATCTTGCTGAAGGTCAGTGGTTCCCAGCCAGGCGGTAGTGTTTCAGCGATGTTGGCTGATGAAAACCTGCCTACCTCAAGATAGCCGGGTGACTGCGCCTGTGTCAGTCGTGGCGTCATAAGCAGACAACAAAGCATGAGTGCATTGAATCCGCATGCAACGAAGATAGTGTACAACGCCCACTTCACAGACGCGCTCCGGTAACGGGAAAGCAGAACCATAAACCTGATAGACACGGGCGCCCGGCAACAGTTCGGCCAGGCCTGCCTTGACTTGTCTGTTATGAATTAATCAATCGATAGATGCGGCGTATCGCTGCGTGGCATGACCCTGTGGCGCGCCCTGCCAGGGAAGCGGATCTTTCAGGTCATTTGCAACTCGGCGACGTTCTGGAACTGGGTGACGACGTAGAAGGTCTCGACTTCCAGTTGCAGCAGCACGCAGTCGTCGGCGCTGGTGAAGTCACTCAGTTGCGGATGTTTGCGAAGGTAGAGCGCCAGCCGTTCGCCCCGCCGTGCCGCCTCGACCTCGCTGACTATGCCCTGGGCGGAGATGGCCACGGTATCGTGATAATCCGCCGACTCGTTGGTGCGATTATCGATCAGCAGCGAGGCGCGCGGGTTCGCCAACAGGTTTGCGTGTTTCTGGGTTGCCCGGTAGGTCGCGAACAGTATCCAGTGCAAGTCAGGGGTGACGGCGAAGGCCATCAGGCTGGTATAGGGTTGCGCGTCGTGCTGGGTCGCCAGCACGCCCTGCGCCTGGGAATCCAGCAGGGTTCGAACTGTCTGTCGCAGTTGCTCCGGTGTCGTCATGGCCAAACTCCATGCCAACCAGGCGAGAGGGGATCATTCGCAGGGGCCGGCAGAGTGGAAATTACCCACTTGCGACGATGTGGAAGGGACGGGATTTTCTTCAAGGCCCCTCCGGTTCATGCAATAAAAAACGTCAGCCGGGGGACGATACTCCCCGGCATGCGCAGAGCGCAATAGACCCGGTGTATTGCGCCCTGGTGTTAGCCGCGCCTAGGCGCGTTGTTTCTTGATATCAATAACCTTGCTGTCTTCGGCATATGCTTTCGCGCGCGAAAGATCGGCAGGGCGATCAGACCCTTGCTCTGCCTGCATGCGTTTGTGCATGGATTCTATCAATTCACGGTTAAGCTTCGCGAAATAGATATCTTCCGCTGCCTTTTCCGCAAGCCTGAGTTTCTCTACGAAATCACTCATGACGTACCTCCAATGATAAATATATAAGAAAATTAGTATGTGCTAATTATATATTAATTACGGGCAGTAATTCCTTTATTTCATTGAAGATCGGTGCGACACAGTGTCGCACCTTTAAGCCATGGGTAGTAACGTCGCGGGCATCGATTAAAATGCCATTTATTTCAATAACTAATATGAAAATCGAGTGCAGTGGACGCTTGCCGGAGCACCCGGGAAGCGGGCACCAGGGGGGTTAAGCGCGGGGCTGGTTGCGGCGCGGACAGCAGTTCGCTAGGCCTGGAGCCGCCAGTGGAGTGTCCGCCCCGCATACATCGGGATCACGCTTGAAGGGCCAAGCGGGTAACTGTCCGGTACCTGCCAGTCTTTTTTCTCCAGTGTGAGGGTGCCACGGTTGCGCGGCAGACCGTAAAAGTCGGCACCATAGTGACTGGCAAAGCCTTCCAGCTGTTCCAGCGCACCGGCGTCCTCGAAGGCCTGTGCATACAGTTCGAGTGCCGCATGGGCGGTGTAGATACCGGCGCAACCGCAGGCGGTTTCCTTGTGCTCGCGTGCATGCGGTGCGCTGTCAGTACCCAGAAAGAATTTCCCGCTGCCACCGGTTGCAGCCTTTACCAGTGCCGCACGATGTTGTTCACGCTTCAGTACAGGCAGACAATAATTATGCGGTTGCATGCCGCCGGCGAACATTGCGTTGCGGTTCATCAGCAGGTGGTGGGCCGTAATGGTCGCGGCGACGGTGTCCGGTGAGGATGCGACGAAGTCGATACCCTCCTGTGTCGTCACATGTTCCAGGACAACTTTAAGTACCGGGAACTGTTCAAGCAGTGGCTGCAGGTGTCGCTCGATAAATACGGCCTCGCGGTCGAACACGTCCACCGTACTGTCGGTGACCTCGGCATGGACCAGCAGGGGCAGTCCGTGCTGTTGCATGGCCGCAAGTGCAGCGTGAGTATTGCGGATATCCGTGACGCCTGCATCGGAATGTGTCGTGGCACCGGCCGGGTATAGTTTCACGGCATGTACATGTTTATGCTCCACGGCCTGACGGATATCGTCCACCGAGGTATTGTCCGTGAGATACAGTGTCATCAATGGATTAAAATGCGTATCGGCCGGCAAGGCAGCCAGGATGCGCTGCCGGTAATCCCCTGCCTGGGCGGCTGTGGTGACCGGCGGCTGCAGGTTCGGCATGATGATGGCCCGCTCGAAGCGTGCCGCAGTATGCGGCACCACGCCGGCCAGCGCAGCGCCATCGCGCACATGCAGGTGCCAGTCATCAGGGCGGGTGAGCGTCAGTTCCATGTGCCGTCCAGAAAGTTATGCTGAGTCAGCAGGTTGAGCGTATAGCGCACACCGAAGCCGGTGGTGTCCGTCGGAATATGCGCCAGTCCGCCCTTGTGATTGCTTGCCGCCAGGTCGACATGTACCCAGTTGATGTCATCGTCGACGAACTTCTTCAGGAAGCGTGCCGCCAGAATATGGTCCGCATCGCCCTCCAGTGTGCACTGCAGCGTATCCGCGACGGAGGATTTCAGTGACTCGTCGAAGTCGTCATCCAGCGGGAACGGCCAGACGCGTTCGCCGCTGTCGCGCCCGGCCGCAATCAGGGTTTCATTAAGGCCGGTGCGGTTGCAGAACACCCCGCTGTAGCGGGAGGAAAGCGAATAGATGCAGGCACCGGTCAGCGTGGCGTAATCGATCAGGGCATGCGGTTTCTCACGACTGGCGAGTGCCAGTGTGTCGGCCAGCACCATGCGACCCTCGGCGTCCGTATGCTTGACCTCGATGGTTGTCCCGTTGCACGCAGTGACGACGTCGTTTGGCTTGTAGGCCTTGCTGCCTATATGGTTCTCAGCGAGTGCCAGCCAGCAATCAATGGGGTAATCGACCCCCAGACGTGACAGTGCCAGCAGTGTGCCCAGTGCAACGGCGCTGCCCTGCATGTCTTCATGCATGCCATTCATGTACTTGGCCGGCTTTACATTGACACCGCCGGTATCGAAGCAAATGCCCTTGCCGACCAGTGCGAGTTTTTTCCCGCCGCGCCGCTTTGGCCGGTAGCGCAGGTGCACGATGCCCGCATCGGCGACCGGGCTGGCCTGGGAAACGGCCAGGAAGGCGCCGGCCTGCTTGCGTGCCAGGGCCTTGCGATCGAGAAACTGCATGGTCCAGCCTTCCTGTTCGGCGAGGTGCGTGACCAGTTCCCGGTAGCGGCCGGGGGTGAGCTCGTTGGGCGGCAGTGCCGACAGCCAGCGGGCTAGATGATTGCCCATGATGTCCGCACGCACCTGTGAGAGGTCATGCGTGTCGTCCGTGCCGTACAGGTCGATGCGCGCCAATGCGGCATCCGGTGACCGCTCGGACCGGTAGTCAGGCATGGGACAGGCCGCGGCCATGAGGGCGGCAAGCATACTATCCGTGATGCGCGCGGCCGGGCCGTCATCGAAACCGGACACCTGCAGCGCTATGCCGCCGGGATCGAGTGAGCGGACGGCCTTTGCCAGTGTGCGCGCGGTGGTCAGACAGTCGAAGGTGCTGCAGTCGGGCTTGATCGCCTGCAGCAGGACGCGGGTGCCGTGTTTATTTGGCAGGTCGAGTGTAACCTGGCGACAGGTCTTGTCTTGGCGCACGCGGCGCTGGTAGCGCGCCCGCATCAGCTCGCCATAGGCAATACGATCCCAGACTGCCTTGCGGGGGCTTTCGGGTACAATGACGATCACGACCGGCTGGCTATCCAGCTGTTTCGCGGTGGCGTCTTTTGTATGTTGATTTAATTTGATTTTTTCGCTGTGTCGGTAGGGGATCTGCATGCTGTTTGCCTTGACCTGTTAACGCAAAACACAGATGATATCGCGCTTGCCGTGTTACTGATACCGTTGTTTCCTTGGAAATCAGGAAGATGGGGTATCCTGACCGGCCGGCCGGGTGCAGTTACCTCGCTGCAAACACACGGTCCTGAAACGCCAATTTTTCATTACCTTCAGAAACCTGCTGCATGAAAGACGCCGATAAAAAACGCCTGTTACGCGAGATGCTGTTTGCCCGCCGCTTCGAGGAACGCTGTTACGAGGCCTACGTCGAGCGCAATATCGGCGGTTTCCTGCACCTCTACCCCGGCGAGGAGGCCTGCGCACACGGTGTGCTCGAGGCCGCACGCCCCGGTCATGACTATGTCATTACCAGTTATCGCGACCATGTACATGCGATGAAATCGGGTGCGCCACCGCGCGAGGTGATGGCGGAACTGTTTGCGAAGGAGACCGGCGTCAGCAAGGGGCGCGGTGGCTCCATGCATATATTCGATGTGCGGCACCGCTTCATGGGCGGCTATGCGCTGGTTGGTGGCCCGTTTCCGCTGGCCGCGGGTATTGCCAAGGCTATCCAGATGCAGGGAGGTGACGAGATCTGTATCTGTTTTCTCGGTGATGCCGCCAACAACCAGGGTACCTTTCATGAATCATTGAACATGGCGGCGCTGTGGCGTCTGCCGGTGTTCTATGTATGTGAGAACAACCTGTACGGCATTGGCACGCGTATCGACCGGTCCACTGCCGTGGTTGACCAGTACAAGCGCGTATCTGCCTACAATATTCCCTCGGACCAGGTCGATGGCCAGGATGTGGAGCTCGTCTACAAGGCAGCCACCAGGGCAATCAGTCATGTTCGTTCCGGCAAGGGACCGTATTTCCTGGAACTGATGACCTACCGCTACCGGGGACACTCGATGTCCGACTCCAATGCCTACCGCGCCAAGACCGAGGAACGCATGTGGGGTGCACGCGACCCGATCATTATCCTGCGCGACCGTTTGCTCAAGGCCGGCAAGCTGACGCTGGAGGAATACAATGACATGGATACCGAGATTCTCGACGAGATCGAAGAAGATGTGATCCGCTTCGCCGCCGAGTCGCCGGAGCCGCTCCTGTCAGAAGTCGAAAAGTATGTGCTTGCCGAGGATGACCCCTGGGTGCGGGGTGGAGACTGATCATGGCCGAGATAATGATGTGGGAAGCGATCCGGCGCGCATATGACGAGGAACTGGCGAATGACCCGATGGTCATCGCCATGGGTGAGGACATCGGCGTGGTCGGGGGTACCTACAAGGCCACGCTGGGTTTACATGACAAGTATGGAGAACAGCGCATCATCGACACGCCGATCTCGGAAAACGGCTTCACCGGCCTCGGCATCGGCGCGTCGTTCATCGGCGTACGTCCGATCATCGAGATCATGTCGGTCAATTTCTCCTGGCTGGCCATGGACCAGATGTTCAATACTGCGGCCAAGGTGCGCTACATGTCGGGCGGCCAGCTGACGGCCCCGATCGTGGTGCGTTCGCCGGGCGGTACGGCCCATCAGCTGGGTTCGCAGCATTCCGCGCGCATGGAGAAGGTCTACATGGGCATCGCCGGTCTGCGGGTGGTGACACCCTCCAGTCCCCGCCAGGCCTACGGGCTGCTGAAATCAGCGGTGCGCTGCAATGACCCCGTGTTCATCAACGAGCACGAGCTCATGTACAACATGAAAGGCGAGGTACCGGAAGATGAGTTCTTTCACCCGCTGATTGGTTCCGAGGTCGCGCGAGAAGGGCGTGATATCACGCTGTTTGGTTATAACATCTCTGTGCACTGGTGCCTGCAGGCGGCCGAATTGCTGTCGAAGCATCACGGGATCGAGGCCGAGGTTGTTGACCTGTATGCCCTGAGTCCGCTTGACCGCGAGGGTATTCGCAGTTCGGTCAGCAAGACGCATCGAGTCGTGATCGTCGAGGAAGCGGAGCCGGCCGTGGGTGTTGGTGCCGAAGTCATGGCCATTATCAACGAGGAGTGTTTCTTCGAACTGGATGCTGCCCCGGTGCGGGTCTCGGCGCTGAATATACCCATACCGTATAACCATCGGCTGGAAAAGGCCGCGTTGCCGGATGCCAACGACGTCGTCGAGGCGGTGCGCAAGATTTTCGGTGTTTAGTTTTTATTTTCCAACCGCCACCACAGAGATCACGGAGCACACAGAGGATAAATGCCTGAATATTCATTGCTCTGTGAACTCCGTGATCTCTGTGGTGTGTTTGTGACCCGGAACAGATAAACATGGCTGACCCGTATGTAATCAAGATGCCCCAGCTCTCCGACACCATGACGGAAGGTGTCATTGTCAGCTGGGAGAAAAATATCGGCGACAACGTCAAGCGTGGTGATATTGTCGCGACGGTCGAGACCGACAAGGCGGTGATGGACGTCGAGGTCTTTCGGGACGGGTTTCTGTCGGGGCCACTGGCACCGGTCGATTCGGTCGTGCCGGTGACGGATGCGATCGGCTACCTGGTCGAGTCGGAGTCCGACGTCGATGCGAGCCAGGCAACGCCGGTGGCCACTGCAACGGCGGCTGCCGCTGTGGTCACATCGGCTGCGGCCCCCGCCGCTGCCAGGGTTGCCATCCCGTCGAATGCGCCTGCTGCAGCACCGACCCCGCGGCCGCAGGGTAACAAGGCCTCGCCGCTGGCGAGAAAGCTGGCCTCGGAGCAGGGTGTGGATATCGACCGGCTGAATGGTTCGGGGCCTGGTGGTGTCGTTACGGCAGCCGATATTTCACGCGCACCCGCACCGTTTGAAGTCGCCGTACCCGGCAATGGCCGGCCAATGAAATCCATGGAAAAGGCGATCTCGCGCGCCATGGCCTCCTCCATTTCCATGCCGACATTCCGGGTGAGTTCACATATCCGGCTGGAGATGCTGATGGCGGCCGCCAAGTCGGCGGGTGTCTCGGTGACGGTCGCTGTGGCAAAGGCCTGCGCACTCGCGATCGGCAAACACCCCAAGCTGAACTGGTGCTATCAGCCGGAGCATAAACTGATCGAGCGCGAGCAGGTCGATATCGGCATGGCCGTCGCGGCCGACGACGGCGGCCTGGTGGTGCCGATCCTGCGCAGCTGCGAAACGCGTGAACTCGGAGAACTGAACGATGACTGGAAAAACCTGGTTGCCCGCGCGCGTACGCGTCACCTGAATCCGGAAGAATTTACCGGTGCAACCTTCCAGATTTCGAATATGGGCATGTTCGATGTCAGTTACTTCGATGCCATCGCCACCCCGGGCCTGGCCGCAATCCTCGCCATTTCCTCGAATACGGACAAGGGCAGTGCCTTCACTATTACTGCCGATCACCGTGTCATCAACGGTGCCGACGTCGCCCTGTTTCTGCGTACCCTGAAATCGATAATCGAACAGCCGACCGACTGGATGGGGCCGGGTGGCCCCGCAATTCCCGCGGGCGACTGGGATTACGATGTAGTCGTGATCGGTGGTGGACCGGGTGGTGAAGACTGTGCCCGCGACCTGGTGGCACACAAACTGAAGGTGGCCCTGATTAACGATTCCCCGTTCCCTGGCGGCGAATGCCTGTGGCGCGGCTGCATACCCTCCAAGGCCTGGCGAGCGGCGGCCGATCGCATGCGCGATCGTGCAGAGGATGCGAAGCTCGGCGTGACCGGTACCAGCAAGGCAAAACTGGTGTGGAAGGACCTGGAGGCCCACCGTCGCAACGTCGTGGAGACGCGCGGCGAGATGGCGCTCAAGACAGACAAGGGCGTTCGCATCGATTACATCCAGGGGTTTGGACAGTTTGTCGATGCACATACCCTGGCCG
>JBATGJ010000026.1:0-2374 GCA_049665685.1 Gammaproteobacteria bacterium
GCGAATCCACCAGACGGGTCACTGCGCTCCTGGCCACTGCATGCAAGCGGTCCGGTGACGGCTGCGGGCCGGTGCCGTCGTTGAAGGCAGCGATCTGACCCAGCAGCGCCGCATAGGCAGGCAGGGCTGAGCGGTCAGTGGCCTGCAGGACCTCGTGCAGGGATGCCTCCTGCTGCGGCTGCGTCTGCACAACAATCGCAGGGATGGTGTCCAGATGCCGGTTGAAGGCGTCTTCAGGGATACCGTACTCAAACGGCAACTGGTCAAGCTGGCATTTCAGTTCCTGCAGATACCTGTCGGTCGTCTCATCCATAACGGCGTGCGGATCAACGAAATCGCTGACCGGCTCCAGCACCCGGGTATAGAACTGTTCCTGCAGATGGCCGACCAGGCGCTCCTCCGGGGTGACTTCCCCTTCGGTGTACCCCAGCTTGTACCAGGCTACCCGGGTGGCAATCCATTGCTGTGTCCAGTAATCGGAGTACCAGGGAATAAACACATCATTGATCCGCTGCCGCACGCGCCAGCGCCACTCGTCCATGGCAATCCGGGCATGGGCCACGGACTCGTGCCTGGCAAACACGGATGCGGCAAGGATCTGTTCATCAATGGCACGCAGGGTGGCGGGTTCAACGTGGTAAAGAGGAGCCGGCGTTGCCTCGATCCGCGCTGGTGGCCTGGTGCAGCCTCCAAGGGCAACAGCAAGCAGCAGGCTGTGTGCCGTGATCCGCAGCCAGCCTGAATCAAGGCACAAGCGGCGCTGGCTGCCGCGCGTGTGCCGCCGCTTGCAGCAAGCCGCGGGTGTGTCGGGCTCGTCGCCGACCCGGGCAGGCCTGAGTCCACCGTGCCTGCGTCCTTGATTCTTCCAGCGATCATCCGCCAGGGCAGCAGCGTAAACGATAATGTGAAAGCAGCCTGAAATCATAAGTTCGCCTGTTTGGCCATTGGGCCACGTCGGATGGTGACAACATGGAAGGCCCCATTCAAGCCCGGCAGCGCAACGAAGTCACACCCTGGCAGTTGTCCACAGGAGATTCGAGCCGATGGCAAGCTATGATACGCAAGCGAGGTGTCGCATGCATTATATGGTGGTGCTGGAGGTGTCAGGTAACCAGTCCATGGTATCCCGGCAGCAAAAAACGCCCGCAGCATGCGGGCGTTTTAGTTATGCCAACGCCGCTATACGGGTGTGTACATTCAACTCCGGGTGGCGAAGACCTGTTACCAGGTATAACCAACAGCGAGACCATACAGCCATTGGCTGGAATCGCTGCGCTGGTCGACGACCGGGCTGTCTGCGGCATCACCGAGCAAGTTCTCATAGCGGACGCCGGCGGCGACCATCCATGTCTTGCTGAGGGGCATGACGCCGCCGATCATGACGCGGGCGGAATTGATGCCACCATCGGCTTGGTAGCGGGATCCGCCGAGACTGGGAAAGAGTGCGATGTCCGTGCCGCTGACACCGTAGTAGGTGTCGTTATAGTCATCACTGGCAAAACTGATGCCGCCGCTGACATTCATCAGGACCGTGCCCATCGGGAACCAGTATTTCGCCATGGCGGTACCGTAGAAGCCGGAATTGGTGTCTTCGACGTCGGTTACCAGGTCCGCGCTGAATACCCAGCGTTTAAGCTCATTGTGCGGGTCTGTCAGCGTGGCGGCAACGAAGGCACCCGCCATCAGGGTGTCGTCGATTTCTCTCATCTGCCTGACCACCGAATCATCCACGTCATTGTCGCGGCCGAAGCGATAGAAGAGTTCGGGACCGAACTGCCAGACATCGTCATCGATGAGGTTAAGCGTTACCTGGGGGCCCAGCAACTGAATGTATTTGTTGCCGGAGTAATAGTAGCGGCCCATAGGGGCTACCGCAGTATCGTAGTCATCAGAACCCGAGTAATCGGGGGCTTGCCCGGCAACCAGGCCGAGTATATTAATCTGTTCAGGCAGTTCGAAAAACGTGTCCCCTGCGGCTGCGAAAGCGGTGCCGGGTATGGCAGTAATATTCATAACAACAGCAAGTGTTCCTGACAATAGCCCGGCTTTACAGTTATTCATCTGTCTCTCCAGCATAAATGTGTGAAACCTGTCTGGATATCATCGCCATAGTCTGGTGTGTTTACCTGCCATTTTGTGCCACTCCGGATATTTTATCATTTACAATGCCTGTGCAGTCGGAAAGATTCCGTCACTTACGTTCACAGTTTAATTGCTGCTGATGGCGCGAAATGGCCAGATGCGGGAAGGCCGGAGGGGTAGTCTGTTCCCAGGTCGATAGAATGTGTGATCACAATGGAGGCTATTAATGGCAAATATCCTTGAAAAGGTAATCAAGAAACGATTGGTGCTGCTGGGTGCGTTGCTGCTGATT
>JBATGJ010000027.1:0-2382 GCA_049665685.1 Gammaproteobacteria bacterium
TGGCCAGGGAAAAATTCATCACCAGCATGCCGATGAGTCCGGCAAACAACAGCCGTTCGGTACTGCGCCGGCGCCGCAGACGGTTCAGCTGTTCGCTGCGCGTGGCATCATAGGGATGGGCGATATAGCCGATAGCGGCGATGGCGCGCAGGATGTCGCTGAGACGGATGCTTTCCGGATCCCAGCGCACACGCGCACGCTGCGTGGTGTCATCGATATGCACATCCAGTACACCGGGCAGGCCGCGCAGGTGCCGTTCATTCAGCCACAGGCAGGCCGGACAGCGGATATTGTCGAGCAACAGCGCCGCCTCCCGGCTGTCGCCGACCGGTGTAACGAAGTCCTGCTGGATTTCCGGCCGATCGAACAATTCAACCTGGTCGAGGAAGTCCGGCACCCGTTCACGGCTGGCGGAGACGGCCTGATCGGTACGATGCCGGTAGTAATCCTCGAGGCCGGCATCGACGATGGCCCTGCTCACCGCAAGGCACCCATGACAGCAGAATTCACGATCCTCACCAAAGACTTCAAGGACCGGCGATATAAAATTCGACGGTACCGGGAGTCCGCAATGAAAACACCGGGCCACGGCATCTCGCGGTTCGCCTGTGACCTGTTCAGCAACGTTCGTGGACATACTTCAGAATAACAAGAAAAGCAAGGGTCCGGCCCGACAGGTTTAAAGGCCCGGTGCAAGGCGGGGTGCGCACCGTGCGCACCCCGCAGGCAGTGATTGGCGTACGACCGGTTATTGTGCCGGCAGTGCTGCGCTGTAGTAGGCAGCCAGGGCCTTGATCTCCTCCTCTGTCAGCACCTCGGCGGTCGTGCGCATGCGGCTATAGATATCATTGGCACGGTCGCCTTCCTTGAACTCGGTCATGGTGGTGATGAAGTACTCCGGGTACTGACCGGTCAGGGGTGGACTGTCAAACTGCCCGCCCTCACCGCGCCGGCCATGACAGGAGGAACAGGACTTGAGCAAGCGGGTCGGATCACCCCTGTACACCAGCTCGAGCACGGCAGGGTCGGCGTTCGCCGCTCCGGTGCCTTTGGGTGCCGGCTCCTGGGTGGCATACCAGGCCGCCAGGTCCGCCATCTGCTGGTCATCGAGATCACGCACCTGCTTCTTCATATCGCGGTTATCGCGCTGCTCGCCCTGGTAGTCCTTGAGTTGCTTGTAGAAGTAACTCGCCCTCATTCCGGCGATGTTGGTGTCTTCGGCATCGTCCGAAACACCGGTATCACCGTGGCACTTGGCACACTTCTTTTCCTTTGCAAGCGCCTCGCCACGCGCCGGGTCTGCTGCGCGCAGCAGCTGGACTGTCGGCACATCAAAGGCAACCTGTGACGAGGGTTCGGCCCCGGCGGTCGGCAGCAGCAGCGCCATGCCGGTGAATACCGCAAGGATACGCATCATCATATGCTCCATGGCAAAGCTCCGTGGGTCTCCATGAGGAAGAACTGGGCAATCGGGTAGCCATAACTGGCCACCATGTAAACCACCACCAGCATGACCCAGAAACCAAAGCTGTTCATCAGGTGTGGCACGCGGGCCACGGAATGCAGTGACTCGGCGTATTCCACCTCGAGGTTGGTTTCGGCCAGTGCGTTTCCATGGGTCTTGTACAGGTTGTAGACCAGCATCAGGGCCGAGATGAACAGGATGGCCCCGCCGACGATCATGGCGAATTCAGCCGGTAACCACGCCTGTACGAACGATTCGTCATAGGGCGTCGACGAAATACGCCGCGGCTGGCCGGCGATACCGAGCTGGTGCCAGGGCAACGTCAGGATCAGCATACCGATAAACCACAGCCACAATTGCCTGACTGCCATCCCGGTGGAATACAACTGCCGGCCGGTCATCTTCGGCCACAGGTAATAGGCAATCGCGAAGTACATAATCACGGTGGTGCCGGCGAAGATCAGGTGAAAGTGACCCGTCACCCACTGGGTGTTGTGCACCATGGTATTCATGGAGTAGCTGGCATTAATCATGCCGCCGAAGCCGCCGAAGCTGAGCATCAGTATCGCCAGGATGGCCGCGAGCACCATGGGATTTTTCCAGGGTAGCGCACCGATCCAGCCTAATACGCCCTTGCCGCCGCGCAGGCGTCCGGCGATCTCCAGCGAGGCGATGATGGTGAAGCCGGTGATCAGCGTCGGGACTGCCACCATGAAGGTACCCGTAATGTGCAGGAACTTCCAGCCGGCCGCCTGGAACGGATCCATGTAGAGGTGATGGAAGCCGATCGGCACCGAGAATACCAGTAGCAGGATGAAGGCAACCCGTCCCATCTGGTCACTGAACACCTTGCCACCGGCGGCCTTCGGGACCAGGGTGTAGAGTGCGATATAGGCCGGGAACAACCAGAAATACAC
>JBATGJ010000028.1:0-3050 GCA_049665685.1 Gammaproteobacteria bacterium
CTCTGGCAACACACCAAAAGCAATCAATCGACTCTGACCCCATTGATCCATCCGACCCCATTGATCCAATGAAAAAAATCCTTCTGATCACCGAGCGCATCATGCTCACCCTGTGGGTCGGCTGCCTGTGGGCCGTGGGCCTCATGGTTGCGCCGGTGTTGTTTGCGCAGCTCGATGACCGCGCACTGGCCGGATCGCTGGCCGGCAATCTGTTTACACTGACAGCACTGCTTGGCCTGGCTTGCGGCAGCACCCTGCTGATCGCCTCGCTGCTGCGCACGGCGCGCTACGATTGGCGCGCCTGGGTGACGACGGCCATGTTGCTGCTGGTGGCGGCGGGCCAGTTCATGCTGACACCGATGATGAGTGAGTTGCGTGCCCGGGAACTGGCAGACAGTGCAGAGTTTATGCGTCTGCATGGCCTGGCAAGCCTGCTGTTCATGCTGACCGCGGGACTCGGTCTGTGGCTGGTCGCGGCCGGCCGGACACCGACCGATTAATCGCCGGATGCCCGGTATATCAGCGCTATATGGCCGATGGACTGCACCAGCTCGGCACCCAGCCTGTCACACAGGGTGTTGATGGTGGCCGTGCGCTGAGTGCGGTCGCCGCTGGCAATTTTCACTTTCATCAGTTCGTGGTGCTGCAGTGACAGGCCAATCTCCCGCATGACTGCTGCGCTGAGCCCGGCGTTACCAATGGTCACCACCGGCTTGAGGGCATGGCCCCGGCCACGCAGTTCGCGCTTGAGTTGTTCATTCATTGCCATGTTTTTTTACCAGGCGTGCTGCAGTGACTGCTATTTCACCGCAAAGCCGCGAAGGACGCAAAGAAAAACTTTTGCCCTGATAAAAACTTACTCCCTCCCCCTCAGGGAGAGGGAAATACCTGATCAGCTGCAGAAATTATTTTCTTTACGTCCTTCGCGGCTTTGCGGTTGAGTATTCCTGGAATACTATGAGTGAACCGGTTCTCTGATGGGCAAAAGCAAGAGCAGCCACCAGTGGTTGCGAAAACATTTTGATGATGAGTATGTCAAGCGTGCGCAGCGTGAAGGTTACCGCTCGCGTGCCGTTTACAAGCTGGCGGAAATACACGAGCGGGACCGCATCCTCAGGCCGGGCATGACCCTTGTCGATCTGGGCGCCGCACCCGGTGGCTGGTCCCAGTTTGCCGCGGGGATCCTGCAAGGGCGTGGCCGGATCATTGCCCTTGATATACTGCCCATGGAGGAACTGGCCGAGGTCGAATTTATCCAGGGGGACTTCAGGGAGGATGCGGTTTTTGATTTACTCATGAAAAAGCTGAACGAGACCAAAGTCGACCTTGTAATGTCGGATATGGCGCCCAATATCACGGGTATGGGTAGCGTTGATCAGCCGCGCAGCATGTACCTGGTGGAACTGGCGGTTGATTTTGCTGACAAAGTAGTGGCGACAGGCGGTAACCTGCTATGCAAGGTTTTTCAGGGCGAGGGATTCGATGCTTTGCTCGCAGATTTGCGTAACAAGTACAGCAAGGTGTTGATACGCAAACCAAAAGCATCACGACCACGGAGCAGGGAAGTCTACCTGCTGGCACGGGGTCGAAAGGCCGGTAATATGCCATAATGGCTAAAGCCGCCCATTTGATGCGCCGAGAAGCTACTGAGGCGCGCACTTACAAGTCAATACGGTCGAGGATAAAGCTTTGAACGATCTCGCAAAAAATCTGATTCTCTGGATTGTTATCGCACTCGTGCTGATGACGGTTTTCAATAACTTCGGCCCCCGCACGCCCAACCGGCAAAGTGTCGATTACTCTGACTTCATCGGTGAAGTTCAGCAGGGACAGATTCAGCGCGTCGAGATCGAAGGCCATACGGTCAAGGGACTGCGCGTGGACGGCAGCCAGTTCCTGACGCAGACGCCACCCGATGACCCGAAGATGGTGGATGACCTGTTAAACAACAACGTTGAAGTCAAGGTCGTCGAGCCAAATCAGCATGGTCTGCTGATGACACTCTTTATTAACTGGTTCCCGATGCTGCTGCTGATCGGCGTATGGATATTCTTCATGCGGCAGATGCAGGGTGGTGCCGGCGGACGCGGCGCCATGTCGTTCGGCAAGAGCAAGGCACGCATGCTGGGCGAAGACCAGGTCAAGGTCAACTTCTCGGACGTGGCCGGTGTTGAGGAGGCCAAGGAGGAAGTCAGCGAACTGGTCGATTTCCTGCGCGAGCCCGGCAAGTTCCAGCGGCTGGGTGGCAAGATTCCGCGTGGCATCCTGATGGTCGGCTCCCCCGGTACCGGCAAGACCCTGCTGGCCAGGGCCATCGCCGGCGAGGCGAAAGTACCCTTCTTCACCATTTCCGGTTCGGACTTCGTGGAGATGTTCGTCGGTGTGGGCGCCTCCCGTGTGCGCGACATGTTTGAGCAGGCCAAGAAACATGCCCCGTGCATCATATTCATCGACGAAATCGATGCCGTCGGTCGTCACCGCGGTGCCGGTCTCGGTGGTGGCCATGACGAGCGCGAGCAAACGCTGAACCAGCTGCTGGTCGAAATGGACGGCTTCGAGGGTAACGAGGGCGTGATCGTGATTGCCGCGACCAACCGCCCCGATGTGCTGGATCCTGCCCTGTTGCGTCCTGGCCGTTTCGACCGCCAGGTCGTGGTGCCGTTGCCGGATGTGCGTGGCCGCGAGCAGATTCTCAAGGTCCACATGCGCAAGGTGCCGATCGACGACAACGTCAAGGCCAGCATCATTGCCCGTTCGACACCGGGTTTTTCAGGCGCCGATCTTGCCAACCTGGTCAATGAGGCAGCCCTGTTTGCTGCACGCGCCAACAAGCGCCTGGTAGAAATGGAAGACCTCGAAAAGGCCAAGGACAAGATCATGATGGGCGCGGAACGCCGTTCCATGGTGATGAGCGAGGACGAGAAGAAACTCACGGCCTATCACGAGGCCGGGCATGCCATCGTCGGCCGCTCGATGCCGTCTCACGACCCGGTATATAAAGTCTCCATCATCCCGCGCGGCCGTGCACTCGGCGTGACCATGTTCCTGCC
>JBATGJ010000029.1:0-18069 GCA_049665685.1 Gammaproteobacteria bacterium
CACCCACACCGGGCCTGCCGGAGTTCGAGGAAGACCGTCCGCAAAAGCGCGTACCCATGTCACGTCTGCGCGCGCGCGTTGCAGAGCGCCTGCTGCAGGCGGTGCAGACCACGGCGATGCTGACCACGTTCAACGAGGTCAACATGCAGCCCGTCAAGACACTGCGGGAACGACACCGCGAGGCCTTCGAGAAAACCCACGGTGTACGGCTCGGCTACATGTCGTTCTTCGTCCGCGCTGCGGCCGAGGCACTGAAACGGCACCCGGAGATCAATGCCTCGATCGATGGCGATGACATTGTTTACCATGGCTTCTGCGATATCGGTGTGGCCATCAGCACCGACCGTGGTCTGGTTGTGCCGATCCTGCGCAATGCGGAGTACATGAGTCTGGCCGAGATCGAGACCGACATCGTCGACTTCGCTACGCGTGCCCGTGACGGCAAGCTCACCATGGAGGAAATTACCGGCGGGACGTTTTCCATTACCAATGGCGGCGTGTTCGGTTCCATGTTGTCGACGCCGATCCTGAATCCGCCGCAAAGCGCCATCCTGGGCATGCACAGTATTACGGACCGTCCCGTCGTCGAGAACGGCGAGATCGTCGTGCGTCCGATCATGTACCTGGCCTTGACCTATGACCACCGCATCGTCGACGGCAAGAGCGCAGTGACCTTCCTCAAGACGATCATGGAACTGCTGGAAGAACCGGCGGCGATGCTGCTGGATTTGTGAGGGCTGCTTACTGCCGTAACAGAACAAAGGTACGAACTGATTCCGTACCAGGAAAACACAAATAGACATTCCCCTCCCCCTGAGGGGGAGGGAGAACCGGAATAAGAGAACTATGGGTAGTGACTACGACGTCATCGTCATCGGTGCCGGTCCCGCAGGCTATGTCGCGGCGATTCGCTGTGCACAGCTTGGCATGAAGACCGCCTGTGTCGATGACTGGCGCGATGCCGAAGGTAATCCTGTGCCGGGAGGCACCTGCCTGAATGCAGGCTGTATCCCTTCCAAGGCCCTGCTGGAAAGTTCCGATCTGTACGAGCGCGCTGCCAGCGATCTCGACCGACACGGTATCCATGCCGGTGATGTGTCGCTGGATGTCCCCGCCATGGTTGCCAACAAGGACAAGGTGGTCCGTGACCTGACCGGCGGGATCGTGGCACTGTTCAGGTCAAACGGCATCGACTGGTTGACTGGCCGTGGCCAGCTGCTGCCGGAACGGCAGGTTACGGTCACCGCCCATGATGGCGGTCAAACGACCGTGTCGGCCGAATACGTCATCCTGGCAACCGGTTCGGTACCGATCATGATCGATGCGGCACCCTTGCACGGCGATATCATTGTCGACTCCGAGGGTGCCCTGAACTGGACCCATGTGCCTCAACGGCTCGGCATTATCGGTGCCGGCGTCATTGGTCTGGAACTCGGCAGTGTCTGGCGTCGCCTGGGTGCAGAGGTGACGCTGCTGGAGGCACAGGAGCTGTTCCTCGCCATGGCCGACCAGCAGGTCGCGAAGGCGTCGCTGAAGCTGTTTGCCGGACAGGGGCTGGATATCCGCCTCGGCGCGCGGGTGATGACGAGCCGTGTCGGCGATGCGGCGGTCGAACTCGATGTCCATGACGGCAAGGAGGAATACACCCTGTCTTTCGACCGGCTGATCGTCGCGGTTGGCCGTCGACCCAACAGCGAGGGCCTGGCCTCGGCCGAGGCCGACCTGTTGCTGGATGAACGCGGTTATGTGCATGTCAACGGCGACTGCAGCACCAACCTGCCGGGTGTTTATGCGATCGGTGACCTCGTGCGCGGCCCGATGCTGGCCCACAAGGGTTCGGAGGAAGGCATTGTGGTCGCAGAACAGATTGCGGGACAGGCCAGCGAGGTCAACTACGAGGCCATTGCCTCGGTCATCTATACCCAGCCGGAGATTGCCTGGGTCGGCAAGACCGAGGAAGCGCTCAAACAAGCAGGGGTGGATTATCGCAGCGGTGTATTCCCGTTTGCCGCCAGCGGCCGGGCGCGCGCCATGCAACAGACCGATGGTATGGTCAAGGTCCTCAGTGATGCGGCCACCGACCAGGTGCTGGGTGTCCACATCATCTGTACACATGCCTCGGAACTGATCAACCAGGCTGTACTGGCCATGGAATTTTCCGCCAGCAGTGAAGACATTGCGCGTACGGTGTTTGCCCATCCCACGCTGTCCGAGGCACTGCACGAAGCGGCGCTGGCCGTCGATGACCGCGCCATCCACATCGGCCGGAAACGCCGCTAGCCGCTGTCAGTCAGATCTCGCCATCCGCGTTCCAGTCACCACTGCGGCCGCCGGACTTGTGCAGCAGGCGCACGTTGCTGATGGTCATGCCGCGGTCCACGGCCTTGCACATATCGTAGACGGTGAGTGCCGCAACGGAGGCGGCGGTCAATGCCTCCATTTCCACCCCGGTCGGTCCGGTCACGCGGCATTCTGTCGTGATGTGCACACGACGGTTGGCATCATCCAGGATTGGTGTGACATCGATACCCGAGAGCAGCAACGGGTGACATAGCGGAATCAGGTCAGCACAGCGCTTGGCTGCCTGGATGCCGGCGATACGCGCGACGGTCAGCACATCGCCCTTCTTGTGGCCGCCTTGTGCGATCAACCGCAAGGTCTCGGGTTGCATCAGCACGAAGGCCTCGGCACGCGCAATACGCAGTGTGTCAGGCTTGTCGCCGACATCGACCATGTTTGCATTGCCCTGGTCATCGAGGTGTGTGAGTTTGCTCATCGGGTTCACTCCGGGAACGCGGGAAAAATCATGGTATTGTCGCTGCGCCCGGGCAACGCCCGGCCAGCGGCCTGCTGTACCGTACTGACAGGGCTTTTCACGACCGCCAGGCTACTGGTCATGTTGTGATCGTATGCTCCACTGCCGTAACCCAGCGCTTGCCCTCCGGCGTATCCTCCTGCTTCCAGAAGGGCGCCTCGGTCTTCAGGATATCGATCATGTATTCACAGGCGCTAAAGGCATCCTTGCGGTGCGCACTGGCCGCTGCCACGAACACGATGCGATCATTGGGGTGCAAAGGCCCGATGCGGTGGATGATGGTAGCCGCAACGAGATTCCACTGCCTGACTGCGTGTGTCTCGATGCGTGCCAGGGCCTTTTCTGTCATGCCGGGATAGTGTTCAAGCTTCAGTTGTGAGATGGCATCACCTTCGTTCAGGTCGCGCACCAGGCCGGTAAAAGTGACCACGGCGCCCGCCCGCCCCGCGCAGTGATGACGCAACTGCTCCAGTTCAACACCCGGGTCGAAGTCCTCTTGCTGGACGCGGATCATGTCAGCCCCCGGTTACCGGCGGGAACCAGGCGACTTCATCGCCATCCCGCACCGGGTGGCCCGGTGTAACGATGGTGTGATTGAGGGCAACGCGTAGCTGCGTGTTACCCAGTGCTGCCTGCCAGGTGTCATTGCGCGCCTGCAGCCATTGCGTCAGTGCCGATATATCGGTGATGCCGTCGGGGAGTTCGATCTGTTCAACGTCCACGCCCAGGGTTTCACGCAAGCTGGCAAAAAAACACAACTGAACCATGGTGTGTCAGCCACCGGTCCTGGACATGAAGCGGACGATCTGATGCGGCCGTTCGCGAAATTCATGACGTTCCGGTTTGAGGGTGATGGCATGCTGCACGGTATCCAGTAAATCTGCGTCACTGATGCCGGCGCGCAACAGCGGACGGAATTCGAACTTGTGGTCCTGGCCGAGGCACAGGTACAGGGTGCCATCGACGGCCAGCCGGACACGGTTGCAGGTCTCGCAGAAGTGTTGCGAGATCGGGGTGATGAAACCGATACGCAACCCGGTGCCGGCAACCTGCACATAGCGCGCCGGTCCACCGCCGGGCATCACGCCGGGGATCAGTTCATAACGCGCTGCCAGTCGCTGTTTTACCTGCTGCAGGTCAACGTAGTACGAGGTGGCACTCCGGCCGGTGTCGCCCATCGGCATGGTTTCGATCAGCCGCAGGGTGAAATCATGCTCAATGCAGAATTCGACCATGTCCTCGATTTCGTCATCATTAACGCCCTTCATCACCACCATGTTGATTTTAATCGGCGAGAAGCCACAGCTCCTGGCAGCCATCAGTCCCGCGATGACCTTGTCGAGATTGCCTTTGGTGATCTGCTTGAAGCGGTCAGCGCGGAGTGAATCCAGGCTGACATTGATACGGCTGATGCCCGCACTGCGCAGTGCCCCGGCATAGCGTGACAGGCCGACGGCATTGGTACTCAACGACAGGTCGAGGAGACCGGGTATTCTGGCCAGCTTGCCGGCCAGGTCCGGCAGATTTTTACGCACCAGTGGCTCGCCACCGGTAACGCGGACACGGCGCACGCCAAGGGCGACAAAGGCACCGATAATGCGTTCGATTTCCGCAAAGCTCAGCCATTCATCCGGTTCGCTGAAATCCCGGTAGTCGCCGGGCAGGCAATAGAAACACCGCAGGTCACAGCGGTCGGTGACCGACAGTCGCAGATACTCTACCTTGCGGCCAAACGGATCTGTCAGCTCGGTGCTCATGACTCCTCAGGCTACAGCTGCTGTGCGGATATTGCCAGCCCGACACACTGCAGTATAGACGATCAAAACCCCGGATGAGCAGGGTTATCCGGGAACGCTGCCCTCCAGTTCGGCTTTGTCTTGAGGCGTGTTGAGATTGAGGAACATTTCCGGGGAGGCAGAGAAGTCAGCCAGGGCCACCCGGTGCCGGGCATACCAGGTGTCGATCTTGCGCCCGCCTTCCCCGAGGTAGTCCAGCAGGCTGGGCAACAATTCACACTTCAGCAGCGCGAACACCGGCTGCATGCGTTCACCGTCATGGGCAACACCGAGTTCGGCATTTTCACCAAGCATGGCATGGTAAAGCGTGGCGGTCAGGTGGTCCGGCACGAGTGGTGAATCGCAGGGCACCGTCAGCAGATATGGCCTGGTGCTTGCCTGCATGCCGGTGGCCATGCCAACCAGCGGCCCGAAGTAATCACCCAGCATGTCCTCGACAACCGGGTAGCCGAAGGTACGGTAACGCGGCTGGTTGCGGTTCGCATTGATAATGATGTCACCGGTCTGGGGCCGCAGTGCGCTGATGATGTAGCCAATCAGGGGCCTGCCGTTCAGTTCGATCAGGCCCTTGTCCTCGCCGCCCATGCGCCGTGCCTTGCCGCCGGCGAGTATGACTGCGCTGATGTCGTTGACGGGAATGGGGGGATCTGCCGGCATGTTGTGTTTATGGCATTATGTGCACGTCAGCTGTCTACGGGATGGAATAATCATCATGACACAGGCAGGAGACTGCCGGGGGGTGCAGTGTGAACGAAGACGTCGTCAACATGGAAATCCGTAAATTCCTGAAGAAGGTCGGTATCACCTCGCAGCGTGAGATCGAAAAGGCCCTGCAAGAGGCCGATGCGGCCGGCAAGCTGCAGGGCAGCGGGCCTTTCAGGGCCACCATGACACTGGAAGTCGCCGGTCTCGGCTTGTCGCACCGCATCGATGGCGAGATCGCGGTTGAATAGCGCATTCAACGCACCCGCTTTTGCGTGCGCTTTTCAGGTGGCGCGTCGAAGATGATGTTGTCCGCACCGTGGTAAACGAGAAAATGCCGCCCCTTGGCGCGGGCAATCATGGTTACACCCAGTTCCTGTGCCAGTTCCAGGCCCATATGGGTGACACCGGAACGTGACAGCAGAACCGCAATTCCCATGGTGGCCGTCTTCATGACGATTTCCGAGGTCAGGCGGCCGGTGGTGTAGAAGATCTTGTTGTCACCATGAATGTCATCCAGCCACATGTAGCCGGAAATGGCATCGGCCGCGTTATGGCGGCCAACGTCCTCGGTATAGAGAATGATTTCGTTATCCTCGCACAGGCCGCAGCCATGTACCGCACCGGCGCGTTTGTAGATACCGTTACAGTCAGACACGTTCTCCAGCAGCTGGTAGATGGTTGACTGTTGTAGCGCAATTTCCGGCAGCTGCACGGTATACAGCGAGTCCAGTGTGCAGCTGAACACCGTCCCCTGACCGCAGCCGGTGGTGACGGTACGTTTCTTCAGCTTATCGTCCCAGCCCTCGATGCCGTCGCGGGTGGTGATATTGACTGCCTCGGTATGGTGGTCAACGATGACCGACTTGATCTGTTCAAGCCGGTCCACGAAATGCTGGTTACGCAGATAGCCGAGTGCCAGCGCTTCGGGATGGGCGCCGATCGTCATGAGTGTGACGATCTCGCGACCGTCCACGTACAGCGTGAGGGGCGACTCTCCCGGTATCTCGACGTCGCGGCGCTCGTTGAATTCATCAACTGCCTGTACCGGGTGGGTCGGCGACAGGCCGGCATGGGTGATCTCGGGCCGGTATTTGTCCTGTGTATGTGGCATGGTAATCATCTGCGGCAGCGTGCTGGCTGATGCCTGCCCGCGCTGCCTGAATCAGACCTATACTATGGGTCAACGGGGGCCATTGGTAAAGGATGCACTCTATGGACTGCAGTGTCGCGCGGCATGACTGATTCATTGACCACACCGGTACCCGATGCGTTCTCCGTGTCGGTACTCGTCGAGTTTGTCGAGACACAGGCCAATCGGTGGGAGGACGGCCACTGGCGGGTGGCCGGAGTGGTTGCCGGCAAGCGGGAGAAGGTGAGCCATTATTACGGGCATGGCCCGGGTCGAGCGGCTGGCCTGGACCCTGACGGGGGCGTGCCGGGGAGTGAGTTGCATGCCGCTGCACAGGGTCGGCAATTCCTGCATGCTGGCCTGCAAATGCGCCTGTACATCGACGATGCCGAAAGCTATTACTTCAACCTGGTCAGCGACAATCCCGGGGTTTTCGTGATCTGTAACCAGGAAGCCGGCGGACCACTGCAGCCGTTTATTGCCACCCTGAGTTATGGTGAGGCGACCTCGTACATGGAAACGGATGCCATCGTCGAGAGGGTTGCCATGCCCCCCGAGTTATATCGCTGGGCCGAACGCTTTGTGCTCGAGCATTATGTCCCGGAGAAACACAGGAAGCGCAAGCGTGACAAGTGGAAGGAGCAGGATCGTGAGCCGCGAAACTAAGCCGGAGCAGGACACCGCCGACAGCCGTGAAGAATTCCTCACACGCTGGTCGCGCCGCAAGCTGGAGGCAGGCCGCGGCGATCAGGGCACCTCTGCCAGCGTGATCGATAGCGCGGAAAATACCGTGCCGGAGCCGGGCGAAGCGGACAAGGTGCTGACCGATGCCGACATGCCGCCCATCGATTTGCTCGACGGGGACAGTGACTATTCACCCTTCCTGTCGCCGGGCGTCAGTGATGATTTGCGGCAACAGGCCCTGCGCAAACTGTTCACACAGCCGGACTTCAACATTACCGATGGCCTGAATGATTATGACGAGGATTACACGCACTTCGCCGGGCTCGGCAATATCATTACCCATGAAATGAAACGTATGTTGCAGCGCGAACTGGAGGCCGACCGGTGCTCGGACGAGTCGGCGGCAACACAGGATGAAGGGGAGCCCGGGGCCGCGGTGCGTACCACGGCGGAGACGGCCAGCACGGACGCGATCGCTGCCGAACCGGTCGATACCGATCAGAATGAGAATGATACCGGCAACGGTGAGGTACACTCGGGCTGATGCAGTCCATCTCGCCCGCTGACTCGGAACTGGCCGCCTGCCTGACGGCGATTACAGCCAATGGCATGGCGCGTACCGCTGCGTTGATCGCGGCCGGGACGACCGGGCGTGAGCCGGCTGGCATCGTCACCTATCGATCCACCGGCAAATTGCTGGTCACCGGCAGCGCGTCCGCCATTGCAGAGGTAACGGCGGCACTGGGGGGGCACAGTGAAATCACCTGCACCGGCCTGGTTGACGGCGCGGCCGAGGCGCCGCAGCTGCAGGGCTACCTGGGAAATTTCGAACTGTCGGTCCCCACGGGCGTACCGCAGGTCTATGACCTGGTGCTGGACATGGGCCACACACCACTGCTGCAGTCCGCGTTGCCGCCGCCCGGGTATTTTGCACCCGGGGACGACCGCAATGCCCTCAAGGCGGCACTCGATGAAATTCCCGGACTGACCGGGGAATTCGAGAAACCACAGTATTTTCAATATGATGAAAGTATCTGCGCGCATAGTCGCAGCGGCATCACCGCCTGCACGCGCTGCCTCGATACCTGCCCGGCCGATGCCATCCGCTCGCTGGGTGAGCGCATCGAGGTCAATCCGAACCTGTGCCAGGGCGCCGGCACTTGTGCCACGTCCTGTCCAACCGGCGCCATAAGCTACGGCTACCCGCGGCTGGTGGACACCCTGCAGCGCATGCGGGTGTTGTTGCAGGCCTACCGCGATGCCGGCGGGGCGGATGCGATCATATTGTTTCATGATGCCGCGGCCGGCCGGCAGGCGGTCATGGCGATGGCGTCGCAGCTGCCGGAACGCGTCATCCCGGTAGAGGTCGAGGAACCGGGCAGTGTCGGCATGGATACCTGGCTTGCCACGCTGGCCTACGGTGCGGCGGCGGTGACACTGCTGGCAGCGCCGCGTACTCCGGTCAGTGTCATGCGTGAAGTCGCGCACCAGCTGACCGTTGCCGGTGAAATCCTTACCGGCATGGGCTATCCGCCGGCCGCCCTGCAGCTTTGCCAGGCCGGCGACAGTGACCTGCTCGATACGCTCGCGGCCCTGCCTGTCACTGACGGACGCGCAACGGCCTCATTTGCCGCGCTCGATGAGAAACGCACCGTGATCCGCCTGGCGGTTGAACACCTGTATGCAGAGGCCAGTAAACCCCGGCCACTGGTGTCATTGTCTGCCGGTGCACCGTTTGGCGAAGTGCAGGTCGATGACTCACGCTGTACGCTGTGTATGGCCTGTGTCTCGCAATGCCCGGCCCATGCGCTCGAGGCCGGCACCGACAGTCCGCAGCTGGTCTTCATCGAGGCGAACTGCGTGCAGTGCGGCCTGTGTTGCCGGACCTGTCCGGAGGATGCCATTGCCGCATCACCGCGCTATCTCTATGACTCGCAACAGGCTCGCACGCGGCGTGTCTTGTACGGGGAAGAACCGTTTTTGTGCATCCGCTGCGGTAAACCGTTTTCGAACCGCAAGGTGATTGAAAAAATTACTGCCCAGATGAAGACGCACCCGATGTTTCAGGGCGGTGCACTGCAGCGATTGAAGATGTGTGAAAACTGCCGGGTCAAGGACATGTTTGCCGCGGAAGGCCTGGGTGAGAAGCCGCTGTCGCCGGGAGGGTCGTCATGAAGGAAGACGCGCAGCCGGCCGGTGCGGCCCTCGACCCGGGCGAGCAGGCGCGCGCCGATGTCTACCGCCTGCTGGGCGCACTGCTGGCCGGGCCACCGGATGCCGCACTGCTCGATCTGTTGCGCGACATACGTCCCGCCGAGGACGTCAATAAAACGGCAATGGCACAGGCCTGGCAGGCACTGCAGGCCGCGGCCCTGAAGGCGGATCCCGCGCAGCTCAAGGATGAATACTTCAACCTGTTCATAGGCCTGGGGCGCGGCGAGCTGGTCCCGTATGCCTCGTTTTATATCCATGGCCTGCTGATGGAAAAGGTGCTGGCCTCGCTGCGGGAGACACTGGCGCAGCTGGGTATCGAGCGCCAGGCAGATGTCGCCGAGCCGGAAGACCACGCCGCTGCGGTGTGCGAAATTATGGGGATGATTATTGCTGGACATGGTCTACAATCAAGACAAGCGGCCTTTTTTGAGGAATTCGTGGCCTCCTGGCTGGAGCGTTTTTTCGCGGACCTCGGCAAGGCCGAAGCAGCGCACTTCTACCGGGCCGTTGCCCAGCTGGGGCAGCAGTTCATGGCAGTCGAACAGCGTTACTTTTCACTGCCCGGATAAGCCGCCTGGATGAGCCATTGGCAACCAGGCACCGATAGGAGGAGACGATGAAACAGCACCAGGCAGGACCTGACAGCGACCGTCGCGATTTTCTCAAGGGCGTGGTCGCGGCCGGCGGGGCAACGGCACTGACGAGCCTCTTTGCCACGCGGCTGATAGCCGACGATACCGCTGGCACAGCCGCACGCAAAAGCGAGGTCATGGCATCCCGCGGCTACCACGAAACAGACCATATCAGGGATTACTACCGGACACTCAGAATGTGATCCGGTTTTTTTTGCCTTGCAACAATCAGGCGTGACAGGCCCATTGCAGAACAGGTAAGCAAAGTCATCTCTGAGACCCAGGAGGCTGGACTATGAAGCTGGTCAAGAAGCAACAGGGTACGGATCATTCACCCGCGCAGGACGCATTCAGCGCGACGACCATGGATCGCCGTACATTCCTGAAACGCTCGGGTATTACTGCCGGCGGTATCGCGGCAGCCAGTTCCCTGTCGATGTCGATGATGCAACCGGCAGCGGCATCCACGGACGCGGCAACCACCGGTGGCAAGGCACAACAGGTGCGCACCATCTGCACCCATTGCTCGGTCGGATGCGGTATCTACGCCGAGGTGGAGAACGGTGTGTGGACCGGCCAGGAGCCGGCCTTCGATCATCCCTTCAGTCTCGGTGCGCACTGTGCCAAGGGCGCCTCGGTGCGCGAACACGGGCACGGCGAGCGGCGCCTCAAGTATCCGACCAAACTGGTCAATGGCAAGTGGACCAAGGTGTCCTGGGAAGAGGCCATCAACGAGATCGGTGACCAGATGCTGGCGATCCGCGAAAAGTCCGGCCCGGATTCCGTCTACTGGCTGGGTTCCGCCAAGCACAACAACGAGCAGGCCTATATGTTCAGCAAGTTTGCCGCCATGTGGGGTACCAATAACATGGACCACCAGGCGCGCATCTGTCATTCCACCACGGTTGCGGGTGTGGCCAACACCTGGGGCTACGGTGCCATGACCAACTCCTACAACGACATCCACAACAGCCAGGCGATCCTGATCATCGGCGGCAACCCGGCCGAGGCCCACCCGGTATCCCTGCAGCATATCTTCCAGGCGACCGAACGCAACAATGCGCCGTTGATCGTGATCGATCCGCGCTTCACGCGGACCGCCGCACATGCCGATCTCTACATGCGTATCCGCCCGGGCAGCGATGTGCCGGTAATCTGGGGCATGCTCTGGCACATCTTCGAGAACGGCTGGGAAGACAAGGAATTCATCAGCCAGCGCGTCTACGGCATGGACCAGATCCGTGCCGAGGTGGCGAAGTGGACACCGGATGAGGTCGAACGGGTCTCCGGCGTGCCGGAAGAGACCATCAAGCGTGCCGCGAAGATCATGGCGGACCATCGACCGGGTACCTTCATCTGGTGCATGGGCGGTACGCAGCACACCATCGGCAACAACAACACCCGCGCCTACTGCGTATTCCAGCTGGCGCTCGGCAACATGGGCGTATCCGGCGGCGGCACCAATATTTTCCGCGGTCATGACAACGTGCAGGGCGCTACCGATTTCGGTGTGCTCAGTCATACCCTGCCGGGCTATTACGGCCTCTCGGAGGGTGCCTGGAAACACTGGGCGAAGGTCTGGGGCGTCGACTACGACTGGCTGGCCGGGCAGTTTGACAAGGAAGAACGCCCGGGCGAATTCTTCGGCGAAGAGGGCGAGTCCGATAAGCTGGTAAATTCGATGACCGAGAAGGGCATACCGGTGTCACGCTGGATCGACGGGGTGCTGGAGGACAAAAACAACATTGCCCAGCGCGACAACCTCAGGGCGATGGTGTTCTGGGGCCATGCACCCAACAGCCAGACACGCGGCCGGGAAATGAAAGAGGCGATGGAAAAACTGGACCTCATGGTTATCATCGATCCGTACCCGACGGTCAGTGCCGTCATGCATGACCGTACCGATGGCGTGTACATGCTGCCGGCGGCCACCCAGTTCGAGACCTATGGCTCGGTCACCGCTTCCAACCGCTCCCTGCAATGGCGTGACAAGGTCATCGATCCGCTGTTCGAATCGCTACCGGATCACACCATCATGTACAAACTGGCCAAAAAGCTGGGTTTCGGTGGTGAGTTCGTCAAGAACATTGCAGTGGAGAATGACGAGCCGAACATCGAGGACATTACCCGCGAATTCAACAACGGTATGTGGACCATCGGTTACACCGGCCAGAGTCCGGAACGCCTGAAGCAGCACCAGCAAAACTGGCATACCTTCGACTACACCAGCCTCGAGGCGAAGGGCGGCCCGGCCAACGGCGACTACTACGGCATGCCGTGGCCCTGCTGGGGCACCGCCGAGATGCGACATCCCGGCACACCCAACCTGTACGACACCAGCAAGCCGGTGGCGCGCGGGGGGCTGAATTTCCGCGCCCGCTTCGGGGTCGAGCGCGAGGGCGTCAACCTGCTGGCCGAGGGCTCCTACCCGGTTGGCAATGAAATCAGGGACGGTCACCCGGAATTCACCGCTGACATGCTGAAGAAGCTTGGCTGGTGGGATGACCTGACCGCCGATGAACAGCAGCTCGCCGAGGGCAAGAACTGGAAGACCGACCGCTCCGGCGGCATCCAGCGGGTAGCCATCAAGCATGGCTGTGCGCCGTTCGGCAATGCCAAGGCGCGCGCGGTGGTATGGACGTTCCCGGACCCGGTGCCGGTACACCGCGAGCCGCTGTATACCTCGCGGCGCGACCTGGTGGAGAAGTACCCGAGTTACGAGGACCGCAAATCGTTCTACCGGCTGCCAACACGCTATGGATCCATCCAGGCGAAGGACTACACCGCCGAGTACCCGCTGATCATGACCAGCGGCCGGCTGGTGGAATACGAGGGCGGCGGTGATGAATCCCGCTCCAATCCCTGGCTGGCGGAATTGCAGCAGGATATGTTTGCCGAGATCAACATCGTGGATGCCAACAACAATGGCATCAGGGATGGCCAGCAGATCTGGGTCGAGGGACCCGAGGGTGCCCGCATCAAGGTCATGGCGAAGGTGACGCAGGAGGGCGTGGCCGCAGGCGTCGTGTGGCTGCCGTTCCACTTCGGCGGCCACTTCGAGGGCAGGGACCTGCGCGACAAATACCCGAAAGGCAGTGATCCCTACGTACTCGGTGAGGCCTGCAACACGGCCTTCACCTATGGCTACGATTCCGTGACGCAGATGCAGGAGACCAAGTGTTCCCTGTGCCGCATCAGCCGCGCTTGAGACAGGAAGGAGACCGATCATGGCACGAATGAAATTTCTCTGTGATGCCGAACGCTGTATCGAGTGCAACGCCTGTGTCACAGCCTGCAAAAACGAGAACGAGGTGCCATGGGGCGTCAACCGCCGCCGCGTGGTAACGATCAACGACGGTTCGCCGGGTGAGCGCTCCATGTCAGTCGCCTGCATGCACTGTTCGGATGCACCCTGCGCGGCCGTCTGTCCGGTCGACTGCTTCTACTACACCGATGACGGTGTGGTGCTGCATGACAAGGACGTCTGCATCGGCTGCGGCTATTGCTTCTATGCCTGTCCCTTCGGTGCGCCGCAGTTCCCGCAGGACGGCGCCTTCGGGCAGCGCGGCAAGATGGACAAGTGCACCTTCTGTGCCGGCGGTCCGTTGCCGGACAATTCAGCGGAGGAATTTGCGCAGTACGGCAGCAACCGCCTGGCCGAGGGCAAACTGCCGCTGTGCGCGGAGATGTGTGCGACCAAGGCCCTGCTGGCCGGTGACGGCGATACCGTAGCCGATATTTTCCGCGAACGTGTAACCTGGCGTGGATCGGCCGGTATGAACTGGGGCTGGGGCGTTGCCTATGGCAAGCCCGGCTTGCGCACGAGCCGGGGGATGGAGGGCAAGGCAACGGGTGGTGAATAGCATGGCTGACACTGGCAGGCACATGCGAGTCCCGGCCGGGCGATGAAACCAGGCAGTCTGAGCGGAGGAGCCAGCACGCATGTCGAGTAACAGGCAGTCACGCACCGTGCACCCGCACGGGGTTTTCTATTCGCTGTTGTCGCTGCTGGCATTGATACTGGTATTGATACTGCCACTGATCCCCTATGCCGTTGCCGAACGGGCCGACACGGCCGCCAAGGTCGTCAACCCGGGGGCGGAATTGTGGCGCGACGTGCGCCAGCTCGATCGCAGTGTGACGGGTACCACGCAGGTAAAGGGCGTGGAAACCGGTATCCTGATCAATGTTTCTGGCGAGGCGTGGCGCAACTACCGCATGGAGCAGCTCGCCCCCCTGGGCGCGATTGTGCTGGGTGCGATGGTCGGCATCTTCGTCATTTACTACCTGGTCAGGGGCAAGATCCGCATCCACGAGGGGCGGTCCGGTGAACTTGTGCGTCGCTATACGACCACGGAAATGACGGTCCACTGGGTCATGGCCATCACCTTTGTCACGCTGGCCCTGTCGGGACTCATTCTGCTCTACGGCCGCTGGCTGCTGATACCACTGCTGGGGCCGTCAGGCTTTTCCGTGACGGCGGCGGCCTGCAAGCTGCTGCATAACTACGTCGGCCTGCTGTTTGCCGCGATCATACCGGTCGCGTTTTTTCTCTATATGAAAGACAGCCTGTTCAACCTCAAGGTCGACGGCCAGTGGTTCAGGCGCGCGGGTGGCTACTTCGGTGGCGAGGAACCCAGCTCGGAAAAGGTCAATGCCGGGCAAAAAATGTGGTACTGGGTGGCTATGCTGGGTGGCTTCGTGCTCATTGTCAGCGGGCTGTTTCTGGATTTCCCCAACCTCCTGCTGCAGGGACGGGAGTGGCTGCAGGGCGCACATGTTATTCACACCCTTGCGGCCATCGGCGTGACGGCCTTTTTCATCGTCCACCTGTACCTCGCCACGGTCGGTGTCGAGGGCGCACTCGAGTCGATGGTGAATGGCCATGTCGATGCCAACTGGGCGAAGCAGCATCACGATCTCTGGTACAAGGAATTGCAGGCCGGTGGTCAGGGCACGTCTGCGCCGAAACAGCCATCGGTGACAGGGGGTACCCCTGCCGGTGGTGTTGCCAGCCCGGTAATGAAAGACTGAGGCATGCTGCCGCCACGTTTTTAAGGTACGCTTGAATCCTGATGTTTCGCCGCCGCTGTGGCCGCTATGCAGCAGATGCATATTCCCGGTGGACCATAGACTTGCACAGGGCCTGCCTGATCAGCGCACCGCCGGAGGCATTCATGCGGGTCAGTTGGTTGCCGGCGAATAACAATAAATTGTAAGGATAATTGCGTATGAAAGGGCTGTTAGGGAATCTGCTGGTAGCGTGCATATTCCTGGGTTCCACTGACATGCTGGCCGGCGAGGCGCAGACAGTGCGCATGGCGACCACCACCAGTACCGAAAACTCCGGCCTGTTCGACGTCATCCAGCCGGTCTTTGAACAGGCACTGAATATCAGGGTACACGTCATTGCGGTCGGCACCGGCAAGGCACTGGAGCTGGGGCGGCGTGGTGATGTTGACGTGGTGCTGGTGCATGCAAAGCCTGCCGAGGAGGCCTTCGTTGCGGCCGGCTACGGCGTCAGGCGTCACGAGATCATGTACAACGATTTCATCATTGTCGGTCCACAGGCTGATCCTGCCGGTGTGCGCGGCATGCAGGATGCCGGCCAGGCCATGAAAAAAATCTCGGCCACCGTCTTCGTGTCACGCGGGGATGATTCCGGTACCCACAAAAAGGAACTGTCGATCTGGCAACAGTCCGGTATCGAACCGCAGGGCGACTGGTACCGGCAGGTGGGCCAGGGCATGGGCAAGACCCTGCAGATCGCCGGCGAGATGCAGGCCTACACGCTGGTCGATCGCGGCACCTGGCTGGCCCACCGGGCAAACACGCCGCTCGCGCTGATGGTTGCCGGCGGTGCCGACCTGAAAAATCCCTATGGCATCATCGCGGTCAATCCCGAACGCTTCCCGGATGTGAAGTATGCTGCGGTAGAGGAGCTGATTCGCTGGTTTCAATCAGACGCGGCGCATGCGCTGATCAACGGCTTCAGTGTCGATGGTGAGCAATTGTTCTACCCGGTCATATGACCTATGGACAGCCTGTCTGCCGCCACCGCTGAATCCTTCCACCTGTTGTTTTCCGGCGACGCGGCATTGTGGATCATTATCTTTACCTCGTTCAGTGTCTCGGTGCGGGCAATCCTCATTGCGGTGCCGTTTGCCTTCGTGGTGGCCTTCCTGATGGCGCACCTGCGCTACCCGGGAAGGCGCGCCATGATTGCCGGTTTCAGTGCCATGCAGTCAATCCCGGCCGTGGTCGTCGGCCTGACGGTGTACCTGGTGTTTTCACGCAGTGGCCCGCTGGGCGACCTGAAATTGCTGTTCACCCATTCGTCGATGATTATCGGCCAGGTCCTGCTGTCGTTTCCCCTGCTGGTGGCATTGAGCCACGCAACCTTCCAGGCGGCAGACCGGCGTGTCTGGGAGACCTCGGTGACGCTGGGCGCAAAACCGTACCGTGCATTTCTTACCCTGATGCACGAGGTACGTTTTGGCCTGATTGCCGCACTGCTTGCAGGCTTCGGTCGCATTATCGCCGAGGTCGGTTGCTCCATGATGGTGGGGGGCAACATTCTCGGTTATACACGCAATATTCCGACCGCCATCGCACTGGAGACCACCAAGGGCGAGTTCGCGCAGGCCATTGCACTGGGCATCGTGCTGTTGTCGATGGCGCTGCTGCTGAATGGCCTGCTCGTGTTCTTTCAGGGCCGGGGCGTGATGTCATCATGAGCGAGATTATTCGCTACAATGCATTACGCAAAACCGTGCAGGGCCGGTTATTGCTGGATATCGAGTCACTGGAAATCCATGACCGTGCCTGCATTGCACTCAGCGGTCGTAATGGCGTCGGCAAGTCCACCCTGATGCGGATCATTGCCGGTCTTGAGGCACCGGACAGCGTAACAGTGAACTTCAACGGCCAGACCATGTCCTGGCGGCGGGCATGCCAGCAGATGCGGACCCATGTTATTTACCTGCATCAGCAGCCTTACCTGTTTGACTGCAGCGTTGTCGACAATATCGCCTATGGCCTGCGGCGCCAGGGGCTGACTATCAAAGAGATATCCGGCAAGGTCGCGATGGCGCTGGACTGGGCCGGCATCAGTCATCTGCAAATGCGCAATGCCCGTGAGCTGTCCGGTGGCGAGCGCCAGCGGGTGGCATTTGCGCGCGCGCGCATATTAAGCCCGCGTGTATTATTACTGGATGAGCCGACCACCAACATGGACGGCGAGGGGCGTGAACAGGCCCACCGGATGATCAAGCGTCTCAAGGACGATGGGGTCAGCATCGTAATGTCAACACACGAGTTTCACACCGTGGCGCATCTATGTGATGCGCACCTGTCGCTGGAAGCCGGCCACCTGCGGCCCCAGTCGATTGACACGCAGGGTGCCGGGCGCAAGATCATTCCATACGGTTGATTTCCCGACCTGCTGTCTCGGTAATTCAGGTGATGAGGTAAAACGGATTCAGGGTTGCCGATAAAGGAGAAGGGGAAAGGGAAACAATAATATGAATGGTCGTGAAATAAAAACGCAACCCAGCTGTGAAGACGAACTGAATATCGGCCTGCTGACGGTTGCCGAGGCGCAGGCTCGTATCCTCGAGGGCGTCACTGCCATTCACGGCACGGAAACCCTGCCGATACGGGAGGCGCTGGACCGCGTACTGGCCGAGACCGTTGTTTCGCCGATCGATGTACCGTCGCATAACAACTCCGCCATGGATGGTTATGCCGTACGGGCCGAGGACCTGCCGGCCGACGGGGTGCGCGAGTTTCCGGTGCCGGGTACTTCATGGGCCGGCCGGCCGTGGCAGGCACCGATCGAACCCGGTCAGGCTATACAGATCATGACCGGGGGCATGCTGCCGCAAGGTGCGGATACCGTTGTCATGCAGGAGCAGGTTGAGCGTGAAGGTGATACCGTGCGCATCGGCAGCGGCCACCGGCAGGGCCAGAATGTGCGTGATGCCGGCGAGGACCTTGCCGCCGGTCAACAGGTTTTTACTGCCGGCCGGCGACTGACCGCGGCCGACATCGGCGTGCTGGCATCACTGGGCTTGAGTGAAGTCAGCGTCATGC
>JBATGJ010000030.1:0-15613 GCA_049665685.1 Gammaproteobacteria bacterium
ATCTTGTTCTTGCGTGTTTCCAGCGCATTCATGATCGGCGGCCAGATATACTTCATGCAGAACCACACAAACACAATGAAGGCGATGGTCTGACCGATCAGTGTCGCATTGAAATTCATGCTTGCACCTCGTGTAGCATCAGTGAATCAGTGTTACGAAACCACTGCGAACATGACGTACATGGCAAGACCGACAGCGATCATCGGCACCGCGTCGACCAGGCCCATGACGATGAAGAACTGGGTACGCAGCATCGGGATCAGCTCCGGCTGGCGCGCCGCACCCTCGAGGAAGCGACCGCCAAGGATACCGATACCGACAGCAGCGCCGAGTGCGCCCAGGCCCATCATCAAGCCGCCTGCGATATAGAGTAATGCGTTTTCCATTTTTCTCTCCTAAAGGTAACGTGCTTTACGAATGCGAAATCAGTGATGTTCCTGGTGCGCCATGTCCAGGTAAACAATAGTCAGTGTCATGAAGATGAATGCCTGCAGGGTAATGATCAGGATATGGAAGATGGCCCAGCCCAGCTGCAGCAGACCGCCGAAGGAACCCAGCACCAGCCCACCACCGTACATCAGGGCAATCAGGATGAAGATCATTTCACCCGCATACATGTTGCCGAACAGTCGCAGCGCAAGCGAGATGGGCTTGGCGATCAGTGTGACACCTTCCAGCAACAGGTTGATCGGGAACATCCATTTCGGGAACGGCTGGAAGGCAAGTTCGCCAACGAAGCCGCCGATACCCTTTATCTTGATGCTGTAGTAGAGCACCAGCACGAACACGGACAAGGACAGACCGAAGGTAATGTTGGGATCGGTCGACGGCACGATCTTCAGGTGACTGACGCCAAGCATGGATGCCAGCAACGGGATATGATCAACCGCGATCAGGTCCATCAGGTTCATCAGGAAGATCCAGACGAACAGCGTGAGCGCCAGCGGAGCGACCAGCGGATTTTTGCCGCTGAATGAACCCCGCACACTGTTGTCGATGAACTCGACGATCCACTCGACGAAGTTCTGCCAGCCCGGCGGCGTATCCGCGGTTGCGGTCCTGGCGGCCAGGCGGAACAGCCAGAGGAACAAAATACCCAGGCCGACCGAGAACAGCATGCTGTCGACATTGATCGCCCAGAAACCCATTGAGGCCGCATCCTCTGCACTGTGGGCAAAACCCCAGTGGCCTGCGTGCGCATGGCCTTCCGGATACTGGCCAAAGGTCAGGTTGGTCAGGTGGTGCTTGATATATCCCGCAGTTGTCAGCGTATCAGACGCCATGGCGCTCGGATTTCCTTTCGTTTCCGGTCAACAAGAGGGCCAGCTGGCCCACGATAAAACCTGCTAGCAGCGCGGGTGCGTAGAGTTCAAGGGCACCCAAACCCAGCGCGAACAGGGCAATCACGGCAAAAAATCGTTCCAGTGCACTGCGATACAGCAAGCGGATGCTTTCCCCGGCGCTCAGGGCACGGCCCCGATCCGCCCGGTCGCGTCGCCACAGCAGCAGCGCGACATTAACCATCGCAATCCCGCCGCCAAACAGGCTGGCCGCCGCCGCAGTGGCATCAATCCACACATAAAACAGGACTGAGGTGGCCGTCACCAGTGCCAGCTGTACTACTGCCAGCTTGCGGAAACTCCGCGCCCGTGACACAAATATCAGCCTTGATTCAATTGGTTACGTGAGCCTGTCGCATTTGCGGATCGACTTTCAAGTAGCACCCGCCATGCGCCTGCCACCCACGAAGCAGCGGGGAATTATAAAGACGCTGCATGGGGAGGGTCAATGAAGTTCCCGTGAAATACGGCAGAATTAATTTCCGCCGGGTTTATCCATGCTGCGCGGGTAGTTTACTGGATGTGCGCCAGGATACCGTCCAGCTCATCGAGGCTGTTGTAGCTGATCTCGAGCTTGCCCTTGCCGCCACGCCCGGTGCGGATCAGCACGCCGGCACCCAGCTTGTCGGCCAGACTCGACTCGAGCAGCTGGATATCCGGGTCCTTCGGCCCTGCGGCCAGCTTGGCCTTGCGCGGTTGCTGCAGCTGCCGCACCAGCCCCTCGGTCGCACGCACGCTCAAGGCACGGGCCTTCACCTGACGGGCCGCCTCGACCTGACGGGCGCCTTGCAAAGCCAGCAGCGCGCGCGCGTGTCCCATCTCCAGCAGGCCGTGTTCCACCATTTCCTTGACGCCGGCTTCCAGCTCCAGCAGCCGCAGCAGGTTGCTAACGGCGGCGCGCGAGCGGCCGACGGCCTCGGCCGCCTGTTCGTGGGTCAGTTCGAATTCGCGAATGAGACGATCGAGCGCCTTGGCCTCTTCCAGTGGATTCAGGTTTTCGCGCTGGATATTTTCAATCAGCGCGATGGCGATAGCGGCCCGGTCTTCCACCTCGCGGACCAGCGCCGGTATCTCGTGCAAACCGGCGAGCTGCGCGGCACGCCAGCGGCGCTCGCCGGCAATGATCTCGTAGTTACCAGCACCGGCGCTACGCACCACGATGGGCTGTAACACGCCCTGCGCACTGATGGAGTCTGCCAGGTCCTGCAGCGATTCATTGTGCATGTCGATACGCGGCTGGTATTTACCGCGCTGGATGATATCGACGGGCAGGTTGCACAGGGTCCCGTCGATCCGCTGTGTATCGATTGGAGCCTTGCCCTCGCCCGGCACCGCCTGCAGCGCCGGGGCGGCGGGACGCGTGCCGGCGTGCGTGGTGTCCGCAGCGATCGAACCTGTGGTGGATCCCAGCAAGGCATCCAGTCCGCGCCCAAGCCCCCGTTTCTTTGCTGCCATGACGTTACCGCCTCAACCGATTGACTGTGGAACTATTGAGAACCCGTCCTGGCGAGCCAGGCAAGGCAATCTCCGTGCGCGGGTGTGCAATTGCAGGGTTTGCCGGGTCACTGTGTGCAGCGCAATAACGGCGGCTTGCCTAGGCATGTGATATTTCGGCACTGTGTGCACCCGACGCCGTGCGCGCCTGCTCTAGCCGTTGTGCCGCCTCGGTCTCGCGCCGTATAAATTCGCCGGCGAGTGCCAGGTAGGCGGATGCGCCGCGCGAAGTCTTGTCATAACGCAGCACCGGCAAACCGTGACTTGGTGCCTCGGCGAGCCGTACATTACGCGGGATTATGGTGCGGTAGACCTTGTTGCCGAAGTGTTCATGCAACTGTACGGAAACCTCGCCGGAAAGCCGGTTGCGTGCATCGTACATGGTGCGCAACAGCCCCTCGATTTGCAGATCGGGATTAACGGCCGTGCGGACCGACTCAACCGTATCGAGCAGTGCCGACAGGCCTTCAAGCGCATAGTATTCACACTGGATCGGGATGAGCACGCCATGTGCGGCAGCCAGTGCATTGACCGTGAGCATGTTGAGTGACGGCGGGCAGTCGATCACGATCAGGTCATAGTCATTCTGCACATACGACAGAGCGGCACGCAGGCGGCGTTCGCGATCATCCTTGGTCAGCAACTCGACCTCGGCGGCGGTCAGGTCGGCATTGCCGGGTAACAGGTCGTAGCCGGCAGCGGGGGCAGGTACGATGATGCTGCGGATATCGACATGCCCCATGAGCAGGTCGTAACCGGTTTGCGAAATTTCGTACTTGTTAATGCCACTGCCCATCGTTGCGTTGCCCTGGGCATCAAGATCGATCAGCAGCACTCTACGCCCGGTCTCCGCCAGCGAGGCCGCTAGGTTGACGCTGGTCGTCGTCTTGCCGACCCCGCCTTTCTGATTGGTTATCGCGATTATCTTGCCCATGCCTGTTTAAGCTCCGCTCACTCCGCGCGCTCCACCTCGGTGCCATTAATCTTCGGTTGCATGATGACCAGATGGCGCTCTGCATCCAGCCCGGGCACCTTCAGCGAGACGACATCGGAGATAACCGATTTGTCTTCGAGGCTTTCGACTTCGGTCATCGGGTAGACACCCTTCATCGCGAGCATGCGCCCGCCGGCTCCGCACAGGGGCGCAGCAAATCGATAGAAGTCCGGCAGGTCGGAGAACGCACGGCACACGATGGTATCGAACGGGCTGTCCGTCCGGTATTCATCAATGCGGGCATTTTCCAGTGTGATGTTATCCAGTTTAAGGATGCCCAGGGTCTGCTGAACGAAGCGCAGTTTCTTGCTGCTGCTGTCGAGCAGTACAAACTCGCGCTCCGGGCAGGCAATCGCCAGCGGGATACCGGGCAGACCGGCACCGGTGCCGATATCGAGCACCCGGTCGCCGTGCAGGTATTCCAGGATCGACAGGCTGTCGAGGATGTGGCGGGTGATGATGTCGGTAGGTTTGCGGACCGAGGTCAGGTTATAGACCCGGTTCCAGTTCATCAGCTCGGTGACGAATTCCATCAGCAGGGAGTCCCCGCCGAGGCGTTCTTCCAGGCCAAGCTCGAGTATGCCGTCTTCCAGCAGTTCGCCCGGATCGACGAAACTGCTTTTTCGAGCCTTGCGCTTGCGGTTATATAGTCCGGTATGCATTGCGTGTCATGGTCGAACGTACTGTATCACGCGCTCCGTCTGGAATGCCTGTGTTTCTTGAGGTGAACCAGTAACAGCGAGACGGCCGCCGGCGTGATGCCCGGTATGCGTGCCGCCTGGCCAATGGTCTGTGGTTGCACATCCTGCAGTTTCTCGCATGCCTCGCAGGACAACCCCCTGACCGCATTGTAATCGAAATTGCCCGGTAATGGTTGTTCATGATGATGTCGCTGGCGTTCGATCTCCGCCTGCTGCCGCTCCAGGTAGCCGGCATACTTCGCCTGGATCTCAACCTGCTCGGCCACGTCGTGAGCAGACACACCGGGTCCGATACCGTCGATGGCCATCAGCGCACGGTAGCCGATCTCCGGACGACGCAACAATTCACTGGCGCGCTGTTCGCGTGACAGTGGTTTTTCGAGCAGTGCGGACAGGGCTTTACCCGCCGCTGTCGCGGGTCGCACCCAGTGCGAGCGCAGGCGCTGCTGTTCCTGTTCGATGGCCTCGCGACGCGCATTAAAAGCCTGCCAGCGGCGCTCATCGACCAGACCGAGCGCATGACCGGTGGGTGTGAGCCGCAGATCGGCGTTGTCCTGGCGCAGTAACAGGCGGTATTCCGCCCGACTGGTAAACATGCGGTAGGGTTCGGTAGTGCCGCGCGTAACCAGGTCGTCTACCAGCACACCGAGGTAGGCCTCGTCGCGCCGTGGACACCACGGCGCCGCATCCCGACACTGGCGCGCGGCGTTCAGACCGGCCAGCAGGCCCTGCGCGGCGGCTTCCTCGTACCCGGTGGTCCCGTTGATCTGGCCGGCGAAAAACAGGCCGCTGATGCGCTGCGTCTCGAGTGAATGGCGCAGATCGCGCGGATCGAAATAATCATATTCGATGGCATAGCCCGGGCGCATGATCTGTGCCTGTTCGAAACCGGCGATGGACTGGATCAGCGCGCACTGCACGTCAAACGAGAGACTGGTCGAGATACCATTCGGATAGACCTCGTGTGTATCCAGACCTTCCGGTTCGATAAATATCTGGTGTGACGGTTTGTCGGCAAAGCGCACCACCTTGTCCTCGATCGACGGGCAGTAACGCGGACCGGTGCCCTCGATTGCCCCGCTGTACATGGGCGAATCGACGAGACCCGCGCGAATGATGTCATGGGTGCGTGCATTCGTATGCGTAATGTGGCAGTTCACCTGGCGTGGATGCTGGTCCGCACTGCCAAGAAATGACATGACCGGCACCGGTTTGTCACCGGCCTGTTCCGCCAGTTGCGAATAATCGATGGTACGCCCGTCTATCCGTGGCGGCGTCCCGGTTTTCAGGCGCGCGACGCGCAGGTCCAGGTCGCGCAGGCGGCGGGCCAGGGCATTGGCCGGCGGGTCACCGGCACGGCCACCCGCCTGACTGTTCGGTCCGACATGGATTCGCCCACCCAGGAAGGTGCCCACGGTGAGCACGACCGCAGGGGCCAGAAAATGCAGGCCACTGGCTGTCACTACCCCCGTGATGCGTCTGTGCTCCACCAGCAGGTCATCCACCGCCTGCTGAAACAGCTGCAGCCCCGGCTGCGCCTCCAGGGCGCTGCGTACGGCACGGCGGTATAGCACCCGATCGGTCTGTGCACGTATGGCACGCACCGCCGGCCCCTTGCTGGCATTGAGCTCGCGGAACTGGATGCCGGCACGATCAGTGGCCTGCGCCATGATGCCGCCAAGGGCATCGATCTCACGCACCAGGTGGCTCTTGCCGATACCACCAATCGCCGGATTGCAGCTCATCTGCCCGAGCGTGTCGAGGTTGTGGGTCAGCAGCAAGGTGCGTGCGCCCAGGCGTGCCGCCGCCAGCGCGGCCTCGGTCCCGGCATGACCGCCACCCACGACAATCACGTCATATCGCCTGTCATGCGCCGTCATGCTGAATAAACCTCTAAAAAATAAACAGGAATTCTACGCCGTTGACCAAATCGCCGGCAATGCCGCTGTCAGCCTTTGCGTCGCAGGGTTTATCTACAAAATTTCTATTAATTCGAATACGTTGTGATAGAATCCGCGAAAACACACCAAGTAAGGTATGTAACATGAGGCTTTTGGAGTTCGAAAGCGCCGATAGCGGATCCAAGCCGCAGGCTGCGAGATTAACAAAGAAACCTGCAAAAAAACCGCTTAAAAAGGCCGCCTCACCCCAGCAAGACTCCAGGCCGACATCGACGCCTGGACAGGTCTTTGCCCCGCATGACGAGCCGGCCGTGCACCAGCCGGTACGTCGTCTGCCAATCGACATCGAACAATTGCAGCAGCGGATCGAGGTGCTCGAACGCCGCATGCGGGAGCGCGTGCGCGAGGTCGGCGGCCAGCTACCGGTCAAGGATCTCGAACTGCTCAAGCAGCGCATGAAACTGCTGGAGCGCAGTGTCCATACTGAGCTCTGGGCGGCCAAACAGCGGGAACACACCCTGCTGGAAATGCTTGCCCGCCCGCCCCTCAGGCAGCTCATCCGTGACCGGGCCAAACGGCTGCATAGCCACACCCTGCCTGCCACCCGCCTGTGGTGTGCCAACGTCGGCCTCAACTGGTGGGAGGAAAATAAACCCCTGTGGTGGCCACGTTTTGCCTCTGCCTGGCAGGAATCACTCGACAAGGCACGCGGCAGCTACAATACCTGACCCCGCCGGAATACCGGGCACCCTACTTCTCGACCACCGCACGCAAACCGGCCCACAACAGGGCCAGCTGCTGTCGGTACATGGCACCGATCGCGGCCGGGTTGGCATACTGCATGGCCAGTGGCACCCCGTAGAAGATCGACACCAGTCCCACCATGGCCGCCGCCATGGCCGTATTCTCCGGCAGTTCCCCCTGCTTGATGGCCGCCTCCAGTGACGAACGCAGCAGGTTCTCGAGCGAGTCATCCGGCAGGGATTCGATATCCTCAAGATCGGCAAAGGCGATCATGCGCTCGGCCGGGGTGATCTCCGTGCCCGCTTGCCGCTTACGGACTCGCGCCTCATGCGCAATGATTTCCCCCATGAGGCCCGGCTTCTTCTGGATCTGGATGGACGTGTAGCGAAACAGGGCCTCGATCACGGGCAGCCCCTGATGCTGCCCGGCTGCCTGTCGTCCATACCAGTTGAGCTCCAGCGTCCACAACCGGTCCAGGTAGACGATCAGGTCGTCCTTCTTCGGGAAATAATTGAAAAACGTGGCCTCGGAAATCTGCACGCGCTCGCACAGCGCCTTGACCGACAGGGTTTCAAACGGGGCTATCTCCAGGTGTTGAGTGACGGCCTCTCCCAGGGCCAGACGGGTCCGGGCAAACTTGCGCTCGCGCAGTGAGGGACGGTCAGTCTGGGTCATTTGTTGAGTATACAATAAAAATAATGTTTGCAATAAATTAATAATATTATTTAAATCAGTCGCTTATCATCGCCATCCCTAGACAGCGCGATTTTCCGATTAAACACATTAAATTTACGGGGTTTTCGAGTGATGACACCGATTTTGCATAATAACCGATACATTCAACCGTCTTGATGAGTCCATTTTGAACGTATATTACTGTTTATAGGATGTATTATAAATATTAAGGTATGCCATATTTTTTTAGTTGCTTAGAGTTAATCACAAAATTTCGCCACCTTGCGTGGCATGGCGAGTCAAGCATACACAAAAATTGAGGTGTTGCCTATATTTCCAGCAAATGATACCGGTCTATTTGCCGATGCAGAAATCGCTGAAGATCCGGCCCAGCAGGTCGTCGCTGCCGAACTCACCCGTGATCTCGCCGAGGACGTTCTGCGCCAGGCGCAGCTCCTCGGCCAGCAGTTCACCGGACTGTGCCTCCTCGAGCTGTCGCCGGCCGCTAAGGATGTGCGTGCGTGCGCGTTCCAGCGCATCGAGATGACGGCGGCGGGCGGTAAAGGCCCCCTCGCTGTGATCTGCATAGCCGACGGCCGCCCTGAGGTGCCCCGCCAGCGCCTCCATACCGGCACCGGTCTTGATCGACACCGCGACCGCCGGCTCCGTGTCCGCCGTCACCGCGCCAGGCGGACGCCCGGTCAGGTCGATCTTGTTGTAAATCCGCAGGCAGGGAAGACCGGCCGGCAAATCCGCCAGGATGGCTGCATCGTCCGCCGCGAAGCCGAGCGTGTCATCGATCACCAGCAACACCCGGTCGGCCTGTGCCAGGGCGGCCCGGGCGCGTTGCATGCCGGCCTGTTCGACCGGATCCGCACTGTCATGCAGACCGGCGGTATCGATAAGATGCAGCGGCAGCCCGTCGAGCTGGACCTGCTCACGCAGCACATCACGGGTGGTGCCCGGGATGTCCGTCACGATGGCCATGTCGCGGCCGACCAAAGTATTCATCAGGCTGGATTTGCCCGCATTGGGTCGCCCGGCAATGACCAGGGTAAGGCCGTCCCGTAACAGGCAGCCCTGGCGGGCGCTGTCCAGTAAGGCCTTGCTTGCGTCTTCAAGTTGATCGAGCCGTTGCGTGACGCCGGCATCCGACAGGAAGTCGACCTCCTCGTCGGGAAAGTCGATGGCGGCCTCGATGAACATGCGCAATTGCGTCAACTGCTCGACCAGTGCATGCACCTGCGCGGAAAACACACCCTGCAGGGAGCGTGTCGCGGCGCGCGCGGCAGTCGCGGTGCCACTGGCAATCAGGTCGGCAATGGCTTCGGCCTGGGCAAGATCGAGCTTGCCGTTGAGGAAGGCACGCTCGGAAAATTCTCCGGGACGGGCAGGGCGGGCACCGAGTGACAGCACGCGCGCCAGTAACAGGTCCAGCACCACCGGGCCGCCGTGACCGTGCAGTTCGAGCACATGCTCGCCGGTAAACGAGGCCGGTGCCGCGAAGTACAGGACCAGTCCGCTGTCGATCAGTTCATCGTCCGCGTCCCGGAAACGGTGCAGTTCGGCCCGGCGTTCAAGCGGCAGGCGACCCAACAACTGGCGTGCGATCGCCGGTGCCGCCGGGCCGGACACGCGAATAATGCCGACGCCTCCCTGGCCAGGTGGCGTCGCGATGGCAGCGATGGTGTCCACGGTTGGGTGCATGATTCAGGAGACAATCATCCGGGATGATACTGACGGTTGAACCTAATTGCAGGCGCGATAAAACATCCCGCGCCTGCACTGTTATTTCCCGCCCGCCTCGATGCGCCGCGTGATCACCCATTGCTGTGCGATGGACAGGGTATTGTTCACCACCCAGTAGAGCACCAGGCCGGACGGGAAGAAGGCGAAGAACACGGTGAAGACAACCGGCAGCACCATCATGACCTTTGCCTGTACGGGGTCCATTGGCGCCGGGTTGAGCTTTTGCTGGATGAACATGGTGATGCCCATCAACAGCGGCAGGATGTAGTAGGGATCCGGCGACGACATGTCCTGAATCCACAGCATGAACGGCGCATGGCGCAGCTCCACGCTCTCCAGTAATACCCAGTAGAGTGCAATGAAGACCGGTATCTGCACCAGGATCGGCAGACAGCCGCCCAGCGGGTTGATCTTTTCCTTCTTGTAGAGCTCCATCATTGCCGTGTTGAGCTTCTGGCGGTCATCGCTGTAACGTTCCTTGAGCGACTGCATGCGCGGTGTCAACTTGCGCATATTGGCCATGGACTTGTAGCTGGTTTCCGACAGCTTGAAAAACACCAGCTTGACCACGAGGGTTACCAGGATGATGGCCCAGCCCCAGTTGCCGATCAGCCGGTGAAAGAACTTGAGCAGCCAGAACAATGGCTGTGACAGTACCGTCAGCAGCCCGTAGTCGACGGTCAGTTCCAGTCCGGTGGCAACCTCGCGCATTTCGTCCTGCAGTTTCGGCCCGATGAACATGCGTGTGCTGAACACACCGGTGTCACCGTTTGCGATCGTGCGCCATGACGGGGTAATCATGCCGAGCACATAGCGTGCATTGCTGAGTGTCTTGGTGTAGTAGTGCGCCGGCTCGCCGGACGCGGGTATCAGGGCAGCGAGGAAATAATGCTGCAACATCGCCGCCCAGCCATCGGTGATGGTGCGGTCGAGGTTCTGTTCCAGCATTTCCTCAAACTTGATCTTTTCGTATTTTTCTTCCGGGCTGTAGATCACGCCGCCCATGTAAGTATAGATGAAGGTGCTCTGGCCGGTCTCGGCCACCTGGGTGCGCTGCAGCTGCCGGTATTCCCGGCCCTGCCAGTCAGTGCCGCTATTGTTGTTGACAATATGTTCGACATCGACGACGTGACTGCCGCGATGAAAGGTATAGCGTTTGATGACCTCGACGCCTTCCGGACTGCGCCACACCAGCGGCACCTGCAGTGTGTCGGCACCGTCCTGCATGCGATAGACCGGCTGTTCCGCACTGTAGGCCACGTGGTGTGTCGGCTCCGTGCCACTGCTGGCACGCAGACCGGACTGGATGATAAACAGGTTCGGCAGGCTGTCGTTGAGCAGGCGGAAGGGTGGTGAATCCGCTGCGGTGGTGGCCCGGTAGTCGAGCAGGTCGGCCTGGCGCAGGTCACCGCCGGTGGTGTCGATGCGTATACGAAACAGGTCGGTCTCAACCTCGATGGCCTCCGCACTGTTCAGCAATTCTGTCTCGGGCAGCGTGACATCCGTGGCAGGCAGGGCCTGTGGTGTCACTGGCAGGTCTTCAACGCCTCGCGGGCCCGCTGTCGGTGTCGCCGGCGCGGTCTCTGTCACTGCGGCCGGCGGCGGCGTACCGTAGTCCTTGACCCAGGCCTGCCACAACATCAGGATGACGAATGACAACGCAACGAACAGGAACAGGCGCTGGTTATCCATGACTGTGTCCACAGTCCCGCTGCGGGACCTCATCGATACCGCCGGCGCTCCATGGGTGACAGCGCAACAGGCGGGAAAGCGCCATTGCACCGCCACGTATTACGCCAAAACGTTCCACGGCCGTCATCGCGTAACTGGAGCAGCTCGGATAAAAACGGCAGTGGTTACCCAGCCAGGGGCTCAGGAGATATTGATAACCACGTATCAGTTGGATGATGGCCCAGCGCATGATTCGTTTATTCTTGTCCAGAGCGTTTCCAGGGCAGTAGCCAGTTCCTTGCCGGTCCGCCCGGCCACACCGGTACGACCCAGCACCACGATATCCAGGGCATCCAAGCGGCCCTGGTGTAAACGAAAGCTTTCACGAACCACCCGCTTGATGCGGTTGCGTGCCACGGCGGTATTCGCCACCTTGCGGGATATCGCCAGGCCGAGGCGTGGATGATCCAGCCTGTTCGGCGTGGCCAGCACTGTCAGCCAGCGGTTATTGACCCGATGTTGACAGTTATTGAAGACCCGCTGGAACTCCACCGGCCCGGTCAGTCTCGCCCGCCGTGGGAAACGCGTCGAGCCGGGGCACAAGGGAATAATTCAGACAGACAGCCGAGCCCGACCCTTGGCGCGACGGGCGTTGATCACGCGACGACCGTTCTTGGTGCTCATGCGGGCACGAAAACCGTGGGTCCGCTTACGCTTCAGGTTACTGGGTTGATAGGTTCTCTTCATGGCTCGTTACGTCCAGATCCGGGTTGCATGCGCGCACTGCTGCCAGACGCGAAAGGGCGCAAAGGTTACTGTTTTCCACCGTGAAATGTCAATAGTGCCGCCTGCAGCTACCCGGCCTGCAGCTAGATGGCCTCCACCATCGGCCTGTGCAGTGGCGTGCGATCGACTGCCGGGCTGGCAAATGACACGGCAGCAGCGGGTTCATCCCGGGCCATGTGGTCACACGGTTGCAGCGGTGACCGTCGAATCTTTCAACCACGCAGACACCGACATTTCACGCCCGACGCGCGGCCCGCGGGGAGCGTGTCCTGCCTATTCAATTTTCACTTCAGACAGTTGCGCATAACTGTCGTGTGTCTGCTTGTAATAAGCCGGGCAAGTGATGTGGATAACTTTGAACGAGGGGTATAGACTCCCTTGCCTGCGTGAATGGTGAATACAACAAACAGGGGGTTTAAACGTGGAAGGTACGCTCTGGCAAAAATGTCTGGTTCGTCTCGAACATGAACTGCCCGAGCAACAATTCAACACCTGGATACGCCCCCTGCATGCCATCGAAAACGGCGAAAACCTGCGCCTGCTTGCACCCAACCAGTTCGTGCTCGACTGGGTTAAAAAACACCATTACGAAACCATCTCACAGACACTGCACGAGATCGGACCGTTTGACGTCAGCCATCTGCAGCTCGATATCGGTTGCGGCAAAAAACACCAGCCTGATGTTGTCGCTGCACCCGCAGCTGCACCCGCCAGCAAGCCGGCGGTGCAACACAAGAACAACCTGAACCCGGACTTCACGTTCGAAACGTTTGTCGGGGGTAAATCCAACCAGCTGGCACGCGCCGCCTCCATGCAGGTCGGCGAAAATCCGGGTGGCGCCTACAATCCGTTATTCATCTACGGCGACAGCGGCCTGGGCAAGACCCACCTGATGCATGCCGTCGGCAACCTGATCCTTGCCAAGCAGCCGGATGCGCGCGTGGTCTACCTGCACTCGGAGCGCTTCGTCCAGGACATGGTGCGTGCGTTGCAACACAATGCCATCAACGACTTCAAGCGCTTCTACCGGACCGTGGACGCGCTGCTCATCGATGACATCCAGTTCTTCGCCCGCAAGGAACGCTCTCAGGAAGAATTTTTTCATACTTTCAATGCCTTGCTTGAGGGTCAGCAACAGGTAATCCTGACCTGCGACCGCTATCCGAAGGAGGTCGACGGCCTGGAAGACCGGCTCAAGTCACGGTTTGGCTGGGGCCTCACTGCGGCCATCGAACCGGCGGAACTCGAGACCCGCGTTGCCATCCTGATGAGCAAGGCAAGCCAGGCCGGTGTTGAATTGCCCTCGGATGTCGCCTTCTTTATCGCCAAGCGCATCCAGTCGAACATTCGCGAACTGGAAGGTGCGTTGCGCCGGGTCATGGCCAGTGCGCGCTTTACCGGTCAGCCGATCAATATCGATTTGACGAAAGAGGCACTGCGTGACCTGCTGGCGCTGCAGGACAAACTGGTTACCATACCCAACATCCAGAAAGTGGTGGTTGACTACTACAAGATCAGGACCGCGGACCTGTTGTCGGCGCGGCGCAGTCGTACCATTACACGCCCACGGCAAATTGCCATGGCACTGGCGAAGGAATTAACGACACACAGCCTGCCGGAGATCGGCAAGGCCTTTGGTGGCCGTGATCACACCACGGTCCTGCATGCCTGCCGCAAGGTGGCGGAGTTGCGTGGTGCCGATTTACGAATCAACGAGGACTACAACAACCTGTTGAGAACCCTGACAACATAAACGGGATAAGCTGTGGATAGTCTCTACAGCCCGATTTTATCCCCGCTTGTCCACACCCTGTCCACAGTTGTTCAGGGTGCCAGACAGATTAGTTGTTAAGTATTAAAATTACTGTATTCAATAGTTATATTGGGCTTTTCCACAGATATGACCGTGACTAGTTATTAGTAACAATAATCTTAATTAACAAATACTATTTTTATTATGAAATTCTCCATCCAGCGTGAAGACTTCCTCAAACCCCTCCAGCAGGTCATCGGCGTGGTTGAACGGCGGCAGACATTGCCGGTACTTGGCAACGTCCTGATCAATGCGACCAAGAAGCAAATCAAGCTGACGGCAACCGACCTGGAAGTCGAGTTGCAGGTGCAGGTCAATGTGCCCGTGACTGAGAGCGGTGACATCACGTTACCGGCCCGCAAGCTGCTGGATATCTGCCGCACCCTGCCCGAAGAGGCGCAGCTGGATATCTCGGTCAGCAAGGATCGCGCCCTGGTACGTTCCGGCAAGAGCCGATTTACCCTGTCCACTTTGCCCGCTACCGAATTCCCGGTGGTCGACAAGATCAAGAGCGCACATCGGATCACGCTGGGGCAGAACCGCCTGCATGAACTGATCGAACGCACGGCGTTCTCCATGGCTCAACAGGACGTGCGCTATTACCTGAATGGACTGATGCTGGAGCCGGCCAGGGGTATCCTGCGTGCCGTGGCCACCGACGGCCATCGTCTGGCCATGTGTGAGATCGAGGCCGATACCGGGGACAGCGACGGCGAGCAGGTCATCGTGCCACGCAAGGGTGTGCAGGAACTGCATCGCCTGCTGGAGGATAACGATGAGCCTGTCCAGATCGAGATTGGCAGTAACCATATCCGCATCAATACGGGTGAGCTGCGTTTCACCTCCAAGCTGATCGACGGCCGTTTCCCGGATTACACCCGGGTCATACCAAAGAACGCCGACAAACAGTTGCTGGTCAACCGTGACCTGCTGCGCCAGGCACTGACCCGCACGTCGATTCTTTCCAACGAAAAATACCGCGGCATACGATTGGATTTATCTGAAAATAATATTAAAATACAAGCACATAACCCTGAACAGGAGGAGGCTGTCGAGGAGATCGATGCCACTTATTCCGAGGAGGGAATGGTGGTCGGTTTCAATGTGACTTACATACTCGACGTGCTCAATGTGCTGGACAGTCACGACGTATCCGTCTCACTCAGTGACGCCAATAGCAGTGCCCTGATCAACCAGCCGGGCATGGAAGACTGTCGTTATGTTGTCATGCCGATGCGCCTGTAGTGGGCAGCCAGTCTTACCCGGCAGACTCACCCAAAACCGAACAGCCCGCTGACACACGCATGCCGGACACAGACCGGACCGGGCTCGATGCACTCGAGATCCGCAATTTTCGCAACCTTGAACAAGCCGACATCGCATTTGATCCGGGCCTGAACCTGATCAGCGGGGCCAATGCATCCGGCAAGACCAGTCTGCTTGAGGCCATCTTTTATCTTGGCCGGGTGCGTTCATTTCGCACCCACCTGGCGGATCAACCGATTCGTTATGGCCAGGACTGCTTCCGGCTCGTCGGGCGCGTGATGGCACATTCGAGACAACCGGTCACGGTCGGGATCGAGCGCACGCCCGGGCATTATACCGTTCACCTGGGTGGCCGGTCCGTACGCCGATTGTCCGATCTTGCCGGAAATTTTCCCGTTCAGGTATTCAGCAGCGATACGGCCTCGGTCCTGGATGGCGGACCTCGACAACGCCGGCACACACTCGACTGGGCGCTGTTC
>JBATGJ010000031.1:0-9905 GCA_049665685.1 Gammaproteobacteria bacterium
GGCACTGCCCGCTGGCTGCGTCCCAGACGAGCACGGTGCCATCGAAAGTACCGGCGAGAAGCTGCTTCCCGTCCGCGGTCCAGTTGAACGAGCGTTCCCAGATAGACGGCCGGAATTGAAGTTCCAGCTTCAGGCTCATGTCGTTGGCATCCCATACCAGGATGCGCTGATCGTAGGCAGCTGACAGGATATCACCGGTGACGGGGGATACCGCAATCCGCTTGATACCCGAGGAATGGGCCGCTATCTCCGCGACCGGTGCGCCGGTGTCGATATCGAATACCCGCACGACACCGACATCGCAGCCCAGCATGGCACGGCCGTGCCCGGGATCGATGGCGCAGCTGTCGGTTTCGTCCTCGAACGGGCCCCACATGCGGACCGGTTTACCGGATTCCAGGTCCCACACGCGCAGGGTCATGTCATCGCCCGATGTGTAAATGCGGTTGTTGTCGACGGCTACGGACAGTACATCCTTGTCATGCCCCTCGATGATATGTATGACGGCCCCGGTGTGCAGGTTCCAGACGATGACCCGCCAATCACGCGACACGGATACCCCGCGGCCCTCATCGATAAAGACGAAATCCTCGACGTCATCGCTGTGACCCTTGAGAATACGTTCGATCTTCCGGGTTGCCAGATCCCATATATAAACTGTGTAGTCAGAAGAGCACGAGGCGGCCCGGGTTCCGGACGCATTGACAGTGATCTTGTTGACAAGATGGTCGTGATACCCCATCAGTTCGAGCGTACCCGCGTCGAGATCGGCATACGCCACGGCACCGTCATAACCTGAGGAAACAGCGGCATTTCGGTTGGGAATTCCCGCGACGCAGGTAACCGGTCCGCGATGCCGGACAAACGGGTCAGGGTCTTGCCGGGTGGCGACTTGAGGCTGCATAGTGTTGATTCACTTTGGTTTGATAGAGTTATTTCAACTAATAAATAATGCTAGCATATCGTTCTTGAAGACTACAATTTCCAGCCTGTCCGCCACGGTAAAAAGCACATTACAACGATAAAATTTCGTCAGAGACGCTGATCAACAATGCCAGCGATGCCTGCCCATTACCCCGGGCGGCAAACCGGCAGAGGATACCTTCTGGAAGAAATTAATCTACAACGCAATTCGGACGCACCAGACTGCATTACAGTCATATTAGAATATTTCGATATGCCATTATTGTGTCCGGCGCCCCTGTCATCGAGCCTGACCGGCCGAGCCAGGAATATTACCCGGACCTAGAGCGCAAGCAGGCTGTGGTACAGGCAGCCATTGCTCGCCGGGCAGGCCGATATTTCTTTGTAACCCGGACATCCTGACAACGTTGAATCGACAGAATGCGATACCGGTGAACTGATTGACATCTTTATCGGGGAGTAAATGCACTCGAGACCTTTGACCTGGCTGGACGCGGAAGTTAAAACCGATTTCGACATCGATATTTTCCAGCACCCTTTTCCGGTCGAACAGGCTACACCACCATCTTCCAGCCAAATGTCAGTCTGTTGGTACTCAGATGCGACCTGGGTGATCGGACGAAGGCGCAGGCCATCGCCGACTTCATCGGCCTCGATGAGTTCGAAATCGTGCGCAGCAATGTCGCGAGCGAGAAGAGTTATGCCGGCATGTATGACAAGTTCAGGCAGCGCATCAAAATGCCACCGTCCGTGCTCAAACAGATGTACAATTCCAAATTTGCCAGGCACTTCTACTCCAGAGAAGAACGGGATCTTTTCAGGGAGCGTTGGTCCGGCGAAAGCACCATCATTTGAACGGGGCCGTCGTTTACGGAAGGAGCACGAAGTCATCTGTGTTAAAAATTTCATCTCCGGAACAGATGCAATATTAGACCTGATCGATAATCCCTGTTTCGGGGGTTATAAGGTATGACATCTGTTTCCCGCTCTGTGTTGACGTGGGCAATATCAACAATCACCCTGCTCGGTCGAACCGCCTCCGATAGCCATAAAGACAGTCTGAAACAGGCCTATAATTCCTTGACGCGTCTCGCAGACCATGTCGTTTTACGGTATTGTAATCGGGTGTTAACCTGAATCTTACAAGACGCAAGAAATGGCTTGGTCGTTAATCAAGGAGGCCGGTATCGGCCTGAACACCGAGGTTACCGCGGGCACAGGCCAGACAAGCCCGCTGCGACATCCGGTATTTGCAGCACGCTCTGATGACGGCTCCTACCTGATTGTAGACGAACTGGGCAGGGAAAAACTGGTTCCCTACGGTTTTGGCTGCAGGACGATCCGTATTGATGCGGATCACAACATCCTGTATGACTCGCTGGCCAACGGTATAGAAGACGGTTTCGGCTGCCTGATGGACAATGGCAGCATGGCGATTCTGCGGCGCACGAACTGGGAGTTACTGCTTGTCTCACCGGATGGTGAAGTTACCGCTTGTCTGCGCCTGGCCACCTTCAGCAAGTGCCTGCCCTGGTCCGTTGCATGGACCTGTAACGAGACCTTCCTTATTGTTTTCGTTAACCAGGCTTATGACCTGGATATTATCGAAATCGATGCAAAAGGACGGCTGCTCTGGTCGCTTCCCGCCAATGGCAGGCATATCAGTATAGTCATGAGTGCCCAGCTCACCCCATCGAACACCGTGTTGGTAGCCGATCCCATACGGCACGTGGCAGTGGAAATCGACCGTGCCGGGAACATCGTCTGGCAGTTCGGGGAAACGAAGCATCCATCAAAAGACATTGACCACCTTTCAAGTCCCAGTTCCATAAGGCGCACTGAGGACGGGCGGAAGGTGATCGCCGACACCAGAAACCACCGGGTACTGCTGCTTGATGCCGAGGGGACTGATTGTCAAATAGTGCAGCATGACGGGACTTTTCGCGATCCAGTATATGCCGATCTGCTGGACAACGGTAATTGTCTGGTCTGTGATACCGGTAACAAACGGGTTATTGAACTGGACGAGCAGGGGTACATCGTCTGGCATTACGGAGCCACGGGAGTATCCCGCCGCCTGCTCTCCTATCCGCGTTCAGTGGACGTGAACGGCTCCGGTGGATACCTGATCGCAGATACCGCCCACGACCGCATCATCGAGCTGGTGGATGAGCACGTCAGGGAGATGCCTTTCAATGGCCAACCGGGGCTGTTCTGGCCGCGCTGCGCACGCATGCTGCCTTCCGGCTCGCTGCTGATCGCAGACGCCAGGAACCAGCGCATCGTGGAGGTATCCGCCGATGGTCAGGTCCTGAACCAGCTGACCCACGTTGACCTGGACGGGCGGCGTGAACTGCAGGATCCTCACGATGTGCGCATGCTTGCGGACGGCAGGTTGCTGATCACCGACTCATCGCAGGATCTGGTCGTTGTCACGGACTGGTCCGGCAGGGTCTCCCGGGCCGTTGGGGGGGAAGGGTCTGGCGTCCTCAAGGATCCCCACAGCGCCCAGCAACTCGAGGACGGAGGCATCATCATTACCGATACCGGGCACAGCCGCATCGTTGTGGCGGACTCCACCGGGGCCATGGTGCAAGAATTCGACTGCATCATGAGCGGCGCAGGCCAGTACCGGCTGCACCGTCCGCGCTATGTGGAAGTAACGGCAAGCGGCACGATGGTAATCGCCGATACCGGTCATAACCGTATCCTGGCCGCCACGCCGGAAGGGGACTTTCTCTGGGAATTGTCCACGATACCGGATTCACTGCAACCACTGTTGAACCAGCCCCGCTGGGTACGGCTGATCGGCGAGGATGAAGTCGTGATCTGCGATCACTTTCATCACCGCATCCTTCATCTGCGGCACGATTCGCCCTGAACTATGCAGCACGACCGGGAGGAGACCTGTATCGTCATCGTGGACCCGTATTCCGCGGGCGCCATGCTTGCCGAGGCGCTGCGAGCCCGCGGGGTGACATGCATAGCAGTCGAAAGTTCACAGGCGATCCCGAAGGCGATGAGGTCGCGCTTCAATCCGGCAGTCTTCTGGGACATTATCCGGCACGAAGGCGACTACGGACGGACGCTGGGCGCGGTGGAGCACTACCGGCCGGCTTTCGTGGTACCGGGCGGCGAGTCCGGCGTCGAGCTTGCCGAGCAGTTGGGCCATGATCTGGACCTGCCTGTCAACGGGCCGGCGCTGCGCGAGGCCAGGCGAGACAAGTACCTGATGACGGAGGCGGTACGAACGCGGGGCCTGCGTACCGCGGCGCAGTTCCTGTCGCGCGATGTCGAAGAAATCATCGACTGGACGGTAAACACGCAGGACTGGCCGGTGATTGTGAAACCGCCCAGGAGCGTTGCCTCCGACAGCGTCGCATTCTGCCGTTCCGCCAACGAAGTGCGCGCAGCCGCCAGCAGGGTCCTGTCCGCCACCAACGTGCTTGGCTGCCAAAACCACGCGGTGCTCGTCCAGGCGTTCCTGGCCGGCACCGAATATGTCGTGGACACGGTCAGCTGCGATGGTCGCAGAAAGACGACCGCCATCTGGCAGTACAGCCGCCCACCGACCAGGGCGACTGGCGAATTCGTTTCCTATGATGCGATGACACTGCTGCCGTATGCCGGTGAGCGGCAGGAAGTGCTGCAGTCCTATGCCTGCAAGGTACTCGATGCCCTTGAAATCAACGTCGGTCCTGCACATTGCGAACTGATGTGGGTGGACGGGGAACCGGTCCTGGTGGAGGCCGCCGCGCGACTGTCGGGCGGCATCGGTGCGCTGCTGAGTGGTATCTGCGGTGGTATCTGCCAGGTCGACGAAACCGTGAGCATCCTGCTCGAACCGGAGCGGTTTCTGGCGACACTGAATGAGAAGCCGTGTCTGCAACGGCGCGCTGTCATCCTGTTCCTGGTGCCGCACCGACGCGGGCGCCTGATTCGCATCCGGGGTCTCGACGCGTTACGGCAACTGCCCACGCTGCATTCGGCCTCCGTGGGCGCGCAGCCGGGCGACATGCTCAAACGCGTGGCCGGCGTGGTCACATTAATCGACGAGGACGTCCAGTCGATCGAACGTGACATGGGCGTGATCCGCGCGCTTGAGAGGGAGGGTATGTTCGAAGTGGAAAGTGAAGGACCCGGGTAAGGCACAGGCCATGTCTCTATGGCAAGTATCCCGTTGCAAATGGCTCATGCTTCCTGATTACCGTCATCGGCAGGCGTGTTGGTCGCCGGCACTCCGGACTCGCATTTGTCAGTCAAACCGTACATTGGTGAGTTCGGCCCAGCGAATCAGGTTGATCCATCGCCACGCCCTGTAATCGAAGTCGCATTTCCCACTCATTACAGCCGCCCACTGCCCCTGAACTTTTTTAAAGTTCAATGCGCTTACCTGACTCGCAGCGTCATTGGCCAGAACCTGTTCCACATAAGGCCGCAGGCCTAGCATGGAACTTCGATGCGGCTTCTGGAAACCGAGCTTGTCCTTGCGGTCCAGAACGGCATCCGGAACAATTCCGCGAAGCGCGGCGCGCAGCACATGTTTGCGGGTACCATCTGAACTGATCAAATGCTCCTCAGGCAGACGGAACATGAATTCCACGATCTGTGGCGTGAGAAACGGCACCCGGTTTTCGACGCCGAAGGCCATCGCATTGCGATCCCCAAAGCGCAGTTGCATCGGATTCTGGGTGCGGGACAACAATTCATGCAGCAAGGTTCGCGTAGTATAAGCGGAGGAAGCAGCCCATGGCGGTCTTCCAGTGGCGATACCGTGCTGCTCAAACCAGGCCGGATTGAGTAAATCGGTGTCTCGACGCACCCTGCCCTGCAGCAAACGCGGCAACATGCGAGTGCCGATTCTTCGCATACTCTTGCCAAGGTTGGGCTGATGTTCCAATGCATGCCGGTAGAATCTCATCGCCTCCGGGAAATGCAGGTTTCCGCACAATGACAGGACCCGCGTAACCAGGAACTCGTTGTACCCTGCGAATATCTCGTCCGCCCCCTGCCCGTCCATTACAACCTTTACGCCGGCTTGCCGGGCTTGCCGATAGACGAGGTATTGAGCATAGATGCTCGGACCACCCACCGGTTCATCCTGCGCCACGATAAATTCATCCATATCCCTGGCGACACCCTCAGGGGTAGATCGAATCTTGTGAACGGTAGCCGAACTGGCCGATGAGACGAGATCAATCCAGTCTTCATCACTGGTCGCCTTATCATCCGTAATGTAACTGAATGTGTGCAGTTCCTGCTCATCATGCCCCAGGTAATGCATGGCCATGGTGATTGCCGATGAATCAATCCCCCCGGACAGAGACGCACCCACCGTTACATGACTGCGCATGTGCAGCTGAACGCTTTCCAGAAAGAGCTGGCGTAACTGCAGGGTTGCTTCTTCGAACGTCAGGTCCTCGGTGTCGTTGATGTCTATACCCCAGTATGAAACCGGCTGGAGCGGGCGGCTTTCGTCGAGACTGACCTCCAGGTAATGGGCCGGCGGCAGCTGATGCACATCTCTAAAGAGGGTCTCTTCGTTAAAGTCCGTCAGACCTGCCCGCATATAATGGAACACGCCCTGTGGATTTACCGCGCGTGGCATATCGGGCAATTCGAGAAGTACCTTGATTTCCGACGCGAACGCCAGCCTGGAAGCGTTCTTGGTATAATACAGCGGCTTGATGCCGAAAAAATCGCGCGCTAGGAAAAGCTTCCGGGCATCGCTGTCCAGTATGACAAACGCAAACATGCCGACCAGGCGTGGCAGGCAGCCTGAGCCCCAATGATCGAATGCTGCCAGCAGAACTTCGGTGTCCGACTCCGTGTGAAAAGTGAAGCCAATATCCTGGAGCTCGTTCCGCAGCTCGATATAATTGTAGATCTCCCCGTTGAAGACAATGTGGTATCGACCGTCCGGGGATGTCATGGGCTGGTGGCCGCCCTCGGAGAGATCCAGGATAGACAGCCGGCGGTGCAGCAGCACGACCTCCGCCGCTTCACCCGGCGGCTTGCCTTTTCCCTTACGGAACCCGCTTCTTGAGCAGGTGAGCCAGCCATGGTCATCCGGTCCCCGGTGCTGCAGGCGATTCAGCATCCTGTGGCTCGCCGCGGCGAGACCGGGTGTTACCTCTCCTACAATTCCTGCAATTCCACACATTTTGATATCTTCTGCAATAAACTTCTCGTGTGAGTCTGACGGCACCAGCCGCGGCCCCCGGTTCAGCGCAACAACGTCTGTGACCGTTTATATTACAAAGCGGCCCAGCGTTAAAATTTCATACTTGCTTTGGGAGCCCCGGATTAATCCGTCATCGCAACGGAAGAAGCGAGGACGCCGTCTTCAGCTGATTGATCATAACCGGATGATCGCTCTGCGCGTAAATTATCGTCTTTTAATAATGGCTCAGGCCAGTTTGACACACGGATGGGTCAACAGGCCGTGCCGCAGTGCGGCCCATTCCCATGTTCCATCCGGCCAGCTGTCGGCAGTCAGGGCCGGCACTTCCTGGCTCATGTGCTCCGAGAGCCAGCCATCCATCCAGTCATTCCGCAACAGGTCGATGCACAGGGTGACGCGCTAGTCCAATCGTCAACCTGCCCTTCAGCGCACTCCCGGCAGGGATCCCCGCCTCCCGAACCGAAGAATCAGTCACAAAGCGGCGCGTATTGCCCATCATTCAAAGTGTTTTCCTTGTCTATGTGCTCTCTTGTCCAGACAGGTTAACCCGCGCATCTCGCGAGAATCAATCAACCTGCGACCGTCACAGTAAGCTCCGGGCCAGCGCCTGCAGGCGCATCCCCCTGCAAAGGTGTTCGTGCTGCTAGTTCAGCTGAATGCGCTGCCCCCACGGTACCGGCTCCCTGCCCTTGACCAGCCAGATGACCGGAAAGCGCGGCTCCTGTTCGGGAAATTCACCCTCGGCATCGGTGAAATACACCAGCAGGTCGGGGATTAGACCCTGCTCCTCGACCCACGCGAACGGTGGCGTGAAGGATGTGCCACCGCCACCGCGGATATCGTCCGGCAGTGCGAATGCCTCCCACGGCTCATACACCCAGGGCGCCTCGGGCGAGAGCCGGACATCGCAGGCCAGCAGGGTGATGCGCGCCCGCACCTGGCCCTTGATGGCATCGATCTCGCTGACGAACTCGCGCATCTCCTGTGTCTGGATCGAACCGCTGGTATCCACCACCACGACGATATCGGTCTGCGCACTGCGCAGACTCGGGAAGATGGCCTCGCCCTCGCGCCGGGACGGGCGCATGTAGCTGTAGTCATCACGACTGGCCGCGTTCATGTAGCGTGCCAGCAGCATGCGCCACGGCAGCTGCGGCTGCAGCAGGTGGTCGACCAGACGCCGCAGCGAGCCGCCCAGCTTGCCGGCCTGCATGGCCTGTTGTGCGGCACCGGCAAGGCGCTGGCGCCACTGGATGGACAACTGTTCCTTCTCTGACTCACTCAGCGGCTCCGGCTCGCCCGCATCCATCTGCTCGCTGCCACCGCTGCCGCCGCCGCCCTCCTCGCCGTCACTGTCACGCCCATCCGGCTGACTGTTGCGACCATCCTGCGGCGGCTGTGTGGTGTGCGATTCCTTGCCGTATAAATGCTGGTCATGCGGCTGTTCTTCATTGTTTTCCTTGACCAGCGGATAAATCTCCTCCGCCATCATGCCTTCATAGCCGACGTTGTAAAGCGCGCCCGGTACCGCTGTCATGCCTTCCCTGATGAGGATCGGATTGATGGCCAGGTCGCAGGCCACATCCCAGCGCTGTGCATTGCGGTGCTCGCGGCGTGCAAAATGCGAGAGCGCGCAGTGCAGCGCCTCGTGCGCCAGGGCGAACTGCGTCTGTTCCAGCGTCAGGCTGTTGATGTACTCCGGATTGTAGTAGAAGGCCCGCGCATCCGTACCGATGGTCTGGCACCACTTCGGGTCGGCCACCTTCATCGGCATGCGCAGCACCAGCGCGCCCAGGAACGGCCGGTCCAGGATCAGCCGGGTGCGTGCAGCGGACAGCTTGGTTTCGATGTCATCACTCATAGTGTCTGAGGGCCCGTCTACGACTTTAGTACCATGCCCTTTAGTACAATGGACTTTGGTACCAGCATTATGCGAAAAATATACCTACAAGCATAACAAACTAGATTACGGAGGATGTTTTATAACCCAACATTCAATTAGTTACAGGAGTTTATTATGCTTGCCGTATCGAAACCCTCCAACACGCTCTTTGCCTTGCTCTGTACCGCCCTCCTGACCCTGACAATACCGACCGGATCGGCCCTGGCCAAGCAACCACACAGCGATAAATATGCCAAGCTGTCGCACTATGTTAAACATGCCAAGCTGTCACACCATGATAGACGTGCCAAGCGACCACACGGCGGTAACTATGGCAAGCTGTTACGTAGTGGCAGACATACGCAGCATGACGTCTGTAAAGACCTGAAAGGCGGCACTCGCGGCCTGTACGGCCTGTGTGTGGTCTACTGCGAGGCCCAGTCCTGCGATGCCGAGTCGGCCGCTGCCGGTCAGTGTACACGCCAGTCGTTCAATGAGCGGGTACTGGAAAACTACAACCGGAAAAAGGCTACCAATGATCCGGAAATGCCCTGCCTTGAGGAGGAACCAGCCTCGGCCTCACCCTGTCCCTGCCTGACCGAACAGGAAGCGACTGACACCCAATGGAGCAGCTGTGACATCGATGGCGGGCAAACACGTGTAAGTGGCATCCAGGGGGAACTGCTGTCGGTCGATACCGCCAGCGCCACCTGCGAGCTGACCGGTCTGTACTATGGCGCCAGTGATCGCTACTCTAACCTAGACGGCCAGCAACTGACTGCCTGCAGCACCATGGTCGAGATGGCCACCGACTACGATGGTGTAAGCTGTGAAGGCACCTCGGAAGAGGAATACGACAACAACTACTGACAGCTGCCGGGTGATCCCCGGAGCGGACATCCCGCTGTGGCGGGA
>JBATGJ010000032.1:0-8309 GCA_049665685.1 Gammaproteobacteria bacterium
GGAAGATTATGCCCACATACCTATATGTCCTCTAGTTAGGATTATCTGTGGTGAGGACTGGGTTTTCAGTACTACGGTATTTATTGATGTTTATAGCATGCTTGGCGATTTCGATCTGTGCAACGAAAATACGTTATCGCGGTACTGAGGCAACAGATCTATCTGTTCTCTTCTATGGTATGTCTCGTGCAGAGGCTGAAAAAATTACAGGTAAATCTAATAAGGAAGTACAAAGTGCTGGCGGCAGCGTAGTTACTTATATTTATGACCGCGGCTATACGGGATGCATAAAAGATGGAACCTGTGACCCGGATAGAGAATCTGAGACACAAATATTCGAAATAGTTTATATTGGACTTGCGTCGGGTGTTATTGGTAATTGCATTACCCGATGCCAAAAAGGCAATCTTCAACTCTTCTTCAAAAAGAAGGCTATTTGATCGGCGTTAGAGAGACGCCGCCTGATAGGGAAGGTTGGTGTTGGGAGGAAAATCGTGAAGATTGGGGGCGGGGGTCTGCGTGCTTTGACATTTACCGGAACCGACAACCCTTCACAGTACCCAAAGCATTACTGATTGAAATAGAGCCAGAGGATATCCCAGACATATACTGTGTCCCGCATAATAAGTAGAAGAGTATTGAGTTATGCTTTATTAAAAAGGAAGGGGCCTTCGAAAATTACGCTGATGGTAGATTGTCCGTTATTGGCCATAGTTGGGCCTGAAGTTGCAGACTCTCAAAACTCTTCCCAGCTTTCGCATCGTTCGTATCCTCAACAGTGGCGCTCGGGTGACAGATCAGAGATGATTAACGCATAGTTTGCAGGAAATTAGGATTCTGCGGTGATACGATTCTTGCTGGCAACTCTCCTGGCCGTTCAGGTAACGGCTGCGATGTCTCGTGAACTGCCACTGTGGGAGGTGGGTGTTGGGCTGTTTCCGTCCACATTCCCAGCCTACCGGGGATCGGAAGATCAGCAATATTACCTACTGCCGTTTCCTTACCTTATTTATCGAGGTGATTACCTGAGGGTGGACCGCGAAGGACTGCGGGCACGGGTGTTTGACACGGATCGCGTGCAAATTAACGTCAGCGCCAGTGCATCAGCACCGGCGCGTAGTGATGACAGCAACGCCAGAGCGGGCATGCCTGATCTCGACCCGACTGTTGAAATAGGTCCCTCGCTGAATATCCTGCTTACCGAGTTGACAGACAAGCATACCCTGAAAATGAGACTGCCTGTTCGGTCTGTTATCGTGACGGACCTGGGCGGCGCTGAGCAGGCTGGCTGGATTTTCAATCCGCACCTGAAACTGGAAAGCGATGATGTGTTCGGAGGTTGGGATGCAGGTCTGAGCCTGGGGCCACTGTTTGGCAGCGGGACGTACCATGACTATTACTATTCTGTAGACCCGCAGTATGCGACGGCAACACGGCCAGCTTACAATGCTGCCGGCGGCTACAGCGGCACTCTGGCGCTTGCCAGCCTGAGCCGCCGTTTCAATCGTATCTGGATGGGGGGATTCATACGCTACGACAATCTGTCAGGGGCGAAATTCGAGGACAGCCCGCTTCTTGAAACAAACCATTCGTTCATGGCTGGTATCGCGGTCGCCTGGATATTCAAGCAATCTTCCCGGACCCTGTCCGAATAGCCGTGTGTGCAGGTCAACCATATCCCGGCTGAACGGGGATGCTGAATTTGTGTACTGCGTGATTAAATGTATTGTTTTGGCCGATCACGGAGTACAGGAGCCCCGCATCAGCGGGGTTTTCTTTGCCTATGGAAGGTCCGAGATTGGCGGCGGTCTCAACCGGTGAGCGCAACACTTTATCTTTATTCAAAAAGATGGAGTGTGAGCAATGGTTTACCGGACACGGATTAAGTACACAGCGGCACAGAGGGCAGAGATTTGGGATCGCTGGCAGCGGGGTTCAAACGAGAACACCAATGGTCTACTGAGGCAGTATTTTCCCAAAGGTACGGACTTGTCGGTACACTCGCAGGCAAAGCTGAATGCGGTGGCACGTCAGCTAAACGAGCGACCGCGAAAGACACTGGGTTTTCAAACACCGGCAGAACGATTTAATGCGTGTTTTGCGTCGATCGGTTGAGCTGGCAGCCGAACTCGGAAGTTCCTGCGGTAAACGGTTGAGATTTCAGCTGAACGCGTACTTCCGACCCTAGTCGGACGTTTAGCCGATTCTAATACAATCTATCAGTTAACGACGGATACCGATCCGAATTGGACATTTGCAGGCCAGGCACATAAGTAATTCTACGTTTATTGACTGATGATGTTTGATGGTCTATACATTAAATAATTGTCCTCAACAGAAATTATGTTGTGGCTGACTCAATAATAATTGAAATCATGAGGGGCCTGCTGATGAATAAATCACATCTGTTCGTCACAATCATCGCGATTGCTTTGCTTGTTGCTCCACCATCTTTCGCGGCCACCTTTAGTTGGACACCAGGTAACACAGGCATTGTTACCAATACTGACTCGCTCCAACTTACGGTAGGTGGCATAACCGCTACAGTTCAGGCCTTTACAGCTGAGATAAATACCGCTGGCACAGACGCTAATGTTATCGGGCCATGGCCAACGCAGGTTGGCATCAATAATGCTGGCCTCGGTATTGACGTAAGAGGGCTCGGGAGCGAACAGCTGGGGCTGATTGCCGACACTTCCCTCATCCCCGCCGCCGGTGGCTCGGACTTTTTCTCCGGTGGCCTTTCGCCGGGCTTTACCAGCGGATATGGAAACGACACTGTTTCTAACCCGGCGCCTCCCGCTTTCCACTTCGCTCTCTTCTCGTTCGATCAGCCAGTAGATATTCCAGGAGTGACGGTCGATGATGTCACAAACCAACCGCGAGCTGTCTGGATGGCCACGGGGACAACCGCGCCCGATTTCACTGGCGGCTTACTCTCCGGGCTTGCGGGATTCAATATCTTTAACAGCCCCGATGACCTGGCTGACGGTCTGTTTACTCATAACCTCGGTGCGGCAGGTATCAGCTACCTTTTCGTCGGAGCGCCACCCGCTAATGCTAATCTTGGTCCGCTTACGGCGTTGCCCTTTGGACAAGGCAGCAACTTCTATATTGACTCCTTTGATGCCACCATAGTGCCAGTGCAGGCTGCGGTCTGGCTCTTCGGCTCCGGCCTTATAGGATTAGTCGGGGTAGCTAGACGTAAGAAAGCCTAACCAGTTACAACAGCAGCTCCTTCGGGACCGTTTTCATTTGGACTGAGTGTCCGAGTTTGGTGCACTCCTGACCTTCCCTGGAAACAGAGGAAGGTCTTTTTCTGGCCGGAAAGCGACCTAGGGACTGATTCCAAATAAGATTTCTCTAAACGACGAGAGTCGACCCAACTGCGACGCTTAGCATTTTCTCCAGAACATTGGCGCTCGTCAGCGCGCAATGACCTATACGTGCGTTATGGTGCAGTAATCGTTGAGTCTCTTATTATTCAAACTGAAAATTGGTGTCTTAGACCCGAAAGGGAAAAACAGTGTTGCCTGAGACCAGGCATATTCAGGTCGTATGGGAGTGGTGTCCCACGGTCGTACCGCGTCTTTGATTGAACGTATGGAAGGCACATTAAATCAGGATGTGCACAGCCGTATCACCCAATATCATCTTCAGCCGGAGCCGTAGAACAGGCGACTTGTGCTTCATCAGTTCATCAGAACCATCATCGGCATGCGTCTTGCGGATCCAGCTGCCGGGGTTGGTGCACGTATAACCGAAGTGGTAGCGGCGAGGATGGTATTTCCCAAAGCGCACGCTGCCCATGCACTGCTGCGGTTGTGAATACGTACGTAGTCTAGGTATCTCACCGAATAGGATCTACGCACCAGTTGGCGTTTAATCGAGAGTATGGTGGTAATCCGATTTGCACTCAGCGACTCGATGCTGAGTTCATGGTTTGGGCGGAAGCAGGGATAAACCATGTTTAAGACCTTGCGTATCGGCTTCACGGTTATTGCCGGACTGGCCATTGTGCTCGTTGTCGCCGCTGTTGTCTTTATCTACACCGCGGACTACAACCGCCACAAAGGGCTTATCGAAAAGGTGGTCATGGATGCGACCGGCCGGCAGCTGGTCGTAAAGGGAGATCTGGCGGTGGTCATGTCTCTGCCACCGGAACTCAGCGTAGGTGATGTAACACTGGCCAACGCACCCTGGGGCTCGCAGCCGCAGATGGCACACATTGGACAACTTCGGGTTCGCATCAGGCTCATTCCGCTGCTGATGAGAGAGGTTGACATCACGCGGATCAGGTTAATCGATACCGATCTACTGCTGGAAACCGACGCCAGCGGTCAGGCCAACTGGCAGTTCAGCCAAACGGCTGGCTCGCGTACAGGCGGCGGTATGCGGGGCGCGGTGGTAAAGCATCTGCAGGTCTAGCAGCTTGCCGTTACCGTGCGCAACGCTGAATCCGGGGCACCCGCAGCACACTACAAACTGGACCGCCTCGAACTGACCCGCTCTGCGGCGGCCGACGCACTCGCCGTCGAGCTCCAGGGCACCGTGAACGGGCAGACGGTGGCGCTGTCCGGGCAGACCGGACCGTTGCGCGATCTGTTTGCGGGTGTGCATTTCCCGCTCGCACTGTCCGGTGAGGTTGCCGGCGCGAAGGTCAAGCTTGACGGCGGGCTTGATAATGCCGTGACGCTTGAAGGACTCGACCTGACGGTGCAGGCATCGGGCAGCGACCTCGCCAGCCTGGGTACAGGGATGGGGGTCAAGATCCCGCACACGGACAGCTTCGACGTGACGGCGCAGCTGACCACCAGCGGTGACCAACTTGCCATCCGGGGCGCCCGGGGCAGTGTCAGCCATAAGCACATCAAGCTCGCGCTGAACGGCGAGATCGGCGACCTGAAAACACTCAAGGATATTCAGCTGGCACTGAAGGGCTCGGGCAACGATCTGGCCGAGCTCAGTTCGATCGTCGGTAAGACGCTGCCGGCAACGGGGCCGTTTGAAGTCAGCGGCAAGTTGACAGGGTCGGCCAAGGCGCTGGCCTTAAGTGAGGCGCAGGGGACTATCAGCCAGCAAAGCAACAAGCTCTCTCTGGCGGGCAGTATCGCTGAACTGATCACCCTTGAAGGCATCGATATTAACCTGAAGGGCTCGGGCAACAACCTGGCCGAACTTAGTTCGATCGTTGGTGAAACGCTGCCGCCAACCGGCTCCTTCGAAGTCAGCGGCAAGCTGACAGGATCGGCCAAGGCGCTGGCGCTCAGCGAAGCCAAGGGAACCATCAGCCAGCAGAACAACAAGCTCTCGCTAGCGGGCGGAATTGATGACCTGCTGACCGTCAAGGGTATCAGCCTGGACGTTAAAGGCTCGGGAAAAAATGTCGGCGAGTTGCGCAGTTTGCTGGGTGACAAGCTGCCCGATACCGGTCCCTTTTCTGCCACGGCGCGCTTGAGTGGCTCCGCTCAGGCGCTGGCCATGCATAAGCTGCGTGCCAATGTTAAACAGGGAAATGCGCATCTGACGGTTTCAGGTAAGGTTGGTGATGTGCTGAAACTTACCGGGATTGACCTTGGTCTGGAGGGGGCAGGTAAGCAGCTGGGCGAGCTGGGACCCATGTTCGATACGCAGCTACCTGACCTGGGAGTCTTCAATATACAGGCTCAGCTCAGCGGTTCCGGCAAGTTGCTGGAGTTGAAAAGCTTCTCCGTCACCGTCGACAAGAGTGATTTCACCGGATGGGCAAAAGCGGAGCTCGGGAAACGGCCCAGGGTGACGGTAAGACTGGAATCAGGTCTGGTCGATTTCACCCGGATCATGCAACAAGCCAAAAGCGAGAAGAAGGCAGACACAGGCAATGCAGAGAAGGGCGAGGTGGGCGGACCCAGGCAAGCCCTGTTCTCTGACAAGCCCTTGCCCTTCAATCTGCTTAACGCCGTGGATGTCGACATCACGTTCAAAGCCCGTAACTGTTAAATTGCATCCAAAAGTGACCCACTAAGCCCCGATATTTGCACCCAAAATTGACCCACGTGTAACCCTGTCCTGCTGATGAACCAGCAGGGGATAAAAGGAGTGATAGGCGTGGCATTATTAAGTGTAATCAGGCGGTGGCGACACCGCGACAAGATCAGTATTCGACAGATAGCCAAGCGAACCGGACTTTCTCGCAATACCGTCCGTAAATACCTGGCCCGTGGTGTTGTCGAACCGACGTATTCAAGACCCAAGGCCCCGAGCAAGCTGGATGACTATGCCCATACGCTGACCAGCTGGCTGCATCGGGAGGCAAGACGTAAACGCAAGCAGCGATTATCCGTCAAGCAGCTGTTTTACAACCTGGTGCCCCTCGGTTATACCGGCTCTTATGACCGGGTTGCCGCCTTTGCCAGAGATTGGCGGGCACACCAGCAGGAAGCGTCACGGGTCGCCAGCAGCGGCACGTATGTCCCTTTGGCCTTTGCCCCTGGAGAAGCGTTTCAGTTCGACTGGAGTGAAGATTACGTTGTGCTGGGCGGCAAGCGCACCAAGTTGCAGATTGCCCAGTTCAAGCTCAGTCACAGTCGTGCCTTCTTTCTGCGTGCCTACCCCCTGCAAACCCAGGAGATGCTCTTTGATGCGCATAACCATGCCTTCAGGGTGCTCGGTGGTGTGCCAGAGCGAGGTATCTATGACAATATGAAGACCGCTGTTGACAAGGTCGGGCACGGCAAGAAGCGTGTGGTGAATGCCCGCTTCGAGGTCATGGTCAGTCACTTCATGTTTGAGTCCGACTTTTGCAATCCGGCCGCCGGCTGGGAGAAAGGCCAGATTGAAAAGAACGTTAGAGACGCCCGCTATCGCCTGTGGCATCAGGCACCGGCCTTTACTGATCTTGATGCGCTGAACACCTGGCTGGAGGCGCGCTGTCAAATGCTATGGCAAGAGACCCGCCATCCTGAGTACAAAGACAGAACAATTACCGAGGTCTGGGCGGATGAAGTGGTTTGCCAGATGTCGGTTCCAGCCCCCTTTGATGGCTATATTGAACACACTAAACGGGTCTCCTCCACCTGCCTGATCACGTTTGATAATAATCGTTACAGTGTGCCGGCTTCCTTTGCCAATCGCCCCATCAGCTTACATGTTTATGCGCACCGGTTGGCAATGATTGCAGAGGGGAAAGTGATTGCAGCGCATCCGCGCGTATTCACACGCGACCACAGCCAAAAAGGTCGAACAATCTACGACTGGCGTCATTACCTGTCGGTACTGCAGCGCAAGCCCGGGGCCTTGCGTAATGGCGCCCCGTTCCTGGAGCTACCCGAGAGCTTCCGCAAGCTACAAAAGCAATTACTCAAGCAGCCGGGTGGGGATCGGGATATGGTCGATGTACTGGCACTGGTGCTGCAACATGATGAACACCAGGTAGAACAGGCCATTATCACGGCACTGACCAGTGGCAGCCCGTCTAAACAGCACGTCATTAACTGCCTGAACCGCTTGTTGGATAAGCCCGGACCGGCATTGCTCAAACCGCGGCCTGGACTGACCCTGGCAAAGGAACCCAAAGCCAACACGGGCCGTTATGATCACTTGCGGGAGAAACGTCATGTCCGTTGATGCCACCATAGCAACCATGAAGTCACTAAAACTCCACGGTATGGCGCAAAGCATTGCAGAGTTGTCCAGTCAGGCGTCACCTGCTTACAGTAAAGCAGAGCCCATCCTGCAGCAATTACTCAAGGCCGAGGTTGCTGAGCGAGAAGTGCGTTCTATCCAGTATCAGATGAAGGTGGCACGCTTCCCGGCCTACCGTGATCTAACCGGCTTTGATTTTACGCAAAGCGAAGTAGACGAAACGCTGATTACCTCATTGCATCACTGTGAATTTATGGAGGAAGCCCAGAATGTTGTGTTTGTGGGTGGACCGGGCACCGGTAAAACCCATCTGGCCACCGCCATTGCGGTGCAAGCGATCCAGCATCACCATAAACGAGTTCGGTTCTTATCGACCATTGAACTGGTTAATCTGCTGGAACAGGAAAAGCAGCTCGGAAAACAGGGCCGCATGGCTAACCGGTTGATACACACGGATCTGGTGATCCTGGATGAACTGGGTTATCTCCCCTTTAGCCAGGCCGGAGGCGCCCTGTTGTTCCATCTTCTCAGCAAGTTGTATGAGCGTACCAGCATCATGATTACCACCAATCTCAGTTTTGCCGAATGGCCAACGGTCTTTGGTGATGAAAAGATGACGACGGCACTGCTGGATCGATTGACGCATCACTGCCACATCATCGAAACCGGCAATGACAGTTATCGGT
>JBATGJ010000033.1:0-16560 GCA_049665685.1 Gammaproteobacteria bacterium
TGGCAAGGACATGCCGAATCTGATTACCACCATGTGGGGCATCTGGGTGGTGGTGGCAGCGGTAAATTTTTTTGGCCACTATCAAAGCCAGCAGGTGCGTCGGGCCGAACAGCTGACAGATCCCTACACGGTTTCAGGGCAGGAGCAGAGGCTGCCATCATGGGAGTATGCGGAAGACGAGCCGGGCAAACCATCTGCGATCCTGACGCTGCAGGCCAGCTACGCAAAGGTTTACCGGCAACTGGATGTGGAACTGGCCAGGAGGGTCACCACGGTTCAGATTCCACCCCTGTTTGCTCCTGAATTCCTTGAGGACAAGTTGCGTTTCCCTGCGGCCATTGGGCAACTCGAGGACTACGGTCAGGTGTTTTAGGAACACAAAGAGAAGCAAAAGGACATGCTCTCGCGAATGAGGACCGAGATTGAGCAACTCGATCTGCCACAAGATGAAAAACTGCAGGCCGTTCAGGAATTCAACAACACCTATGAACTGGATGGTACGTTGTCACGAAAATATTTCGACATTGTGATCGAGGTGTCGCAACAGGGCATCGCATACCTCGACTTCATGGACCGGGCGCGCTACGAGGTCACGAAGGGGCGAGTACTTTTCGACATGGAGACCGATACCGATGATTACCAGGCCTTCCTGCAGTCCTTCAAGCGGTTATCAGAGCAAGAGGTCGCCGTTCAGCGCGAACTCGCGGATAGTCGCGAAAAAAGAATGGCGCGCCTGCGCGAGCTGTCTCGTTAAACAGGCCATTAACAGTGGTTCCAGACTCCGGATTTCTCACTAGCTGGATGCTGGTATTTTCAGGGCAGAGGTAACATATGGGCTTTTTTTCCAGAGACAAACCCGGCGCAGGCGGGGAATCACCGGCCGCGGGTGACACAATTGCCGTGGATACCAGCGTGCCCGATGAGCTTGCAAACAGGATTCTGGATACCCTCGCTACCGTGCTGCGTACCTATGGCAGTCGCGGCTTCGATATCGATACCATGGAGGCGGCCGAGCTGCAGCGCCGCTGCGAGGCCTGGGTACGTCACATCCTGACCGGTACGGCGGCTCCGCTGGGTGAGGAGGAACCGGAGGAACAGGACAGGACCGCACCGGTCCCCATGGACCAGCGACACTGGGCCGACCTGCAGCAGTTTTTCCGCAGCCACCGGCGCGATGAACAGGCCGCCGTGGCCGACAGGGCCGAGGGCATGCGCGGCCTGATCAGCGAGATGACCAGCGGCCTGCGCACGGCCATCAGTGACGATAACGCCAAGGACGAGCTGGTGACCCGGGAGCTGGCGACACTCGGCACGGTGGTGGAGAGCGATTCCCTGAAAGATATCCGCGTGCAGCTTGCCAGGACCGTCGACGTCGTCTCGCAGGTGGTCCGGGATCGCCAGGCCCGCTACGAGGCACAACTGAAACTCATGGGCGAACGGGTCCACAGTCTGCGCGCCGATCTGGTGGCCCTGCGCGAAAAGGTCGACCTCGATCCGCTGACCCACCTGCATAATCGCGGGGCCTTCGACGACGTGCTTGCCAAGCAGATAGACTTCTCGTTTCTATCCGGCCAGCCGATGGCACTGATCATGGTTGACCTGGACAACTTCAAACAGATCAACGATACCTATGGTCATCCGGGCGGTGACAGGGTATTGCAGACTATCGCCAATACCCTGATCCAGTTGTTTCCGCGACGCTCGGATTTCATCGCCCGCTACGGCGGCGAGGAGTTCGCGCTGATCCTGGTCGATGCCGAACCGGGCGACCTGGCAGCACTCTGTGAACGGATCCTGAAGGCAGTTCGGGATTTGCAGATCGAATACCTGGAACACACCATCACACTCACCTGCTCGGTCGGTGTCGCGACCGGCACCCCGCAGGACAGTACCGAAACCCTGTTAAGGCGGGCCGATCAGGCGCTCTACCAGGCCAAGCAGGATGGTCGTGACAGACTCGTTCTCTACGATTGAGCAACAACCGCTAGCGGACAGAATCGTCATTCAACCAGCCCGTTGCCTGAACGTGCTCGTGCTGATCGCAGGGCTGCAGCAGTGTGGCTGCAAAGAGTGTTGTATCCGGGTGGAGCGGCACACCAACACGGGCAGAATGCACCGCGCTACGGCATACGGCTGAATGCCGGTTCGGTAAGTCATTCACTCATGGAATCCACGCGCCTGGCCCTGCTTATTCCCGAGCAGCAAGGCTCACCCGGAACTCCGCACCCGGTTCGCGGTTGACCACATCCACCTGACCGCCCATCGCCCGCGCCAGTTGATGTACCAGCGCCAGGCCGATGCCGGTACCCACGGTCTCGCGCGTGAGTTCGTTTTCCGAACGGTAAAACAGTTTGAAGATCTTTTTCAACTGGTCGCCGGGCACGCCGGGGCCGTAATCCCGCACGCAGAACTGCACACGGCCATCACGCAGTCGCTGGCAGCCAACGTCGATGACTTTCTGGTCCGCACCGGCGGAAAACTTGATGGCGTTGTCCACCAGGTTGATGAAGATCTGGATAAACCAGTCCGGGTCGGCCTGGATGATGGCCTGCCCCGCTGCCGGTTCGCAGCTCATATTCAGCACAAAACCTGCACGTTCGATCGGCGAGGAAACCCGGGAGCGGATGCCATCCATCAGTTCGGCCACGGTCAGTGATTTCGTGTCAATCTGCAGGTTGTTGCGGGTCATGCGCGCCAGTTGCAGCACATTGGCGATCAGGCGTGACAGGCGCTCGCTTTCATCAACGATGTAATCGTAGTAGACCCTTTTCTTTTCATCGGAGGCCCAGCCCTCGCGCAGCATCTCGCCATACATGCGGATCGAGGTGAGCGGCGTCTTCAGTTCATGACTGACGGCGGAGACGAAATCCTGTTGCTGGCGCGTGAGATCGATTTGCCCCGCCCCCAGCCGGTACATCAGGTAAAAACCACCACACAGTACCAGCAGCAGGATTGCCGCAAGCCAGGTGATCACCCGCCCGCCGGCCCCCGCCGGCAGCCGGTTGATGCTCAGGATCAGCTCCATATCACCCAGCGGCGCTGACAGGCGTGTCTGGTAGAGCAGCGTACCGCGCAATGCCTCGGCACTGGACAGATAGTCACGCGCCGCCCGTCCACTGAAGGCCGAGAACACACTACCCTGCCAGGCCACCAGCAGGTCGCTCATGTTTGACAATGCCGTTTCGAGGAACAGCGCTTCGATCAGCCCCTCTACAAACGGTCGTTGTTCGATCAGGGCGCCCTGTATGTAACGCTGGCCATCACGCCAGACCTTGCGGTACAGCACAAAATGACCACTGTCGAGCAGACTGAATTCGAACGGATCGATCTCGCTCTCGAAGGTGCGGATGCGGATTGTGCCGTGCGGTCGTGACGGCGCGTCGGCCTCGCGCACTCCCTCGAAAAACGCGGTGCCGGCTTCATCCGCCGGTTCCGGCAAGGCACTGCGCTCCTTGCGCGCGCGCTTGGCAGCGTCGGGCGCACCACTCATGAGCTGGCGCTCAACTTCATCGATGGCTTCGGACTGATAGCGGTAATCCAGATTAAGGTCCTCGACCCGGCCGAGGGTGCTGGCCGGCTGTTTCTTCTCCTGCTCACGGGGCGCAATGGCCTTGTTGAGCCGGTCGAAGGCGGCCTGACCCGGCACCTGTTCTTCTGCCGGCTCCGCCGTTGCCGGGACAGCACGATCATCCATGGCCCGCTGCTCCAGCGCGTCTTCGTCAGTCAACGGTGCAGCCAGACCGGCCGGCTTGTCCCGGCGCGCTGCATTTCCGTGCAGTGCATCCGCGATGGCCTCCCTGCCCGTCACCGTATCGGTCGTGCGGTCCTGCACCAGCCGGTTGCGGCTGAGGATCTGCTCGATTTGCCGCTGCAGGGCCAGCCGTTGCGCCAGTTCCACCGCAGAGATACCGTAGGTCGATGCCGGCGCCCCTGCCGGCGGCAACAGCGGTGTGGTGAACCCACCGTCAGTGTCGACCTGGAAGTAACCGACCAGGCCGGGAATGGGCGATGCGTGCGGATAGGCCGACAGTGGAGAGCGCTGCAGAAAGTTGGCGGCTGGATCGCCCGCCACATTGAGGAAGGCATAATCGGCAAACGAGCGCGCCTCTTCGTCATTGATCAGCTGAACGAGCCGGGCATCGATACGCACAGCCAGTTCTTCTGCCATTACCCGGTGCTGGTGAAACGCCTCCCACTTAAGCTGGCTGTAGGCCTGGTAGACGAGAATCCCGGTCGGAATGGCCAGGGCAAGAAAAAACACGGCCAGCCACCGCCGCAGTCTTTTCCGGTCAACTCCTGTGAGTGAAGTACTCAGCATGGCGGTTAACAGTGGTCCGGATTATTCCGCCACAAGTCGATAGCCCGCACCGCGCACCGTGACCAGGTAACGCGGTTTTGCCGGATCCGATTCTATCTTGCGCCGCAGCTTTGCAATATGAATATCGACGGTACGGGTTTCGATATCGAGATTTTTTGCATAACCCCAGACCTTTGCCAGCAACTCGTCCCGGGAGACCGGTCGGTCCGAATTCAGCCGCAGGTATTGCAGCATCTCCACCTCGCGGCGGGTGAATGACAATGCCTCGTTACCACGCTGGCCCTGGAGATTCCGGCAATCGACCTCGACGTCCTCACCCAGCCGGAGCATGGCATCGAGTTCAGCACCGATGCGTGACCGGCGCAGCACGGCCTGCACCCGCAGCACCAGTTGTGCCACCGAGAATGGCTTGGCCACGTAATCGTCGGCGCCCAGTGACAAACCCTGGATGATGTCCTCATCCGTGCTCCTGGCCGTCAGCATGATGACCGGCTGGTCACGATCCTGTGCACGGATGCGGTTGCAGATTTCGAAGCCGTCCATACCCGGCAGCATGACATCCAGCAGGATCAGGTCGAAGCGTCCGCTCAGTGCCATGTCCAGCCCTGCCGGTCCGTCGGCTGCGCACGCCACGTCGTAACCATGGTAGACAAGGACATCCATCAGCCCGGTACGGATGGCCTCTTCGTCTTCAACGATCAGGAGTCGGATCTTGCGCTGCATGAGTTCCCTTGCCTGGTGCCTAACAGTTAATCACCTCTGACTCGACATATCGGTCACATATGACTGTTTTAAAGCCTACCAGCTCGCTCGATCCCCGGCATGTAAATCTTTTGTAAATAACCCGCCACAGGTTTTACCAAAGCCTGTCTACAAACTCGCTGCCCGCCCGTTCAGACTGGATTCACGTTCAGATCAACCCGCAGGAGGTAACAACCATGGCACTTATCACACGCGTCTCGCGACTGTTCCAGGCCGATTTCCACGCCGTGCTCGACCGCATCGAGGAACCCGGGCTACTGCTCCGGCAGGCGGTCCGCGAGATGGAAGAGGAACTGGCCCGCGACGAGCAGCGCAGCAAGGTGTTGTCGCTGGAACTGCGACAGCTCATGACCCGCGAAACCGACCTGGAGCAGTCACTGCATGCTATCGAAGAGGAACTCGACACCTGTTTTGCAGCCGGCAATGACGAGTTGGCCCGCACCTGCATCAGGCGCAGGCTGGAGGCGCAACGTCTTGGCAAAAATCTTTCCCGCAAACGCGAGGCGCTCAGGGAAACGCTCGATGATCTCATTACCCGGATCAGAGAAAACCAGGCGCGTCTGGAAAGCATGCAACAGAAGGCCGAACTGCTGGCCGAAGAAGACGCCCGCACCCGGCCCGCAGACAACCGGACCATCGCCGATATCAGCGTCCGCGACGAGGATGTGGAAGTGGCCTTTCTGCGCGAAAAGCAGCACAGGAGCCGGTCATGAGACGGCCCACATTCCTTGAAGGCGTCGCCGTCGCGCTGGCCGTGAGCCTTGTCGGCAGCATGTTATATACCGCTTTGGACACGCTATTTCCCGGCGTCCCGGTACTGCGCCTGCTGATCGCCGGCATTGGCCTCGCCTATGTCATCTACCTGCTGAGCCGCACCCCCGAGCGTGTTGGCCGGGTCACGGCCACCGCGGCGTGGCTGCTGGTCGCAGGCGTACTCTGGTTCACGCAACCACCCCTGCTGCTCTATGTATGCGGCCACCTGGGTGCTATCTGGCTCATCCGTTCGCTGTACTTTTATTCCAGCGCGCTGTCGGCACTTGCCGACCTGGGGTTGAACGGCGTGGGCCTCGCCGCCGCCATCTGGGCGGTCACGCGCACCGGCAGCGTGTTTCTCGGTATCTGGTGCTTTTTCCTGGTACAGGCGCTGTTTGTCGCCATCCCGAATAGCATTCAGCGCAAGCCCGGCACTGCACAGTCCGGTCACGAAAGCGATGACCGCTTTCAATACGCGTACCGCGTTGCAGAAACTGCGGTGCGCAAACTCTCATCCAACCATTGAACCCTCCAGGAGGCACTCAAATGAAATCTAAACTCATCGCAATGGCACTTTTTGCCTTTACCACCGCCACGGTTGCCCTGTTACCGGCCTACCAGAGCATCGGGGGTATTACGCCCACCGAGCCACCCGTTATCGATCCGGTAACCAATGATCAGTCGCGCATCGACGTGGTGTTCGTGCTGGATACCACCGGCAGCATGGGGGGCCTGATCCAGGCCGCCAAGGAAAAGATCTGGTCCATCGCCACCACCCTGGCCTCGGCACAATCCGCACCCGAGATCAGGATGGGGCTGGTTGCCTACCGCGACCGGGGTGATGCCTACGTCACCCGCGTGGTGGACCTGTCCAGTGACCTGGACTCCATGTACGCCACGCTGATGGATTTCCAGGCCAACGGCGGCGGTGACGGACCGGAGAGCGTGAACCAGGCGCTGTACGACGCCGTTCACAAGATGTCCTGGAGCCAGCAGGGCGGGACCTATAAGGCGGTATTCCTGGTCGGTGATGCCCCGCCGCACATGGATTATTCGAACGATGTCAAATACCCGGTCACGCTCCGGGCGGCAAAAGAGAAAGGCATCGTGGTCAACGCCATCCAAAGTGGCCAGTCCAGCGACACCATGCCCGTCTGGCAACAGATTGCCAGCCTGGGAAGTGGCAATTACTTCCAGGTGGAACAGACCGGCAATGCCGTGGCGATCGCCACCCCCTTTGATGAAAAGATCGCAAAGTTGTCGGCCAGGATGGACGACACGCGCCTGTACTACGGTACCCGTGAGGAGAAGGAGAAACAGCGCCGCAAGCTTGAAGCGGCAGACAAGCTGCATGCAGCCTCCTCGGTCGAGTCCCGTGCCCGACGGGCGACCTTCAATGCCTCGAAAAGCGGTGCCGCCAATTTCCTCGGTGAGGGTGAACTGGTGGACGAAGTAACCAGTGGTCGCGTCGACCTCTCCAGCATCGACAGGGACAAGTTGCCGGAACCCATGCAGACCATGGCCCCGGAAGAACAGGCAGCCATCATCAGTGAGACGGCCGAACGCCGCAACGAGCTCAAGCACCAGATCACTGAACTGACCCGTGAACGCGCGGCTTACCTGGACGAGAAAGTGGAGGAAGCCGGTGGCGCCAGAGACTCCCTGGACGACAAGATCTACCGCGCCGTCCGCGAGCAGGCCGGCAGACTGGGCCTGAGCTACGAAGCCGACGCGCCGGCTTACTGAGTGGCTGCGAATACGCAGGGTGTCAGAGCACATTTTCTGCTTATATTAGGGATAAATGTGTTCTGACACCCTTTATTGAGCTGCTTATATTAGAGATAAATGTGCTCTGACACCCTTTATTTGACACCCTTTATTTTGATTCCAGGGCCTTCCTGGCACCCTTGTGCCCGTGTTCCGCCGCCCTGGTGAACCACTTCCTGGCCTCTTCCCGGTCCTGCCTGGTGCCCTGTCCCTTCAGGTACATATTTCCCAGATTAAACTGGGCCAGGGTATGGCCCCGCTCGGCCGCCTTCTGAAACCACTCGAGTGCCTCTTCATAATCCTTGCCGACACCCTGGCCCTTCCGATACATGAGACCCAGGTTGTTTTGCGCGCTGGAGTGTCCGTGTTTGGCTGCCTTTCGATACCAGTTGGCTGCCTCGCTGTAATCCTGCTTGATACCTTCGCCCCGGGCATAACGCAGGGCCAGGCTGTACTCGGCAGGCGGATAGCCTTTGTTAGCGGCCTTGCGGTGCCATTTAACCGATTCCGCAGCGTCCTTCCGGTTTCCCTTGCCGGTAAAATAGCTGAGACCCAGATTATGCTGGGCAACCACGTCGCCTTTTACCGCGGCCAGCCGAAACCACTCGACGGATTTTTCCTGGTTCTTGTCGACACTCTTACCCGTCTTGTACATGGTCGCCAGTTGAACCATCGCCTGGGTGTCGCCCGCACCGGCCGCTTCGTAGAGCCATTTCAGACCCTCTGCCTCGTCCTTCTTCACGCCCTCACCCCGGGCATACATCATGGCGATGTTGATCTTGGCCTTGGTATCACCCTGGTCGGCTGCCATGCGATACCAGCGCATGGCCTCGGCGTAGTCCCTGTCGATACCCTTGCCCGCCCGGTAGAGATTACCCAGGTTCGTCTGCGCCTTTTTATGCCCCTGCCCGGCGGCCTTGCGGTACCAGTCGACGGCCTTGTCGACGTCCTGCTCCACACCCTTTCCCGTTTGATATCTCAGGGCCAGGTTGTACTGGCTGTCCTTGTCACCCTGCCCGGCAGATTTTTTCACCTCTTCGATCGTGTCGGCATGCAGGGTTGGGACCGCCGCTGCAGCAAGCAGGGCAAGCAGAACGCTTGCGCATAGGTTTCTCATGGCAGATTCACCGGGTTATGTGGATGGTCGACTGTATTACATTCCCATCGCCGCCTGTGGAAGGGATCACCGGCCATGGCGAAGGCAAATAATGCCTGATTAATACCGGCCCATTATTCATTCAAATCCCTGTAGCTGAGGCAGGAACCCGCGTTGCGGCGGTGTACTCCCCTCGCAATCCAGGCATTGCACCATCACCTCGATCTGCTGCATGACCGATCCGTCCGTTGCCTGCGAGCGACCCAGGCCACCCTGGCTGCTGTTGCCGGTGGTATTGATACCCCCCAGGCTGACCCACTCACCCAGCCTGCCACGCACAACCGTATCGGTACTTTGTGTATCGATGATACCGCGGTACCTGCCAGGCCGGTCATCGCGCTGATGGATTTCGAGGGTCACGTACTCTCCGCTCACGCGAGGTACCACATAAAAGCCGCTGCTGGCATCGTACATGCGGGTTACGTAGCTCTCGCGTATCCGTCCGTGTCGGTTGTACCGTTCAACATCGCGGACCGGGATGCGGGTACCACTGGCGATAAAGGCGGGCCTGCCCTCCAGCGCCTGCACCTGCTGCCCGGTCGTACGACTCTGCTGGCCATTCGTGCCGTAGATATGTACTCGGGCACGCGTTTCATCAACAGCCCGCCCTGGTGAATTGATACTGATTTGCCCGTCACCGGCCCTGATGTCAGCGCCCGCTGAATAGCCGGATGAACCGCGCGTGCTTTCGCCCTGTTTACTGACCGTTATCAGCAAGCGTTTTGGCGGGCGGTCAATCTCACGCAGCAGTTGCCTGACTTCGCGGACCTGTTCCGGTGACGCCTTGAGCACAAGGTTGTTGCCCATACCGGTCGCCGTGCCATCCGCCCCGATCAATGGTCTGATCACCGGCAGGATTTCTTCCAGTGGACGCGATTTCAGCTCGATAACCTCGATGGGATAATCGGCTGAGACTGCCTGGCTGACCAGCAGCAGCAATAGCGGAATCATTCGCACAAACGCATTCTAAGGCACCGGGGTCGGACCTTGCTAATCATATGAACTAGTTTAGATAAACCTTAAATCCCAGTCACAATGTGGCCTTATAAGGGCCTTTTTATGGTCAAAAAGGGGGGTTTAAGTCAACACACCGCGTGATCTGTGGCGGGGAGAATAGCGCATTCCAGCTAACATCTCGGACAGCTTAGAGGTACCATTTCTGGCTATAAAAAGTCACTTTAAGCCCTAAAATCTAGCCATTTAAGGTGATTTCACCAATTAAACCAATGTGTTGTTAAGGTGATTTCACCAATTAAACCAATGTGTTGTGGAGGTCCGACCCCTGGAGCCCAGTACGCCTGGAGCCCCACAGTGAGGTCCGACCCCTGGAGCCCAGTGAGGTCCGACCCCTGGAGCCCTCATCAAGGCAGGGAGTGATCCACAGGTTAATTCAACAGCAGCCGGGCGGCACCGCTGGCGGTACCGTCCAGCCTGATACCCTGTGGCAGGATATGTATTTTCACACTGCTCAGCTGCAGGTTGGACAGGTCAAGCTCCACACCCTTCGGTGTGATCTTTTGCAAAACTGCACCGAGACGCCCGTCAAGTTGATCGAGGTGCTGCGTCAATGCCTGGTTGGCCGCCTCCTCCAGTGACTGGCGGACGGGTTCCTGAAAGGCCTTCGCCAGAAAGTCCATGGCGAAGTCTTCCGCTACGTAGTCATACTTCAGATCGCGCATTTCCAGTTTGCGATTGTCTGCATCATAGTCCAGGCGCGCCCGGAGTTCCGCCGTACCGGCGAGATCGCCGGTCAGTTCCAGCCGTGCCGTGATTTCCTGCCCGCTACCTCTCAGCTCAACCTTTTTAATGCCTGCCTTGCGGCCATTGATAACAAAGAGCTTGCCTGCAAGGGCATCGGTCATACGCTGGTTGAGTCCAGCAAAATCGAGATCAACGCCCAGGCGCAGATGCAAACCGGCGGACCGGGGATAATAACGTGCCAGGGCCGGCAGCGGCGCCGGTTTGTCAGCGGGCCTGGGGCCAGTCATCAGTGTCGGCTGCAGGGAAACGGCAAGATGTGTCTGGATGTACTTCCCCCGGCCAATTACAGGTGACAGTGCAACACCTGCCGGCCTGAGCAGCAACCAGTGGCCATTGCCGAGTTCCAGCGGTTCCTGCAGCAACGACCAGGACCGCTGCGCCTGTTGCCGGATTGCATTCATGCCGGGAGTCAGCTTGCGGAGTGCCGCACGCAGGCTGTTTTGCATTTGCTTGCGGAATTCCTTCTCAACGACGGGTGTAACATCGATATCCGCAAAGGTCATTTCGCAGCGGTCAAGAAATCGGGTCGGCAGGATGCGGAACCGGGGTCGCAGGGTCCAGTCCGGTCCCCAGCCCAGGCGGACCTGCATACCAATCAATGCCTGTCGCGGAGGTTCATCGATGCCGCAGCTGCCTTTCACATTGACCGCACCCAGCAACTTCTTGTATGCCCTGATCCAGTAACGGATATGCGCCTGAACCAGCAGCGTGTCGCCGGCAACGGAAATATCGAGTGGTCCGCGCCAGGCGCGGTATTGGGATTTTATCCCGTGCCAGTCCTCCCAGCTACGCCAGTTGCCTGCCTGTTGCGGGAGCATCTTTTCAGCCGCACTGATCAGGGGATCAAGAGACAGGCGCACCGGAATATCAATGATTGAAACCGGCGATACGGGAGCCTGGATGCCGGCAACGGGTTGCGGGCCGCCATTGGCGAGTCCGGGCAGCAGCACCAGCAGCAGGGGTAAGACGTAATGTGAACGCAGACGTCGTTGATTGATGTGCTGAAGAGACGGAATTAAGGATACGTTGTGTTTTATTGTCGCAGTGTAACGGCACTGGATCCTGGTATATCGTCGTACAAACATACCATATTCTTGCTCAGGCGCGTGACGCGCCAATACGCGCAAGGATGTCCTGACGGGCCCTGGCCAGCATCGAATCGCGGTCGATGTTGTCGAGAATATTGCGAATCACGCGCTTGGGGCCATCCTCACCCCAGGAACAGCCGGCCGCCAGGTATTGTTCTGCCGCACGGCCGACAACATAGGTTGAATAATAGGCAACGGCACCCTGGGCACCCGCGGTCAATACAGTCGACAGGCCGGCGCTGCCGGCCTTCAACAGTGATGACATCAGGTGCACAAACCAGGTCGCCCCCATCAACAGCAATAACTGTTTGCTGATGGTCTTGATCAGTGTACCGGACTGGCTGCGCGTCATGGGCATGCCGTAGACATCGGCCAGGTGGATTACCATGGTAAGGTCCGTGGTGACAGCGGCCGCCAGGTCCGCCACCGGCACCGGGTTGATGGCCACCACGACGCCCTTGATCAGGCTGTAGCTGCGAATGACCTTTTCGCCAAGCTTCCTGCGTACGGTGAGCACACGTGCGCCGACCTTGTCACTCAGGTCGCCGGCAAACAGGCTGGCATTCAATGCAGCCAGCGTCTTGCCTTCTGCCTCGAGGATTTCCCAGATACGGTCTTTAAGCGGCACGATGTCCGGAGGCGTGGGCCGCTCGCTCTCGATTTCCTGACCATCGGCATCCCTTTCGATATAGATGCGCGGCGCCGGATTGGCGGATACCTCGACCAGGTTCTCCGGCGGGATGATGTGTTGAAGGCGCGACAGCAGACTGTCGCGCAGGTCCTTGCGCTGTGCTGCAGAATAGCGATCGCATTTATTCAGCACCAGCAGCAGCGGCCGGTGTTCTTGCGCCAGACCCTGTAATGCAGTGTACTCGCTGTCAGTCATATCGCTATCAATAACGAACAGCACCAGGTCTGATCGCTGCGACACCTCGCGGGCCATGCGCTCACGAGTCTCGCCATCGATTTCATTGATACCCGGCGTGTCGATCAGGAACAGCGAGCCGCTTTCCTGTTCGTCCCAGAGCTCCATTTTGTTATGTTTGGTCTCGCCATGCAGGGCGCTGGTTGAAAAGCGCTGCTCGCCGATCAGGGCATTGAGGACCGAGGACTTGCCGACACTGACACGACCCAGCACGGCAATATGGATGTGGCCATGCTCAAGCTTGTCCAGCATGGCCTGCACCTGGCTGAAATCTTCTGCGAGCTCCGCACGTGCCTCGGGTGGCAATCGTTTGTCCTGCAGTAGCAACGCCAGGCTGTCACGCGCCTGATCGAGATGGCTGTCAGTGTTCATGGTGTCCTGTATGGTTTAGCCATTATTGTTCGCGCTGACAGGCACACCTGCATCATCAGTCAGCGCCGCCTTTATCACTATCGCGCTGCTCGCTGCGCACATCGAGGGCCAGCCGCAACAGCTTGCGGGCCTTTGACTCCACATCGACGGCCAGATTGTCCCTGAACGTCAGGCTCGCCGGTGCGGGGCGCAGTTCACCACGGGTCTCCAGTGTCCGGATGACGGCCCGACCCATTGCATCGAATATCAGGCCGTAGGCAACGGCATGCATCAGGCCGCCGGCCAGCGTACCGACACCCGGGAAGGCCTTGGCGGCATTGCCGGCCACGGCCAGCAGCAATGGCAACGCGGTGCGCACCTGCTTTTGCGACAGGTTCAACAGCTTTTCCAGTTCAATCTCACGCACCGGTACCTCGTACAGCTCACATAGCGACTTGACCATGCGTGTGCCAAGGAATCCCTGGATCAGGATATCGGTGCCGGGCGTGATCGCCGCCAGACCGCCGGCCACGGCACGCCGGGTATAGGTCTTGACCAGGTCCGCGGATGCCTGCATACGGTGATCCGCCTTTGCCTGATCCAGCTTGCGTGCTGTCAGTTCAAACACGGCGGTATCGCGCAGGTGCTCCAGCAGCGTCATGTTGCTGTCGAGTGCAGACTGTACGGCTGCGCGCAGCTCCTCGATCTGCGGTGGCAAAAGCTGTTCCTCCTCATGTTCAACGCCGTCAGCGCCGCGCTTGATCACCTTGCGCATTGGCCGGGTGGCAATACCGGCAATCGTCACCTGCGGGAAGGCTCCAAACTTGTCAACCAGGTGTTGACGGATCAGTTGCCGGTCTTCAGCCGAATAACGATCCAGCTTGTTGAATGCCAGGATGAGTGGTTTTTTCAGTTCCAGGAGTGGTTGCAGGGCCAGATATTCATCGCGCGTCAGGTCGCCGTCACAGACAAAGATCACCACGTGTGCCCGCTGCGCCTCGTCCATGACCATCGGGTCATACTCGCGCTCCATCTGGTTCAGACCGGGCACATCGACGAGCACCACTTCATCGCCGGATTCACGCTGCCAGTGGTAGTGCTGTATGCTCGTGGTCGTCCCGCCAATTACACTGGTCTCCACGCTGGCACCCGGCAGCAGCGCGTTGATCAGTGAACTCTTGCCACTGCTGATCTCGCCAAACAGCGCGAGGTGAATGATTTCCAGCTGACGTCTCCGTGCCAGCTCCGCCAGTTCACGCCTGGCCGTCTCGACATCAACACCTGCGGCAGCGGCCGCATCCAGATGCGCCTGCAGTTCGGCTTCCGTCAGGGGTGCCCTGGCTTTATCGATACCGCTTCGTTCAGGACGCAAGATGCGCCAGCCGAGCCAGATCCCGAATCCCAGCATCAGAGCGGTGAGGCCGGCAATCAGTACCACGATCCAGGTCGGGGCGGCTTGTAATTGCTGCCACAGTGACAGGCTGAACTGTGCCGCACTCAGGATAACCGCAAGCAGCACCAGCATCCCGACAAAGACGACAGCAGCGAGAAACAGTCTGAAGGTGAGGTTACGGGCCATATATAGTCGGAATTCGTGATGCCTGGACATGAATATACATGAGAACCGACTGCCTGCGCTTCATTACACCCGGGCCAGGACAGGGAAAGAGGGTCGTCGACATATCATCGACAGGTATGGTCAACGGATTCAGGTATAGGTGGCATAGCATGTTTTTCTGGCCGTTGTGGCAGAATATCTACAGTGACACACTTGAGGCAAGTGATGGTGCGCTTCAGTCTTTTGACATTTATCAAGTTCCTGATCGGTATCTTCCTGTTGCAGGGTGCAACTGCATTACTGCTTATGACTGCACAGGATGCCGATCTTGGCAAGACTGGCTGGCTGGTCGGCTCACTCGGTATCCTGATCGGTGTGATCGCCGCACTGTGGTTTTCCACGATCTCCAGCCATGCCAGTCAGCATTCGTTTGCCCGGGCCAGTGAGAAATTCAACCGGCAACGTGACCGCATACGCCGGCAGGCCGAAAAGGAGAAAACCAGGGAGATCAAAGACAGTCACCAGCAGCTGCTGCGTGAAACCAGGCGTCTGCAGAATCGTTCGACGCTGAAACTGGGTCTCGGATTGACGGGCATTGCCGGTCTGGGTGTCTTGCTGTTATTTACCCAGTTCATGACGCTCGGCCTGCTGGCCGTGTCTGCTACTGGCGGAGCCCTGCTGGGGTATGGCATCAGGGCGCGCCAGTACCCGGCGCTTGGCCGCACATCCGCTGCCACGACTGGCAGTCTTCCCGAAAAACCGGCTGGTCAGGGGCAGTTACTGGTCAAGGACAAGAGCGCGCAGACTTACAGGCCCGAGTAAGTGGCCTGCTAAAATATCGCAGCAATAATCGGGAAGCGGCCAGGTCTTCAGACGCAGGCCGCCGGCCAGGAGTTGCGCGCACGACATCCGGGTATGCAGCGTCGGTTGTCTCTTCAGTGCGTGCCAATGGCAAGTTCCGGCATCAGCCTGTACAGGGAAGCACCCAGTAGCCGGTGATCCGTTGAAAACAGGTCGTAGTCATCCAGCCGGTTGAGTGGAACCAGCTCCATGCGGGAAATTTCCGGGGAGCGCGGCTGTATATCTTGTGTCTCCAGCCCCTCCCGGAAGGCCTTGAAGCCGTCGGCCGGTGTGCATAAGTAATAGAAAGTCAGCCGGTAGGGACCGGGCTCTTCAGCCACGTAGGGGACGGCATCCGTGCGTAACATGCGAATGATGTTTACCTCGATGCCGAGCTCTTCCTTAACTTCGCGTTGCAGGGTCGCTTCAAGCACATCATCAGGCGACTCGTCCTCACGCGGGTGGACCGGATCACCGGGTATTGAATCGAGCGCACCGCCGGGCAATCCCCAGGCGCCACGTCGGCGGTAGCTGTGCTCAACCAGCAATACCTCGGCCGGTTGAACACTGTCGTCGATCATGACGGCCACGGCACCCAGCACCCAGCTGCGCGCCAGCAGGCCCTTGAGAAATCCCGCAAGTCTTGGGGGAAGCAGGCGCCAGATGCGCAACAATACACGGTGTACGACCTGCTGATGTTCTATGTAGCGTAGGATGCTTGTAAACATATTTACATCACCGGCATAATTTCTCGGAGGACAGTACGTACACCTGCATTGTTGTGTCTACCCTAGTATATGCGGCATCGTGCTGATCGGGGTACATGACATCCCTGGCTGGGTCTGCGACCTGCCGACAACTGGCACGGCCGGCGTCAGGAAAGCCGGTCCCTGAAGTCCTCGTAACCGAAGCGGCGCACAATCTGCAGTTCACCGGCCGCCGTCCAGATAGCCAGGGCGGGCAGGTTCACACCGTTGAAGGTGGTGTTCTTGACGAAGGTGTAGTGCATCATGTCCTCGAACACGACCCGGTCACCGATGCCGAGCGCCCGATCGAACGAATAGTCACCGATGACATCACCGGCCAGGCAGGTGTTGCCGCCGAGACGATAAGTATGCGGCTTTTCACCCGGCAGCGCCGCACCCCGCACCTCTGGACGATAGGGCATTTCCAGCACGTCCGGCATGTGGGCGGCGGCAGAGGTATCCAGGATGGCAATGTCCATGTCGTTGTGCAGGATATCCAGCACCGATGCAACCAGCGGTCCGGCACACCAGCCGA
>JBATGJ010000034.1:0-9485 GCA_049665685.1 Gammaproteobacteria bacterium
GGAGGTTGTACGGCAGGGACGCCACTTTTTTTACAACCAACGAAAAAACCGTGCTCTTGAGTCTGCGTGATTTATATCACATTTCGGCCAGCGTGACCGGATATTTAGCGGAAAACGGGACGGGCAGGCCCGCCGCTTGACCACTCACGCCTGCTCAAGGCCAGCATCCCGGCCGCACCACTCCAGGCACATCGGTCTCGATGTGACATGCCCTGTGTACTCAGCAGGAATTTTCCAGGTAATATAATCAGGCTATGTAGTTGAACAGGGACAGGCCCTGAACCTTGGCGAATACCTGCTCGGAGGCCTGGAAGGCCAGCAACTCGCGGTTAAAACGCGAGATCGCCTCGGTGTAGTCCAGGTCCATGATATCCGACTGCTCGCGCTCCATCACCAGGTCGAATGACTGGTTGATATTGCGCTGTTCGTCCACCGCCCGCAGGCGTGAACCGACATCGGCGCGCACCGCCAGTAACTTGTCCATGGCCGTATCGATGTCCGTCAGGGTTGTCGATTGCGGTGCACCGCCAGCAAGCGCATTGGCAAAGCCATTGACCACGTCGAACACACTCACGGTTCCACCGGCTGCCGCAGGCATGGCCATGAAGACATCGGCACCGTTATCTGCCACGGCCAGCTGACGTGTCGGACTGATTTGCAGGTGCAGGTCACCCTGGTCACCGCTGTAGCTGACGACGCCGGATCCATTATCCGCAAACGGCACACTGCCGGTCTGGTAGCCGGAAAACAGGTATTCGCCGTTGGCATTGCGTGCATTGGCGATGCCCACCAGCCCATCGAGCAGCGAGCGGACTTCCACCTCGACTGCCCGCAGGTCACCCGGCGACATGGTGCCGTTCAGTGCACCGACCGCAAGTTCGCGGACACGCTGCAGAACGTCTATCCCCGATGCCAGCGCCCCCTCTTCCAGCTCCAGCCGCCCCTGTGCACGATCAATATTCTCGAGAAACTGGATATTCTGCGTCCTGCGGTCTTCCAGCTGCAGATTGCGCAGGCTGGCCGCCGGATCATCGGACGGCGATACCAGCCGCTTGCCGGTCGCCAGCTGCATTTCTGTCCGGGACAGCTGCTGCTGTTGTGCCAGCATGGCATCCACGCGCTGCTGAAATAACTGTATGGTCGAGATTCTCACATTAACTCCTGAAGGCGCCGATCAGCGTCTGGAAGATGTTGTCGGATACGGCAATGATCTGCGCAGCCGCCTGGTAGGCCTGCTGATAACGCAGCAAGTCCGCGGCTTCTTCGTCCAGGTTGACACCCGAGGTAGCCGACCATTCATCCTCGCTCTGCTTCAGTACCGCGGCCTGCACCTCGCTGCCGATCTGCGCCGATCGTGCCTGTGTGCCGACACCCGCGACCAGCTGGCCAATGGCGTCATTGAAACTGGTGGTGCCGTTGTTCATCAATTGCTGCGCCTGCATACCGCCAAGCAGCAGTGCATTGCGGTTATCGGCCGCGCCACTGCTGTTATAGGTGATGTTGAATTCGTCACTGGCAGCAGGATTACCGGTGATGCGTACCCGGTAGCCGTAGTCTAAACCAAGATTGGCGGTCGGGAAGATGTCCGCCCCGGTTGCCGGGTCATAGGTACCGGTATCGATCACACCCGAGGTCGCCTGGTCGATCACCTCATAACTGGTCGGACTGGTAAACCGTACCCGCACGGGTGGCGACAACTGACCCGCTGGCGACTGGAAGGCCGGGTTGCTGATATCCGTGACGGTACCCGGAGTGATCTGGCCAGTCCCGGTATTCGCAATCGCCGCAGAGGCAATCACCGGGGAGGCCAGCGCCAGGTCCCGCGGATTACCCGTCAGTACACTGATCGATGCCGCACCGTCACGCGTCGGGCGAACGTTATATCCGTCACCGGCGACCGCGCCCGCACCGATCGTAATACTTATGCCTTCCACGAGGAACGGGTCTGCCGGTGTGCCACTGCCGCTCATGGGCACGGCCTGTCCGCTACCCACCCGGGTCAGGTTCCAGCTGGCGCCATCGAAGGCCAGCCGGTAGTCGTCTGCCGTCAGTTGCGATACATCGTTGAAGGCAACCGCAATCGAGCCACTGTTGCCACTGTCTGGCACAACCTGTGGACTGGCGACCGAAAACAGGTCAAGACCGGGCTGGCCATCCAGCGTGACACCGGCGCGGTGCTGTTCATTCATAAAGGTACCCAGCTCAATCGCCAGGCGACCCAGATCATTCATCGCCGGCACCAGCACCTGCTCGCGGTAGCGCAGCACGCCACCGAGCTCGCCGCCGGTGATCAGGTTGGTCACTACCACGGCCGGGCTGCCGGGGGCACCGATGGTGATATCAAACTGCCCCGGGTCACTGATGCGCTCGACGAGTCCCAGGTTACTGTGCTGAACACCCAGCACCAGTGACTGGCCACTGCCGATAAATACATTCAGGGCACCGTCTTCCTGCGTCATGGTCGTGATCGAGACCTTGCCTGACAATTCAAGCACCAGCTGGTCACGCTGGTCCAGCAGGTCATTGGGCGCCTGTCCATTGGCACTGCCCTGCGCATCGACTATCTGCTGGTTCAGTGAGGCAATCGATGCGGCCAGGTTGTTGATCTCCTCGACATTGGCCCCCATGCGGGCAGCCAGGCTGCGGCGCGTCGCATCCATCGAGTCGTTCAAGCCCTGGAAGCGGGCAACCAGCGAACCGGCTTCACCGAGCAACGCACCCCGGGCTGCGACCGAGGTCGGGTCATTGGCAGCGCCCTGGATTGCATCAAAGAAGGTACCGAGTACCGGACTCAGACCGGAATTCTGGTCGGCCAGCAGATTGTCCAGACCGTTGGCCAGCGAGGCCAGCGTACTGGATTCCTGATAGCCGGATGTGCTGCTACGGAGTTCATTGGTGAGAAACTGGTCATAGCTGCGCGTAATGGCGGCGACATCCACGCCGGTACCGATAAAGCCGCTGCTGTTTAACTGCGGCAGCCGCGTCGTCAGTTCTACCCGCTGACGGCTGTAACCCGGCGTATTCACGTTGGCGACATTGTGACCGATCGTGTCCAGCGCGCGCTGGTAACTCAACAGCGCCGAACTGCCAATGCCCAATAGACCGCTTCCCATGCGTTAGTCCTCTTCCCTGCTACCAGAGATCCGCAGTTGTCCTGTCCGCTTCCTGTTCAGCGACCAGCAGCGGCTGCATACCCTGATTGAATGATTTTCCGTCCATGATCGAACGGATTTTCTCCACATAGTGTGGATCGGTCGCATAGCCTGCTTCCTTGAGCCCGTGCAGGAATGCCACAGAATTACTACTGGATTCAATGGCTTGCTGATAGCGCGGATGGCTGTTCAGGAACTCCACATAGTCGTTCACGGATTCTTCCAGTGAGCCGTAGGCGCGAAAGGCGGCCCGTTCCCGCCGCGCAACACCCTGGTCGTACTCCAGCGTGGTAACGGTCGCGCGCTCACCCTGCCAGCGACCGTCCGCCTTGATCCCGAACAGGTTGAAACTGTTTCTGCCGTCGGGGTGGCGGATCATCCTCTGACCCCAGCCCGTCTCCAGTGCCGCCTGTGCCACCAGCACGGCGGGCTGCACACCCAGCCGCTCCGCGCCCTTGCGGGCGACCGGCAACACTTCACGGATAAAGGCCTCCGGGTCGGCCGGATACCAGTCGGCCTTACCTGTAACAGGCCCGCTGGCCTGTGCCTGCAGCGCAGGCGGCGCATTGACCAGCGCCTGCCCGGCAGTTGCCGCCAGATCGATCACTGGCCTGGCAACACCGGCCAGATTGACCAAAGGCATGGTCAGCTCAGGGGCCGCCGGAGCCGGGTGCTGTGGAACCGTCGTGCGCTGTAAATCCTGTCGCAATGGCTGATCCTCAACCTCGGGTGGTCCGCCCATGCTGCGTACCAGCATGTCGGCGATGCCGAGCCCGCGACCCTTGACTATTTCCAGGGCCAGCTGGTGATCATGGATATCGCGGTAGAAGTCAGTCTGGTCACTTTCGAACAGGCCCTCGCCCTGACTGGCATCGCGCATGGCCTTGAGCATGGATTGCACAAACAGCGCCTCGAACTGGCGAGCCGTCTCACGCATTGCCTCCGGCGTCTGCCTGGCCGCCGCAACGCGCAGCTCGGCCAGTCCCTGGAAGTCGGTATAGACCGATGCGCTGGATGACTCGTTAATCATCGAACCAACACGAGAGGTATGTACCGCTATCCCCTCTCCCTCCGGGAGAGGGCTGGGGAGAGGGGATAAAATCCTGCGTTACTAACGGTTTGAGATCCCCTCATCCTGTCCTTCCCCCGGGGGGGGAAGGAAGCTGTTGTTTGAAATCGGAGTACAATTTTCATAATCATTGAGCAAGATAAGGTCGTAGGGTGAATTTCACATATCTGAATCGCTACACAGTTACCAGCAGTTATATGACCAACAGTTCCGCGTGGAGCGCGCCAGCCACCTTGAGTGCCTCCAGAATGGCAACGAGGTCACCCGGTGCAGCACCCACCTGGTTGACGGCACGCACGAGATCATTGAGCGTGGTGCCGGGCTCAAACAGAAACATGGGGTTGTTCTCCTCAGATACCTCGATACCACTGCTGGGTACCACCACCGTTTCACCGTCAGAAAAGGGCAATGGCTGACTGACGCCATAGGCCTCGCTGATGGTAACCGTCAGGCTGCCATGCGACACGGCTGCCGGCATGACCTTGACATGATTACCGATAACGATCGTACCGGTGCGTGAATTGATGATGACGCGTGCCGGCGCCTCACCTGGCTCAACCGTGAGGTTTTCCAGCATCGCGACGAACATCACCTTCTTGTCGGCTTCCAGCGGCGCCTGCACTCTCACCGAGCCGCCGTCCAGCGCCATCGCGGTCCCAATGCCCATATTGCGGTTGATGCTCTCGACCACGCGCGTGGCCGTGGTGAAATCCTGCGTATTGAGATTGAGCGTCACCGTGTCGGCGGAATCGAACGGACTCGGCACGCTGCGCTCTACGGTTGCACCGCCCGGTATGCGGCCGACACTCTGTATATTGACGGACACGCTCGAACCGTCGGCACCCTCGGCACCAAAACCACCGACGCTGAGGTTGCCCTGGGCAATGGCGTACACCTGTCCGTCTGCACCCTTGAGCGGCGACATCAACAGGGTGCCGCCGCGCAGGCTCTTGGAATTGCCCAGCGACGAAACCGTAATGTCGATCGTCTGGCCCGGCTTGGCAAACGGCGGCAGATCGGCACTGATCATGACGGCCGCGGCATTCTTCAACTGTGGCTTGATGTTCGGCGGGATAACCACCCCCAGCTGTGCCAGCATGTTCTTCAGGCTTTGCACGGTAAACGGCTGACTGGATGAATCGCCGGTACCGTCAAGCCCCACTACCAGGCCATAGCCGATCAACTGATTCGAGCGCACGCCGGCCACTGAAACAAGGTCCTTGATGCGTTCCGCGGCCACCGTGGATGAACCGAAGAGCAACAGCGACACCAGCAGCGCATTGATACCCCTGCTAATCACGGCAGACATACGCAGGCGCGGGCCTGCGTATAAATTGCTGTGATTTCGGCACACCCGGTTGGCGACCGGGATCTGCCCACGCGAAGCCGCGGGCGGTGCTCCGGCCTGGCGTTCACCGTTATCGCAGTAATCGATCATGTCTGTGTCCATGTTGTGCATATCCGTCTTCGTTAATAAGGCCATAGCGGCGAGATGAAGAAGCGTGCCAGCCAACCGACGGCGTTGGAATCTGCGGGTGCACCCTTGCCCTTGTAAGTGATCCGCGCGTTGGCCACCTGGGTCGAGAGCACGGTGTTCGTGGGCCCGATATCGACAGGCCTGACAATGCCGCGCAAGCGCACGTATTCATCACCCTGGTTGATCGCGATCCATTTCTCACCCTGTATGACGAGATTTCCGTTCGGCAGAACCTGCGCCACGGTGACCGTGATACTACCCTGCAGATTATTACTCTGGGAACTGTCCGCTTCGCCGGTGAAGTCGTTCGACGACTCCAGACTGGTACTCAAGGGATCACCGCCAAGGGTGACATCCTGGCCGAGGATCCTGGGGGCGGAGATGTCCGTTGAATTGTCCTTGCTGATTTCGGTACTGGCCGTCTTGCTGGCATCGGTCTGCTCGTCGAGGATGACCGTCAGCAGGTCACCGACCTGGCGTGCCTTGATGTCCTCGAACCAGGGGCGTGCATAGCCGACCATATAGATCGACCCGCTGTTGTTGACCGCCGGTGGCGGCACGATCGGCTCGACCGGCGCATACTCGGCCTGACCCGGGCGTGTCATGATGGAGGTCCTGCTGCAGGCAGACAGGAACAGTATGCAGAGACATACCATGAACATCAGCGGGGCGGTTTCCATTTTCCGTAACATAACGTTCATCCCTGGTCCGTAGGGTGCGTTTTACGCACCGTTTGCCGTTCCGACCTGTCGGTGCGCCGGGCGCACCCTATAAATTACCTGACCGCTTATAGCGTATTATTCGCGTACTCGAGCATCTGCTCGGCCGTCGAGATCGCCTTGGAATTCATTTCATAGGCACGCTGGGTCTCGATCATGTTGACCAGCTCCTCAACCGTATTGACGTTCGACGTTTCCAGCGAGCCCTGGGCGATGGTGCCCAGTCCGTCCTGTCCCGCGGTACCGCTCTGCGGCGAGCCGCTCGAACCGGTCTCGAGGAACAGGTTCTGACCAATGGGCTGCAGACCGGCCGGATTGACGAAATTGACGGTCTGAATCGTGCCAACCTCGACCGGTGCTGCCACCCCGGGCTGGGTCACGGAAACGATGCCGTCATTACTGATGGTCAGGCTCAGGGCGTCATCGGGGATGGTGATCGAGGGCTGCATTGCAAAACCCTTCGACGTCACGATTTCACCGTTGGCACTGACCTGGAAGGTCCCGTCACGCGTGTAACCGATATTGCCATCCGGCATCAGGATCTGGAAAAATCCGTTGCCTTCAATGGCCATGTCCAGGTTGTTGCCGGTCTGGACAAGGTTACCCTGGCCAAACAGTTTCTCGGTCGCAACCACGCGGACACCGGTTCCGGTCATGAGACCGGAGTTCAGCTGCGTATTCTGCGATGACTGGGCGCCGGCCTGTGCATTGTTCTGATACAGCAAATCCTCGAACACGGCACGACTGCGCTTGAACCCGGTCGTATTGACGTTTGCCAGGTTATTCGCCGTTACCGCCATGCGGGTCTGTTGTGCCTCGAGTCCCGTCTTTGCAATCCACAATGCCTGGTCCATGCTAAATTCTCCTGTTAGCTTTTGCCTGTTGGAGCGCCTTGCAGGCGCCATCCTGTCTGTCCTGATCTGTCGCGCCTGCAAGGCGCTCCTGCAAAATGAAATCTACCTGAATATCATTCATCCCATCCGCATCAACGACGACGACGCCTTGTCGTTTTCCTCGGCACTTGCCATCACCTTTATCTGCATCTCGTAGTGGCGCGCCAGCTGAATCAGGCTGACCATCGCCTCTATCGCATTCACATTGCTTGACTCGATTGCGCCCGGCTGCAGGGTGACCGTGCTGTCAGCGATCGCCGGCTGGTAATTGGCCATGTGCATCAGACTGTCTGATCCCTTGACCATATCGCCCTCCGGCGGATTGACCAGCTTGATCCGGTCAACCACCTGCAGCGCTGTCGCCCCCTGCCCGACCGGCAGGATGGAGATCGTGCCGTCTGCGGCTATCTCGATTTTCTCGAACGGCGGTATCGCAATCGGGCTGCCACTGCCAATCACCGGGTGACCGGCGCCGGTCGTCAGCAGTCCGAGACTGTCGACCTGCAGATCGCCAGCGCGGGTGTAGGCCTCATTGCCATCCGGACCCTGCACCGCGATCCAGCCCCTGCCATTCACCGCAATGTCGAGATCACGACCGGTACCGATGGCGGAGCCGGGGGTGAAATCCACACCCTTGTCCGTCGCCAGGCCATACACGCGGCTGGCATGTCCCGGCCCGTAGACCGGCTGGCTCGCATACGACTCCAGGTCGGCACGGAAACCGGTCGTGCTCACATTCGCCAGGTTCTGCGAATTGACTGCCTGCGCCTTCATCGTTTCGCTGGCGCCGTTCATGGCGATGTACAGCAATTTATCCATGGTTATTTCCTGTCAGCCCCGTTCACGACTTACCGGCCGATGTTAATCACTGTCTGTGTCACGGTATCGGCTGCCGAGATCACCTGGGCATTGGCCTGGAAGCTCCGTTGTGCTGTAATCAGTGCGACCAGTTCCTCGGTAATCTCGACATTGGAATTCTCCAGCGCGCCTGATTGCAGGAAGCCGTAACTGCCGGCACCGGGTTCGCCCAGTTGCCGGTCACCGGCCTGGAAGCTGTCACCCCAGGTGCTGTCACCGAGCGGCGAAAGCCCCTGCGGGTTGGCAAAATTGGCCAGTGCGATCTTGCCCAGGGCCGACGACTGACCGTTACTGAAACGCGCCAGCACCACACCGGATTCATCGATGTCCAGGCCGCTCAGGCGACCGGTTGCATAACCATCCTGGAACAGGTTGCTGACGGCGAAGCTACTGCCATATTGCGTGGTGCCGCTGAAATCGAAATCGACATTCATGACGGCCGCACCATTACCCGGATCGTAGGTACCGAAATTGACCGGCTGAGGAGAGGTCAGCTGACCAAGGTTATCGAACGTCAGGGTCTGTATAGTCGTGGTTTGGGTATTGTCGCCATCGTTTTCCAGACGCACGTCCCAGGTGCGCGTCGCGGTGTCGACCTTGCGAAAATACAGGGCCGAGGTATGCGGCTGCCCGAGACTGTCATAGGTCACGACCGAGGTTGAGTAGTTGTAGGTTGTCGGGTCCGTCGTATCGATTACGCCCGGGCCCAGTTGCGTCGCAGCTGCTTCCATATTCAGCGAAATATCCGCCGTAGAGGTCGGATTCGGCGGTGTCGTGGATGCCAGCAGCTGCAGGTCGCCCAGCGAGGCCGTACTGAAACTGGTGCCCAGGGAATTGAGGGCCGGATACGCCTGCAGGCGCTGACCGTTGACGTTTACCACGTAGCCGTCGCGGTCGACACTGAAGGCGCCGGCCCGGCTGTAGGCATTACTGCCCTGGTCGCTCAGCACGAAGAAACCCTCGCCATTCACCGCCAGGTCCAGGGCATTGCCGGTAAAGTCGATATTGCCCTGGTTAAACAGCTGTGACACCTGCGCCAGCCGGACACCGGCACCGGTATCGAGCGAGCCGATGCTGCCAAAGGCCGTGGCATAGACATCGGTGAACTCTGCACGCGACTGCTTGAAGCCGTTGGTGTTGGCGTTGGCGATATTATTGGCCGTGACGTCCAGCGATGCCTGTGCTGCTGCCAGACCACTCAATGCGATTCGAAATGACATATGACTTCTCCTTTATCCCTGCTAACTGATCTGTCTGATCAGTGAAAAATCGACGGTACCGAGGCCGGCCAGCTCCAGCGTGAGCGGCCTGCCACCC
>JBATGJ010000035.1:0-19560 GCA_049665685.1 Gammaproteobacteria bacterium
CCTGTAGACATATCATTTTACCTTAAATAAATTAAACAACTGGGTGTCGCATACAGGTAATGAATCGAGAAATTCAGGGGGTAACACGGAGGGACCGACCAAAACAGCCAATCACAGAATCTGTAGCTAGGCAATCCATATAAGAATATCTCCGAAGTAGCCAGTAATATTTATATTTATTTAGATATGGCGCAATATTTCAATGCAGTAGGCCGGTGCCGGAGCCAACTGTGTTCGCGATCTCTCTGTTGTCATTCCCGCGTAGGCGGGAATCCAGTCATCATTCAACCACAGGTCTTTGAACATGCCCGGCTGACTAAACAGCGAATTTCCGGTCATCCAGACTGAAATGCGGTACTTCCGGGTTGGGTCGATCCCGGAAGTACCGACAATTCTCCCACTGGGATCAGTCTCCAGGTCCTGATCCGGCCAGAAAACGACATTCGCCAAAGGCCGATGAACGACAGGTTGCCACTGGAAGCGGTCACTCATCCCCGGATGGCGATCGGTTTGGGGTGCATCGTCCCTTCAGTCCAGCATCCCTGCGATTGATTTGCCCGGTACTACCCCCCACACTGCTGTTTGTCTGCCCGTCAAAACGCCAACCTCTTCGAGCGCGCCATTCAGCAGGCGGTGGATGGCAAATCCATCCTCCATTTCGTGTGCCTCGTCAAGGAGTGACCGCGCCCGCTGCAGCGTGAAACTTCGAATGATCAGTTTGACCTGGGGAAGGCTCGCGGGGCTCATACTCAGGGCATCGACACCCATCCCCAAAAGCAACAGCGCCCCTGCCGGGTCACCCGCCATTTCGCCACACACGCTTACGGGCTTGCCGTGCAGATGCGCCTCTTTGATGGCATAGTGGATCGCATTGAGGACGGCCGGATGCAGACTGTCGTACGGAGTCACCACCTGCGCGTTGTTTCTGTCCAAGGCAAGCATGTACTGGGTGAGATCATTGGTCCCGATTGAGAGAAAATCCACGCGTTCCGCCAGGGCGGCTGCCAAAAAGACGGCGGAAGGCACTTCAATCATCACCCCCACGCGAAATTTTTCCACGGCCAGGCCTTCTTCCAGCAGTTCACGATAAGCGCACGCCAGCAGCCCCAGGGCCTCGTCCAGCTCACTGATTTTGCTAATCATGGGAAACAGGACTTGCAGGTTGTTCAGGCCTGCATTGGCTCGCAACATGGCTCGCAGTTGAATAAGGAAGATCTCCGGGTGATCAAGCGAGAACCGGATCCCGCGACAACCCAGAAACGGATTGTCTTCCTGCACGGGGAAATAGGGCAGGATTTTATCACCGCCTACGTCGAGCGTGCGCAGGTTCACAGGTCTCGGTGCGAAGTCCTCCAGCACCTCGCGATAGATCTGGTACTGCTCGTCCTCAAGTGGAAAGGCTTCACGCAACAGAAAGTGAGATTCAGTACGATACAGACCGACACCTTCGGCCCCGCAGTCTCTTGCGGTAATGCTATCGGAGACCAGCCCGATATTCGCATACAATAGCAGCCGACGACCGTCTGGCGTTTCGGCCGGCAGGTCACGCAGCGTCATGAGCCCTTCGGATCGAGCCTGCGCTTCACCAATGAGTCGCTGGAACGCATCAAGCACGGTGTCTGACGGTTCTATGTAGATGCGCCCCTGGTTACCATCGATCACCATCTCGCAGCCATCCAAACGCCCGATGGGCAGGGGCGCGAGGCTCACGACGGCGGGAATGCCCAGGGCGCGCGCCATAACAGCGGTGTGGGACAGGGCCGAGCCGTGCATGCAGACGATGCCGGCGAGTTGTCCAACCGGCACGGCGGAGATTTCCATTATGCTCACCGTATCCCCCACCAGAATGCACTGTTGCGGGTACTGTCTTGACTCTTTAGCCTCTGCCTGGAGTTGAAGAAGGACACGCTGGCCTAGCGCGCGGATGTCTTCCGCACCCGTGCGCAGGTAGGGGTCATTCATTTGTTCGAAGACCCGTGCATGGTCGGTAATGGTGTCCCGCCACGCCCCCGGGGCCCAGTTACCGGCGCGGATCCGCGCCAGGGCGTCTGACACCAAACCCTCACCGCCCAGCAACATGACATAGACATCGAACAATGCGCGTATCTCGCCGGGCAGATCAGCAGCCAGGCGCTCGTTACTAGCGCGCAGTTCCTCATGAACAGCGGCAACTGCGGACTGGAATGTGGCCTCTTCGGCATCGATGTCCCGGGCCGGGCGATCCGGTATCGATTCCAGAGTGGCCAGTGGATCGAGCAGTGTGGCGGTGCCGATGGCCATGCCGGCAGCCATCTGAATCCCCTGGATAAAGGCGCCCCCCTGCACCTCCCCGCTCAGCATCCTGCTGACTTCGTCGACGGCCGCCGCCTCGTGGATAGCCTTTGCCAGTTGCGCTGCAATCGTGACGAAAAAAGTCATCTCGGCCTTATCGAATTGGTCAGGTGCCCGTTTCCAGGCTACCAACACACCCAGGACCTGGTGATAATGGATCAACGGTACGCCGAGAAAGGATTGATAACGCTCTTCTCCCGTTGCAGAAGACGGGTGGTAGCGTGGGTGTGCCGCCGCGTCCGACACAGTAATCAGCTCGCGGCGTTCCCCGACGAGACCCAGAAGGCCCTCCTCTCGATCTATACGGACCTCGCCTATGGATGCCGGGTTAAAACCATCTGCAGCCATCAAGACGTATTGATTGCTTTCTACATCGGTCAGATACACGGCGCAGGCATCGATTGGGAGGGCCTCTTTGACCCGGTGAACGATGATACCGAGGGCGTCGTCCAGATAGGTTGCAGCGCTGACTTCATGTACGATTTGTCGCAAAGTAACAAGCATCAATACAATCCTTTAATAGCCTGATTACATAACCCTGTGGGTCATCATGCGGCCCAGCCAGCGACACACCTCTATTGTAGTTGATTCGTATGAAGTGGGTGTCCAGCCGTTCGATGCCAAACACCGGAATATTCCTGGATTCGGCAGCGACAAAATCTTCCTCGACCTGTGCGCGTCCTTTCTGAATGTGCTTAACCGCAGCCTTCCAGACAGTCAGTCTCGGACGCTGTACTTCCGGGTTGGGTCGACCCCGGAAGTACTATCGATTCTCCCCCTGTAATCAGTCTCTATGTCCGATTCCGTCCAAAAGTGCGCGTACAGCCAAGTTTTACTTCAAATTATGTTGTGGCTATACAATCTCGTTTAGGGTATTTGAAATCAGTTGCTTTTGCTCGATTTCCAGATCTTGGTAACGCACCCACTTGCGCCTACCATTAATCAGGAAAGGATAATTCTCCCAGGGATGCGGCCAAACACATGTACTTTCTATGTGCTCGCTCGATACCTTCTGTTCAGTAATGAGCTTCAGCATGATGTCAATTTCTAGTTGTATCACTCGCACCTCTTAATGTTGTCTGAGCGGATACCCGTTCTTAGGTAGAACCTAAACCTCCGGCATTCTACTTGGCAGGTATCTCGCTCATCACAATCGTTGCACGGGCATGCATGTGCATCGTTGCGTGTGTGCGATATAACAGACGAGCGCGACACCCCGGGGCTGGTTGATGTGGGTTCAGGGTGCAAGAATGCACCGGAGGACAGTAAGGGCAGATCCATTGTATGCATAGTATTAAAGTACCAGGCTCACCCTTGGATGAGCCTCTCCAGGCGGCGCGTAGTAACTGCCTGTACGTCCGGTTAGGCTCTCTTCCGTATCTATTTTTTTAGCGATATTTATTGCCGCACTCGCTTTTAAATAACCAATTTGCTTTAGCGTAGTCCCCAGTAAGCCAAATAACCGAGGAGCCGATACATATACGGCGACAGCATTTATGTCATGCGGTCCACGGTGGAGTGTGACGTGCATGTTCTTACGAACAAAACGCCGAATAATATAACGCCTGTTTGAACAATCAGAATTTTTATACCCGGTACCCGCGACATTTGCAGTTCTTCCCATGGCGTTTGGTCCTAATCGATTCCAACTATTCAAAGACACTCCATATACGACTCGAGTTACTCATTGATCATTCCTTTTATGTAGTCACTTCAAGGAGGATTACCAGCGCGGAGGAGAGGATTACTGATAGAACTATCAGCGACCACTTGGCAAATATGAAAGTTTTTTTTGTCATGACATCTGCGCCCCTCTGGCTGGTTAATATTGCTAACCGGAAAGGATCAGCCAGAAAACGTGGCTTTTATTCATAACCGGGTGTCGTGCTGTATGCACTCGCCGGTCAGAATTTCTGTGGGAGCAAATAGGGAGGGGAAAGGACTGCAAACACTAGCACACTTATGAGGGGATGCTATGAATATAATTGCACGTACAGGAAAGGCGAAGACACCCTGAACGGCAGCAAAGGATCGAATGTCTCCGATCAGAGACCGCCTCGGGAACGACCACTTACAGTACGTTCCGGTCACCCAGGCTGAAATGCTGTAGTTCCGGAATGGGTCGTTCTCTGACCTTTGGTATTTTCCGAAATTAAGGCGCTTTCTTTCCGGCTACCCCAATCAGCCCCAGCAGGCCGGAACCGAAGAGCCACACGGCGGCGGGAACAGGCACTTGAGTCAGATTCACGTCATCCCGTTAAAGGGCGCCAGCGTTACCGGGGCTGCCCAGACATCCTGTTTGGATATGCAACAGGAAAACCCTGGCCGACAGTGTGCCGGGGGTGCTATTCCCGAAATTGCCATACGGGTCCAGTCAGAGACCTCGCGCCATCCTGTTCCACGGACAGATCAATAAAGCCGGTGGTTCCAGATGGGTCAGTGAACTGGTCGATGTTTCCACCGAGATGAGTTCCAGTACCATTGAGACCATCCCGGAACTGCAGTTGCAATATTCCGAGGTTCTGGAAGGGATCGCCATCCCAGTTCATGTCCCAAGCCTCTGATTCGTAGGCTTGCCCGGCGACCACCGAATTATCAGACTGGAAGGTGCCCGATGCGCCACCCCCGTAGAACGGGCCAAACATTTTCAGTGACTGGGTACCCGCCCCCTGAGTGTTACCTCAGCCAGACCCAACCCCCGTAGCACCCTAGTAAATAAAAAAGGCGACCCGAAGGCCGCCGCAAGAATGTAATTCTATCTATCGACTATCTAGAGCTGGCTGGTAGATTATATGAAATATTATCAACGTTACGCCATTTTACTGATATGTTGTTTCGACGTCGATCAGGCGTATATCGCCTGAAGTAATAGGGAAATCCTTCGTGAGGTTCTGCATGGCGCCTGTCTATAATTTTTCTTCGTTCTTTCATCTTGTGTGGAGCCTACACCACCACAAGCGGGCTGGCGATGACATTTATCAATAAAGGGCCATACATAATTCATATTGTACTAGCTGACAGCCTTTATCATAGTTATCTTACAGACACCCCACCCAGGTTAATCAAAATTGCACCTGCATCCGAGGCGTGTGCCGGGAAAGTCTGCGATCTGACCAAGCGTAAGCGGGAATAGTCGGAGAGGGTGCTGATTTGTATGCCCGGAACACGCCCTGAAGTTGCCGTTTAGCTGACTGTATAATATAAGCAATCGCTTAACGACCTGGAACGACCCACTCTTGCCGTTCAGCCGAAGCGTCGGAACGGTAACAACTTACTGGGTGTTGCCGTTCCCGGGCTAGACTCTGGTCGGCAATCTTCAACCCAAGTCAGATCTTAAGCAGTTTTCTAAAAATCTGACTTCCGACCATCGATAGAGGCGTCGGGGCTCGTATGTCACTGGGTTTCGTTTATCTTGAAATTATAACGAGACAGAATCTCCCTAAATAGAGCAACATGGCTAAAAAATAGTTGAAGGGTTAAAAAGCCCGAACAGCGCGCACTCTTAGCGCGTCGATCCTGAAATCAACGTAGTGGAGGCCATTGGAGAAGGACTGGAACCACGCGAGTTTGCCATCGTATTCCGTGGAACTCCAATAGTAGGGATCAGCAAAAACACTCACAATGGCTTTTTCCTGATACAGCAAATCTAACTCACCTTTTGAAGGCAGGAACCAGTCGTCAAAACCATTGACCTCATATGTGGCCGCGCAGCTCGCCGCGATTTCTGTATCGGTGCAGCATGCCAAAATATCGACAGTATTTTGCGCGCCTGTCCCGACTGTGGTTCCATCGGCCCCATTTATTCTTGTTCCATCACACCCCCATGGAGCGCTGATCTGATCTTCTGGCGCAACCTCAAGGCCATGTAAACCACCGTCGGTACTATAAAACACTTTACCGCCTGCAGGACCCGTTTCGCCAATAGCATATGATGTCAGCTTATTCATCTTTATTTACCCGTCCCATGATTGCTATTCTTTTCAATCATGGGATCTACATCGTCAGTAGCCGCAGCCGTCATACGAAACTGATTACTGATGTGTGACGCGCATGTGCCATTTAGCACTTTCCAATCAGGATTTCTGTAGGAGACAATAAAGAATGGCACGTACTCTTAGCTTAGTGTAAAAATGAGATAAAACTGGAAAATGCAGTTTTGATTGGCGAGTAATCTCGTGCTTAATTATCTGGGCAAATGCTGATACAATCCAGCTTGAGGCAGGATTCGTGCAGGTCTTCAAGAGGCTGAAAGTAGGATTACCACCAAGAATCCCGTGCATGGCAGGTAATGGCCGTTCCCGGAGCAAGACTCTCTCTATCAATAAATAAAGTGTCAGGGCACATTTACTGCTTATATCAGGAAATATGTGCTCCGACACTTTTGCAATTAATAAGAATTGGATTTTAGGGGGAAGTCCAAATGATTAACACACGCTTTCTGCGTACTGGCGTAAGCGCCATTCTCTATATCGCTTCTTTCAACCTTCAACCTTCAAGCTTCAACACTGGTCTTGATTGACGATTTCAGCATTACCAAGAAAAGACGGTTCCTTCGGGGATATTTATTCGAGGTGAGAACATGAAAACTATCAACATGTTGGTAATTAGCACATTGCTGATGTCTCCCATGGTCTTGTCAGATGAAATGAACCTGTACAATGGCACATGGCAAGTGATCATGATTACTAATAAAGGTGAAACCCGAAAAGGAACAGTCGTATTCACGGATCAGGAGGGTATCTGGGACATCAATCATATGAATGTGAAAAAACCATGTATCGGCCGTCAGGCGCCTGTTGTCATTAAAGAGGCTTCAGCTGATGTATTGGTGTTCGAGATCTTCAAATCCAAGTCACTGCTGGGGTGTGGAGACTACACCGCCACACTAAAGCCTGTTAATGATACGACTCTTAAAGGAGAATTGGATAACGGTCGACAACTCACCCTGATAAGAAAATGAATACACCTGAACAGGTTAGAGTGTTAGCAGTTCAACACTGCGATTAGCATATAGCATAATTTCTCAATAGATTACCAACGCCTTGGGGTTGCGCGCCAGGGTCTACTCAATGCGTATCACGAATGTCCGCTTCTGCCTGCCGATAGTCGCCCTTCAGGAAGCCCGCACTAGCGCTGTATTCTGTGTACAGTGAAGGTCTGGCTGTGGCCGTAATGCGACCTGGGGACTGGTTCTAAACAAGTTTTCACTACAGGACTGGAGCCGACAGCCTTTCCGGAGGTTTAGAAAACGCCCATATAAACAACGGGTTAAGGCCAGGAACCGCCACCCAAAGCAGCCCTTCGCGAATTTCTCCGCCACCTGCCTTGTATTGCCAATCGCGCAAGCGGAGAAAGGTTTCGAACATTTCATGTGCTCAGCAACTAACGGGCAAAAATCCTCGCAATACTAATCCTTCAGGTGAAGCTTGGCAGCTGGGATGTGTAATGGTGTCCTGGAGTTGATTTTCCCGAGCCACTCGGCGGCACTTACGCTTCTGAATTTTCTTTGGAGAAACAAAGCATCCGATTGTGTCATCGTGTGCTGGATGCCACCGGGAAGAAAAGTCGCCCACTCGTGTCCAATATATTTGTCGCGAAGTACATAAAGACTGAATCGGTAGTTGAAAATGTTTACGCCCGCCCCGCCACAGGCCCGGGATTCACTATCGTAGAGCACGACGCCGGCGAGATCGGCATCCGCAGAGGCAAACGCGAAACGACCCCGCGGATAGGTTTGACTGAGGTGGCTGTAGAGGCTGATTAGCCCGCCTTTTGATGGAGCAGCGCAGCCAGAGCAACGGGCAGGCAGCTGCAGGTCAAAAGTCTCTATCAATTTGCGTTGAAAGCAGGACGTCCTGATTGCAGATTCGGGAATGATTGGTGCCGAATCGACAAGCGCAGCAATCGACCTTCCGCCAAATGCCTCGACCACTTGTGGGTAGTTTATCAGGACACCGAATCCACCGGCGCTTGCTCCCATCAAAGCGATATCTTCCGCTTTGTGAAAAAAGGGTGCGAGTAGCTTCAGATCATTCTGCAGATTTCTGTAGCCAACAAACTGTTGCTTGCCATCGACGCCAGAAACGGCAGCGTTCTCTTTGGCGCCGCCATGCAGATCACCCGTGCAATAAGGGATATATACGTGATTCCATCTCGAAACCGGGTTGGAGGGATCTTGCGTATTGAAAACACCCTGATTGCCGAGCGTTTCGACCCATGTGTTGAACTTTGCTCGGGAAAAATTCTCGCCGGCAATCGGCGCGCTGGCGTTCTCGGCACAGGACTTCGCGTCATAGCAAGCCCCGCCACCCTGAAGGTAAATCATCACCGCTTTGGCATCTGGCAGTAGCCGCACACCGATGCCAGTCTTTGAGCCATCACGACACAACGTGTCCTCTCTAGGGACCCAATGCCAGTCACCCGTGGCCGCCTTCGCGCCGGCAAATTCTGCGACATGAATCGTCTCGGTTGCATCTGACTCAGCACAGGCTGCGATGGGAACCATCGCAATGATTATGAAAAGGGCTTGTAGCACCATCGTTATGAGAATACTGTACTGAGCCTGAATCAGCGATGAATTTTTGATTTTGTAGCTAAATTTACACGTGTAATAAATAATTCTTGAGAGTTAGCCATGCCACGCTCCTTCTATATTTCCGCATTATTTTAGCGCTAATTGCCGGGAAAGGCGAAGGCCCGAGTTTGGCCCAACTGAGAAACACAGCACACAGCCATAAGAACGATAATGGGCGTCTGATGAACGTCTGATTCTGCCCCGGAAGTACGCGTTCAACCAGCCTGAACGTGTATCAATAGAGAGGGCCTGTTTCTTTTGCCCGGAATGGCAAGGTTCGTGTCCCCTTGCTAAACGTTACGACTGGCAAACCAGATGGTGTGCCTTGCGCCTTTTGACCCATGTGCACGGACACGCACCTCATCCACCTCGAACCCTACCTTTTGCAGACGTTGTAAAAAGTTCTTGTCAGGGCCAGCCGACCAGACTGCCAACACACCCCGAGGGCGTAGTGCTGCGTATGCCTCGTATAACCCGTTAATGCTATAGAGCCAATCGTTCTCCTTGCGAGTGAGCCCCTCGGGGCCGTTATCCACATCAAGCAAGATGGCGTCATAAGTTTGCTCTCCGGCCATGAGCATACGGGCGACATCCATCTCGCTCACGGTTACCCGTGGATCCCGCAGTGGGTGACCGGCAAGATCCCCGAGTGGTCCCCTGTTCCAGGCCACCACTGCCGGAACTAATTCTGCCACGACGACCTGCGCCTGGTTGCAAAGGTGTCGGAGCGCCGCAGCCAGGGTAAACCCCATGCCTAATCCACCGATGAGCAGTTGGGGCTTTGCGCAATCCACCAGTCTGGCGCAGGAGTATTCTGCCAGCGCATCCTCCGAGCCATGGGCACGGCTGTTCATGAGCTCGCCACGCCCCACGATTTTGACCGAGAATTCATTGTTTCGTTGATACAGATGTAACTCCCCGCCGTTACCGGGCACCTGTGCACTGTCGAGTAAAGTCCAGGGGGTCATAAACTTCTCAATCTTTTGAGCCCAGGCTGCGCAAATACAAGCTTTCCACTTTCTCCCTGGCCCAAGGGGTTTGCCGGAGGAATTTCAGGCTGGATTTAATACCTGGTTCATGGTTAAAACATTTGATGTGGATGGTTTTCCCCAGTTCTTCCCAACCATAGTGCTCAACCAGGTCCGTGAGGATCATCTCCAATGTCACGCCATGCAGGGGGTTTTTGGGCTGGGTGTCACTCATTGTGATTTATTACGAGACTGGCGGCCCCGAATCGTTTCTATTGGCACTTTCCCCGCGTTTTTCTGCCTTTTTCACGCGCATCTTGTTGCCGCCGACATCTCGGTAATTAAGTTCCTTTATTGCTGCTTTGGCCTCGCCGGCACGCGGCATTTCAACGAAACCAAAGCCTTTGGATATTCCCGTCACTTTATCCATTACCAGTTTGCAGTACTGCACATCCCCATACTCTTTAAACAAGATCAGCAGTTCCGCTTCTGTCGTGTCCCGGGGCAAGTTTTGCATCATGATTTTCATGTTTTTTCAGCAAGCAGTGAATTCAGGTTGATGCAATGATGGATGGGGTGGTTCGACCGGGCAACTGATTCTTGATGCCCCGGGTTGGACGGCTCTTGGAATTCCACGTCGATGCACCCCGCCATGGGATGCACCAGGGGACTATAATCTCCCGGCTCCGGCGCTAAAACTATAAGTTTTCTATGGAGATGTTGGGCCCGCCAGGACTCGAACCTGCAGCATCCGGATGAGGCAGCTCACCGCCTCATTTAGTACACTTTGCCTTTGCCATAACTGATAGGAGCCCCATGCATGCGAATCCTCACCACCATCGGTTATCTCACCCTAACGGCACTTCTTTGCGCCTGTGATCAACAGCACTCTGCCTCAGATGTCGATCCCATGTTGGGACTTGAATGTTTTGAGGGCCACCGTGCCTCACTACCGCCGGGAGCTCAGTATGAAGGAATCGAGAAACTCACTGAGGACAGGCTGACAATAAGGATCATGAATGGAGTTGAGGTGGTGCCCCTGGATTGCGGACTGAACCCGGACGGTACATTGGGGAGCGCCGTAAATTGATTACCGCTTGAGATTTCCATGCAACCAGATACAGCAATCAAGAGTTTTGTACAGGAAACACTGGGTTGTTCATGTCCGGAAGAAGTATTCAATAAAATCGACTACCAAATAAATTGCGATGGCATCTCGGGAAGCAAAGTCAGTGTAGGCGACCGCTTGCTGATCTACATCATAACCATGGATGATAAATCTGATATTCATGGCGTGATCAACTCGGCGCTGGAGCGGGGCGTCGAGGAGCGTGACAAAAAGGGGCTTAATCGATTCCGCTTGGTGCTTGTGACTTCACACCCGGAGGAGCTGCGCAGCTTGGCTGAGCAGGCCTTCAATGACTCAGGATATACCAATGAAAAGACGCACATTCATGTTGTGAGCGAAAGTGATGTGGAGGGTTTCTGATACCGTCGACTCATGGGCGGGCACCCCGCCATGGGATGCACCAGGGGACTATAATTCCCTGATCTCAACGTCAAAACGCGATGAATTTTATTGGCTGAGGGTGCTGATTTGTATGTCCGGAACACGCCCTGAAGTTGCCGTTTAGCTGCCTCTAATATAAACAATCGCTTAATGGTAACTAACGACCCAAAGCCGCCATTTATAGGAGTCTAATATAACGTCTGGAAATGGTGAAAGGTGACATTCACATTTGATGAATATCAAGCGACATGCTCTGAGATAATCTGTCGCATCTTCTCTTCCGATGGCACGTGTCCTGATTCGATTATCTTGCCATTGAGGACTACCGCCGGAGTAAACATCACCCCCAGCTGGGCGAACTCTGCGGGGTTAGTCAGGTGTTCTATTTCAGCATCTATCTCCATCTCGGTGCACACCTTGCGTACAACGGCTTCAGTGGCCTGACATTTGGCGCAACCAGGTCCTGCAATTAGGATTTTCATGTATTTATCCTTCACAAAATAAAGTTGCCGTATAACCAGCCCATCAGCGTCCCAAGTACGACTAGGGTTGGCACATATACTAACGCCTTTTTGATACCAAAAACCCGGGCAATTGCAAGCCAGTTTGGCAGGCTAAGGCCAGGGCCCGTTAGCAGAAGTGCCAGGGCCGGGCCTCGGCCCATCCCTTTTTGCATTAGTGTGTGGACGAAGGGCGCTTCTGTCATGGTGGCAAAATAACTAAAGGCCCCCAGGATCGTTGCCAGGAAGGTGGCCACGATACCGTTGCCCCCCAGCCAATTTCTGATCCACTCTTCAGGGAGAAGGAAACCGATGATGCCAACGATAAAAACACCGATCAGTAAAAGCGGCATGATCAGGCGTACGAACCACCAGGTTTCTTCCAGCCAGCGTCGTATTTCCTCTCGGCTATAGGAGCGCCACGCATAGAAGCCGGAAACCAGCGCCGATGCTCCCCAGACCAGTATCTTTTGCCAGTAGGGGCCAGAAGTGACCAGATAGTTGGGCGCCAAAAGGGTGATGACAAGAAGGACTATAAGCCCGACGGAGCGTTTGTCGATAATACTCCCTGCTTCCAGCGGGTTTGCGACCGGAATCGCTTCTGCACGATCTTCCGTTCTGAAGGCGAGGGTCATCACCCATCCCACCGCAAAAGCCATCAGAAGCGCAGCGACAATACGCGCGACCACCATTTCTGTCCCGAGAATCATCCCGGTATAGGTAAGCGCTAACACGTTGGCCGCCGGAGCGACCCACAGGACTATAAATGCCGCTCCGATTCCTGCGCCAGCATAATAGAGACCGCTGGCAACTGGAATTACGGTACATGAGCAGGCAGCAATGAGGAAGCTGGAACCGCTTGCCAGTGAAAAAGAGCGCAGCTTACTGACTTTTTCACCAAGAAGGGCGAGTACTGCTTCTCGGCGGATAAATGTGACCATGGCACCGGCCAGGAAAAAGGCGGGCACAAGACAGGTCAGCACATGGGTCGCTATATAACCTTTGAGGGCCAGAAGTCCGGCGCTAATAATGTCAGCTAACATCATCTTCTCAATATTTTCTCATTGCTCTGATAAGTTGTTTTCACGAACCAGCACAGAGGTGAAAGCAGTTTGCTCCTGGTGATCCACCACATCTTACACATTTCAATTGTTAAGGCGAAAACCTTGAACGGCTGGAAAAGGTTGGGGATTACCGAAAACTATATGTGACTGGATGACCGCTTTCAGAATTAACCTGCCATTTGCGAGTAAGATGACAAACGACGTGTTTTGGCCGAACTGAGAAACACAGCACACAGCCATAAGAACGATAATGGGCGTCTGATGAACGTCCGATTTTGCCCCGGAAGTACACGTTCAGGCTGGTTGAACGTGTATCAATAGAGAGGGCTTTTTCTTTCAACTGGAAATCAGGATTTTGCTCGTCGGATAGCCCCGGAATGCGCCGTCCATGCACCCCGCCATGGGATGCACCAGGGGATTCCGATCCCCCGGCCCCGGCGCCATAACTACAAGAATTTTATGGAGATGGTGGGCCCGCCAGGACTCGAACCTGGGACCAAGGGATTATGAGTCCCCTGCTCTAACCAACTGAGCTACAGGCCCTTGCACAAAGCGGTGAGTATAGCGGGGCCGACCTGGACCGACCACAGCACCGGTCGGTTGTTATTCCACTTCCAGGAAGCTGCGCAGTGGCTCGGAGCGCGTCGGGTGACGCAGCTTGCGCAGGGCCTTGGCTTCGATCTGGCGGATGCGCTCACGCGTGACGTCGAATTGCTTGCCGACTTCTTCCAGCGTGTGGTCAGTATTCATATCGATACCGAAGCGCATGCGCAGCACCTTGGCCTCGCGCGGTGTCAGGCCGGCCAGCACACCCTGGGTCGCTTCCCGCAGGCCTTCCATGGATGCCGAATCGATCGGTGAATCGATGTTCTGGTCCTCGATGAAGTCACCCAGATGCGAATCCTCGTCATCGCCAATGGGCGTTTCCATGGAGATCGGTTCCTTGGCAATCTTCAGCACCTTGCGTACCTTGTCTTCAGGCATGTCCATGCGTTCGGCCAGTTCTTCCGGCGTCGGTTCGCGACCGATCTCCTGCAGCATCTGGCGCGAGATACGATTGAGTTTGTTGATGGTTTCGATCATGTGCACCGGTATGCGGATGGTGCGTGCCTGGTCCGCGATGGAGCGCGTGATTGCCTGGCGTATCCACCAGGTCGCATAGGTCGAGAACTTGTAGCCACGCCGGTATTCGAACTTGTCGACCGCCTTCATCAGGCCGATATTGCCTTCCTGGATCAGATCCAGGAACTGCAGGCCGCGATTGGTGTACTTCTTGGCAATCGAAATCACGAGCCGGAGGTTCGCCTCGACCATTTCCTTCTTGGCGCGACGCGCCTTGGCCTCGCCGATGGACATGCGGCGGTTAATGTCCTTGATCTCGGAGATGGTCAGGTGGGTACTTTCCTCCAGCGCAATGAGCTTGTTTTGCGCGCGAATGATCTCGTCGCGGCATTGTGCCAGGGCCGCTGAATACCTGTGACCGCCCTGTGCCTGGTCATCAACCCAGGCAAGGTCCGTCTCGTTGTTCGGGAACGAGGTGATGAAATCGCGTCGCGGCATGCCGGCACGCGTCACGCAGGCATCCATGGTGGCGCGCTCGTGTGTGCGGATACGTGAAATCGACTGGCGCAGGTTGGTGGTGAGTATTTCCACGATGCGCGGGACCAGTTTCAGCATCATGGTCTGTTCAGACAACTGGGTGCGCAGTTTCATTTTGCGCGTGACACTCTTGGCGCCCTTGCCGGTTGCGGTGATCAGTTGCTGGTAGGTCTTGTCGAGCAGCGCGAAGTGTTGCCTGGCCTCTTCCGGATCCGGTCCGGTATCGATCGGTGTAGCGTCATCCTCATCTTCCCCGGTGTCCGCCTTGTCTTCTGCTTTTGCACTCTGCGGCATCTGTGGTTCGGGTATGTCCTCTTCGACGGCATTCGGGTCGATAAAACCGGAGATGAGGTCGTTCAGGCGCATTTCGCCGGCCTCGACGCGCTGGTAGCCACGCAACAGGGTAGCTGCCGTCTCCGGGTAGGTGGACAGGGCCAGCAGGACCTGGTTCAGGCCGTCCTCGATGCGCTTGGCGATCACGATTTCGCCCTCGCGCGTGAGCAGTTCAACGGTACCCATTTCACGCATGTACATGCGCACCGGATCCGTGGTGCGGCCAAACTCGCTGTCGACCGTTACCAGGTTCTGGGCGGCTTCCTCGGCGGCGTCATCATCGGTGGTGCTGGTGGTGCCACTCAAGATCAGCGCGTCGTTATCCGGTGCGACCTCATGGACGAGGATACCCATGTCGTTGATCATGCCGATGATGTCCTCGATCTGCTGGGGATCGACGATTTCCTCGGGAAGGTGATCGTTGACTTCGGCATAGGTCAGGAAGCCCTGATCCTTACCCTTTTGAATGAGTCGCTTGAGTCGTGATTGTTGGTCTTTGTCCATAGATATCCGTGGGCACCGGTTTGCCCGACTTCCGTTAAGTCAAGGGGAAGAAAAATAGCAGCGCAGTATAATCGATTATATATAGACCAGCCAAGACCAAAACAAGTCTAATAGGTTGCAAATTTTTGGCTATTTAAACCTGTCGGAAGGTATGGCTTTTCACCAGCAGATTGCCATATTCACGCCGTTCTGCATCGCTCAGGCGCCGGTGCCGCTCTTCCTCACTTAGATAATTGATACGTAAATCAATGAATTGCCGCTGAATTTCGTTCAAGCACCCGCGCAGGTCCGGTAACAGTTCGGGCGTCTCAACGCCCGGCGACCATTCCGCCAGGCGGTGCAGGAATCGCCCCTCCTCGCGGTCACGCCAGTGCTCCAGGATGGCACCGGTATTCAGGCCGGGGTGCTGCTGCAGCTGCGCCAGCAGCTCCAGCAGTAACGGAACACCCGCCAGGTCACACTGCTGCAGGAACTCCAAATCGTCGAGCTGACCGGCCAGATCCGGTTGATAGAGCAGGATCTCGATCGCCATGCGCACCGCGCTCTTGCCCAAACCCTCGGGTGGCCGACGTCGCGGCGTGGCCGGTCGTGGTGCCTGCTGGACAGGGGTCGCGGGACGGTCGAGGTGACCGGCGAGTGAGTCGGCAGCCGTATGTGCCAGCACGGCGAGCCGTTCGACCATCAGCTGGCGGAACATGCCATCCGGCAGGCGTGCAAGCAGTGGCCGCGCCACGCTTACCAGACGGGCACGACCGTCGATGCTGTCCATATCAAGCTGCCCCGACAGCCGGTCAAAAAAGAAATCGGACAGGTGGGTGGCCTCTGCCAGCTGCGCCTCGAAGCCTTCATTGCCGATCTTGCGTATCAGCGAGTCGGGATCCTCGCCTTCGGGCAGAAACAGGAAGCGTGCCTCGCGTCCGTCGCGCAGCACCGGCAGGGTATTTTCCAGTGCACGCCAGGCGGCGTCGCGGCCGGCGCGGTCCCCGTCAAAACAGAACACCACCTCCGGCACCGTGCGGAACAGGCGTTCCAGGTGTTCGCGCGTGGTGGCAGTACCCAGCGTGGCCACGGCGTAATCTATACCGAACTGCGCCAGTGCCACCACGTCCATGTAGCCCTCGACGACCACGATGCGCTCGAGATGCCGCACGGCCTTGCGTGCTTCATACAAGCCGTACAGTTCCTGCCCCTTGTGGAATACGGCGGATTCCGGGCTGTTCATGTACTTCGGCGTGGCGTCATCCAGTACCCGGCCGCCAAACGCAATGGTGCGTCCGCGGCGGTCATGGATGGGAAACATGATACGGTCGCGAAACCGGTCATAGGCACCCTCGGCGCCCTCGCGCCTGACGGTCAGGCCCAGCTCCAGCAGCCGCTTGCGCATCGTGTCATCACTGCCAAGTGCACCGGACAGGTTTTCCCAGCCGGGTGGCGCATAGCCGATATTGAAACGCGCCGCAATTTCACCGGTCAGTCCGCGCTGTTTCAGATACTCTACGGCCCGGCCCGCCTGCGGGTGACTGCGCAGTTGTTCGCGGTACCAGGCGGATACCTTCTCCAGCAGGGCATAGTGTGGTTGTGTAGACGGCCCGCTGCGCGCCTTGTCAGTGGCCTCGTGCGGGACCTCGAGTCCGGCGCGTTGCGCCAGTTCCTCGACTGCCTCGACGAACTCCATGTGTTCGTAGTTCATCAGGAAGGTGATGGCGCTACCGTGCTCACCGCAGCCGAAACAGTGATAGAACTGCTTCACCTGGCTGACGGTGAATGAGGGGGTCTTTTCGTTGTGGAACGGGCAGCAGGCCTTGTATTCACGCCCGGCCTTTTTCAATGGCACGCGTGATTCAATCACATCGATGATATCGGTGCGCGTGAGCAGCTCGTCGATGAATGCCTGTGGAATACGGCCGGCCATAAATCCTAGGTTAAAAGGGAAATGTTCTGATGGGAAGCGCTTGAAGGTCGGTTTGTAATTCGGAAAACCCCACCACAGAGATCACAGAGTACACAGAGGATAGAGAGCTGATGCCGCACGCTGACAATGCTGTGGTAAACAGTCAATTACCCATCTCATTCAGATGTTTATTGCTGATTGATAGAAAATATGACTGCCGGTGTATTTATGTGTGTGACCAAAACAATCTGTTTACAGAGCGGGAATCGCTGGCCGGTAGCAGGCAACTTTTCTCTGTGTACTCTGTGATCTCTGTGGTGAGGCGTATTGACCGGACTCTAACGTGATAGCTACTGCAGGCGGGACTTGATCAGTGCGCTGACTGCACCCATGTCGGCACGGCCCTGGATCTTCGGTTTCAGCTGACCCATGACCTTGCCCATGTCCTTGATGGTTGATGCACCGGTGGCTTGCATGGCGGCATCGATCAGGGCGTTCAGCTCGTCTTCACCGAGCGCTGCCGGCAGGTAGGGCTGAATAATCTCGAGTTCGGCATTTTCCTGGGCGATCAGGTCGTCGCGACCGGCCTGCTCGAACTGGCTGATGGACTCGCGCCGTTGCTTGGCCATCTTGTCGAGCACGGCGATTACCTGCGCGTCGTCGAGCTCGATGCGCTCGTCGACCTCGCGTTGCTTGATGGCCGCGAGAATCAAGCGGATGGCGCCAAGGCGTGTTTTGTCCTTCGCACGCATGGCCGCCTTCATGTCCTCCTGAATGCGTTCCTTGAGGGACACGGGGGTGCGGGACAGTTAATACATGCGGACGCGACGGGCGAGCTCGCGTGAGACTTTCTTCTGGGTGCGCTTCACGGCCGCAGCCATCTTGCGCTTGCGTTCCTGGGTGGGCTTTTCGTAGAACTCGCGACGACGAACTTCGGCCAGGATGCCGGCCTTTTCACAGGAGCGCTTGAAGCGGCGCAGGGCGATCTCGAACGGCTCGTTTTCTTTTACACGTACATTGGGCATGCAACACCACAAACAGATTGGTTAAAAGGGCTGCGAATTCTATACACCTATTGACTAAAAGGCAAAAATTCCTTGTTTAACAGACGCTGGCGCTTACCATACAAGCCATGATCATTCTCGGTATCGAGACTTCCTGTGACGAGACCGGTGTCGCACTCTACGACAGCGAGCGCGGCCTGCGCGGCCACGCACTCTACAGCCAGGTCGAACTGCACGCACGCTATGGCGGCGTGGTACCCGAGCTGGCCTCGCGGGATCATGTCCGCAAGCTCCTGCCGCTTATAAGCCAAGTCATTGATAAATCAAATATAAAATCTACTGATATCGACGGGGTCGCGTACACGGCCGGACCAGGCCTGGTGGGTGCCTTACTCGTCGGTGCGGCGGCGGGCCGCAGCCTGGCCTGGGCCTGGGGAGTGCCGGCGGTGGCCGTGCACCACATGGAGGGGCACCTGCTGGCGCCCATGCTGGAGCCGGATCCACCCGATTTCCCGTTCCTGGCACTGCTGGTATCGGGCGGCCATACCCTGCTGGTGGAAGTCAGCGGGCTGGGGCAATACCGGTTGCTCGGCGATACCGTGGATGATGCGGTTGGCGAGGCCTTCGACAAGACCGCCACCCTGCTGGGGCTGCCGTATCCCGGCGGCCCGGCACTGGCGCAGCTGGCGCTGGCGGGCAATCCCAAGCGCTTCCGTTTTCCACGCCCCATGACGGACCGGACGGGGCTGGATTTCAGTTTCAGCGGCCTGAAGACCTATGCCCTGAATACCTGGCGCGAGTCCGGGCATACGGAGCAGGATCGTGCCGACATCGCCCGGGCATTCGAGGATGCGGTGATCGATACCCTGGCGATCAAGTGCCGCCGCGCCCTGCAGGAAACCGGCCTGCAAACACTGGTTATCGCAGGCGGCGTCGGCGCTAACACACGCCTGCGCAAACGCCTCGGTGACTTACTCCAGCAACAAGGTGGGCAGGCCTGTTTTCCGCGCCTGGAATTCTGTACCGATAATGGTGCCATGATTGCCTATGCCGGCTACCGGCGCCTGCAGGCGGGGCAGCACGAGAGCCTCAGTATCAAGGCCATGCCGCGCTGGTCACTGGAAGAATTGCAGGCGCTTTAATCGGGCCTGTAGGAGATGGTATGGACCTCTCCCTCCTTAAAGATCCCGAAGGGATCGCGGCCCATAATGGCCTTGGTAGAGACTGGCTCTACCGAACAAAGAAAGGAGAGGCCCATGAACAAGATTACTCTGATTGGTAT
>JBATGJ010000036.1:0-11979 GCA_049665685.1 Gammaproteobacteria bacterium
TTTTGTGCTAACTTGAACTGCCAGTGAAGTGCAAGTGACTGATTAATAAAGCAAGTAAATATGTGTAGACTGGCTAAAAATCAGGTGCTCTGTTCGCGCGTCTAACCATGCGCAGGGTAAATTATTAGGCCCGGTGCATCGGTATTTCCGGCGAGATTAACAATTCACCACAGACACGCTGCCAGCCGTTAAATTCAATTTAGCTCTGGCTACCAGTCATCCTTGCACGGAAACGCAGCTTGCGTTGCCCTGATTACCAAACTGGGAGCGAACAGGCCCAGCTTCTCCGGGTGGTCGCGCAGATACGTAATAATGATGTTTATTATCTGCGTTTTGGTTGCATCGGGAGGTATGCAAAACAGTGCGTGACTCGTATCTATCACCCCTCCGACGTAGCCAGCGCAGAAACTGTCGGGCGCGGCTATGCAGTGCTGCATCAGATCGTTTCCGGTTGTCAGTCTGGCCTGGACAGTTCCAACCATTGAAACTGCGAAGACTGCGGCGACCATAAGATTCATTTTGGTCATAAGCATTAATATTCCGTTCACGGGTTTTCGGTGAAACTACCCTGAGTAAAGATCGATTCGATTGTCCGGTAATCGATGCTTATGCGTTCACCGGCCACGGGCCGAAACAAGTCATTGGAAAAGGCCACATGTGCCGGATGATCACGGTAGCTATCGATGACCGCTGGATGACAGAAACGCACCAACCAGGTGTAGTGATACTTCGCATCTTCTTTCACCGCACGGCCAGTGACTGCCTCTCGTACACCAGGAATGGCGCTAAGCACCCGCCGACCCTCTGCCATCATAGCATTTATTTCCTGCGTAGCTACCCCGGTTACGTTGTAAATGATCAGGTGCTCTACTGGAGCCCAGGGTGTGCATTGGGCCAGGAGTTCCGCAGCACGATCATTACTTCCCCACAGGCGCATGCAACGCTCCGCTTCAGCGCAAATAACATCTTTAACACCCTCCATCAGGCTGGTGTGGCCACCACTTTTTTGATTGTTCCTGGCATTGGTTCGAATCTGTGTGCCGGCCGCATCGGCGAGTGCCGTGTAGTAGTTGATCTTGGCCGCTCCATTGGCGATTAGCTGTCGGAACTGATCATCGCTCAATCCCGTGCCGCCGTGAATAACCAACGGAATTCCCAGAGTTTCGTTAATCTGTGCCAATCGTTGGTAGTTTAATTTGGGTTCACCTTTCATACGGCCGTGCACGGTGCCAATGGAAACAGCAAGAAAGTCCACGCCGGCTTGTTCCACATAGCTCTTTGCCTCTTCCACTGTGGTATAGGCAATCTCACCGGGGTGACGTTCTGCATCTTCACCTTCTACACCTGGCACATAGCCCAGTTCGCCCTCCACAGGCACACCGCAGGCGTGGGCCATAGCTACTACAGCAGATGTGCTACGAATGTTATCGGAGAAGGATTCATGGGAGGCATCGACCATCACGCCGTTGCAACCCAGGTTGATGGCGCGAATCGCAGATTTGAGGTCCGACCCATGGTCTAGATGGATCGCTACCGGTACCGAAGAGCGCCGGGCCGCAGCTTCCACCGCAGGCATGATTAGCTCAAAATCAAAGTAGTCGAAGTGGGACTCCGCCAGACTCAGGATTACTGGTGAGCGGCAACGCTCGGCCGCAGCCATGATGCCTTCCAGAAACTCAAGACTGACGAGGTCGAAGGCCCCCACAGCATAATCTTTGCGGTAAGCGTGATAAAGCATGTCGCGCATATTGACGAGTGCCATATTCCTTGCCTCTTCATTCTGTGCATACAGGCGATGCCGCCTTCCGGTGTCCAGGATGCTTCATTCAATGTTCCCGATACTGACAGGTTTGGGTTGCGTCTCTATTCATTACCATTCATGAATCCCAGCAGGTGCAACAGACTGGTGAACAGGTTGAAGATGGCGACGAACAGTGTGACGGTAGCCATGATGTAATTGGTTTCGCCGCCGTGAATGATGTTGCTGGTCTCGTACAGTATCAGGCCTGCCATCAGCAGCACGAACATTGAAGATACCGCCAATGATAATCCGGGCATCTCGAAGAACACTGCACCCAGGCCAGCCATGAAGGCGACCAGAATGCCGACCATCAGAAAACCACCCATGAAACTGAAATCCTTGCGTGTGGTCAGCGCGTAGCCCGACAAGCCGAGGAAGATGGCGCCGGTGGCACCCATGGCGGTCATCACCACCTGGCCACCATTGGGCAGTGCCATATAGGCATTGAGGATCGGCCCCAGGGTATACCCCATAAATCCGGTCAGGGCGAACACGAACGCGAGCCCCAGGCTACTGTTACGAAACCTGGCGGTGGCGAACAGCAGACCAAAGTAGCCACCCAGTGTCAGCAACAAGCCGGGGTGGGGCAGGTTCAAGGTTATTGAAATGCCCGCTGTCAACGCACTGAACAGCAGTGTCATGGACAGTAACGTATAGGTGTTACGGATTACCTTGTTAGTGGCTAGCACGGCCGCTTGGGTGCGGACCGTTGTGTTCGTCATTGACGTATTCATTGTGGATTGTCTCCAATCAGATCAATTAATTCGGTTTGTGAAATTCGCATTTAGATTGCATGTGATGCAGGCCGGATGAGCGGTCCTTGATTCGCTGCCGCACTACCCGACGCCCAACCGTGCGACCCGCGCGATCGGCTGCTCGGTCGATCGCGGCGTAGAGATCAGCTTCTGTATCTTCAATCACCACATCCGGCAGGTGGGCGAGCGCCACCTGAATATGACAGCATTTGTCCGCGCCGCCGCGTGGGCCGTTGATATCTGACAGACGCACGGTTACGCGCTGGATGTGGTCGTCACTAGCGCTTAGGGCAAAGCCCAGGCGCTGTTCAGTGTGGTAGCGCAAGGCATCGGTCAGTGGAAAATTGCGTGCTTGAATATTAATCTGCATCGTTATCTCCGGTGTTTCGCTAGGGTAATGGTCGAGGACTAGGGTAGGCTGGTTTTAAACTAAGGAAAAGTCGATTATTATTGCTATAATATTCGTATTAATCGAAGTGTGCTCAGGGCGATGATTAACTATAAACACCTTCACTATTTCTGGGCGGTGGCAAAGGAGGGCGGCATCGCCCGCGCCAGCGAGCGCCTCAATCTGACGCCCCAGACCATTAGCGGGCAACTCAGTTTGCTGGAAGAGCACCTTGGCGAAGCCCTGTTTACCCGGGTCGGGCGTAATCTGGAACTGACGGAGACCGGGCGGCTGGTGTTGAGCTATGCTGACGAGATTTTTTCACTGGGAGGCGAGCTGGAAGAAATGGTGCGCAATCTCCCGGATGGGAGGCCGCTGCTATTTAAAGTGGGAGTAGCGGATGTGGTGCCGAAGTCCATTGCCTATCGTTTGTTGGCACCGGCACTGCAGTTACCTGAGCCTGTACGTATTGTCTGCCGGGAGGGCTCCATCGAATCCCTGCTGGCCGAGCTGGCCGTACACCGGGTAGATCTGGTGATCGCAGATGGTCCCATACCACCGGGTGTGAACGTGCGCGGCTTCAATCACCCGCTCGGTGATTGCGGTATCACCTTTTTTGCGGTTCCTCGTCTGGCGCGCAAGCTCGGCAAAAAATTTCCACACAGCCTTAGTGGCGCACCTTTGCTGTTGCCAGGAGAAGTGACCGTGGTACGCAGCCGTCTTGTGCAGTGGTTTGACGGGCTGCATATCCACCCCCGGATCGTCGGTGAGTTCGACGACAGCGCTCTGATGAAGGCCTTCGGTAGGGCCGGGGCCGGGGTATTCATCGCGCCTACACCCATTGCGGCGGAAGTAGAAAAACAGTACGACGTAGTAGCCATTGGTCAAACGGATGAAGTGCGCGATCACTTCTACGCGATTTCCGTTGAGCGCAAGATATCCCATCCGGCTGTGGTCGCGATCACCGAGATGGCGCGGGAGTGGCTGTTTCGGGATGCCACACGGCTACGTGAACGAAAAAGAAGCAGAAAAAAAGTATAAACGAACAAGGTGAAGTATCAGGACGCGCTATGGAAAAAGGCGTTTTTCACGCCCCGTGGGAGAAAACCTTCGACAAAATACTCACCCCTTTCGAGGAGTTTATCCATTGTCAGACCACCAGTGGCTTGTTGCTAATGGGTTCGGCGATCCTTGCACTGGTGCTAGCCAACAGTGGGTTGTCAGGGGTCTATCAGCATTGGGTACACACACCTGTCGGGATCAATATCGGTGGCTGGACGTTGGAGAAGTCATTACACCATTGGGTTAATGACGGCTTAATGGCGCTGTTTTTCTTTGTGGTGGGGCTGGAACTCAAGCGCGAGATTCTGGTGGGTTAACTGGCGGTTCTGCGTCAGGCAACATTACCCATCTCGGCAGCAGCAGGGGGTATGGTCGTTCCGGCCCTGATCTATTTTGCAATCAACCCCGAAGGTGACGCGGCCCGTGGCTGGGGGATTCCCATGGCCACCGATATCGCCTTCGCCATCGGTGCGTTAATTCTGTTGGCCGGCCGTGTACCCAAGGCGTTGATCACCTTTTTGGTGGCTCTGGCTATTGTGGATGACTTGGGCGCAGTTGTCGTGATTGCCGTGTTTTATACTGAAACCATTGCGCTCGGCCCGTTGGGAGCTGCCGTCGGACTTTTTGCCCTGCTGTTAGTGTTCAACATGATCGGTATTCGTAAAGTCATACCCTATTTTATAGTCGCCGTGATTCTATGGCCTGCCTTGTTGCAATCCGGTGTGCACGCCACCCTGGCCGGTATTCTGGGTGCCCTGTCGGTGCCGGCTATCCCCAAGTACAAACCGGAGCTTTTCAGTAAACGCGTCCGGGAGCTGATGCAGCGTTTTGATGACAGCCTTCAACCGGGCAGAAGCATCATGACCAACGATAGCCTGCGCGCTGTGGTACAGACCCTGGAAAATCGGGTGCACAGCGTTGAAGCTCCGCTGCAGCGACTGGAGCACGTCTGGCATCTGCCGGTGGCTTACCTGGTAATCCCCATATTCGCGTTCACCAATGCCGGCATACCCATAGATATTGGAGCCTTAGGCGCAACCCTGACTCACCCGGTCACTCTGGGCGTGGTGTTTGGGCTGGTAGTAGGAAAATTCCTCGGCATTGTCGGGGCGAGCTGGCTTGCGCTCAAGCTGGGCATTGCGCAGCTCCCTGCACAGACCCGCTTTAGTCAGATCGCCGGTGTGGCTCTGCTGGCCGGGATCGGCTTCACCATGTCGATATTCACCGCTGAACTGGGGTTTGCTGGTCAACCGGAATATCTGCTGATGGCGAAGACGGGGGTTCTTGTCGCATCGATACTGGCTGGCGTAGGCGGATTTGTCTGACTGTGGTGGGTCGGTGAACGATGAGAACCGGGTGAATATTTGATGGAAACCCATGACTTTTTTCTTTACCTGCTGGTCATTCTTCTGACGGCACGGATATTCGCGGAACTGGCGACGCGTTTGCAGGCACCGTCAGTGATCGGCGAGTTGTTCGCGGTCGTGGTATTGGGACCAAGCCTGCTGGGCTGGATCGAACCGGTAGAGGCCATCAAGCTGATGGCGGAGATCGGTATTATCCTGCTGCTGTTTGAGGTCGGGCTGGAGACCGATGTCAAACGCCTGGTGCGTACCGGACTGAAATCCTTCATCGTGGCGATAGCGGGCTTTGTGCTGCCGCTGGTATTGGGTTTCGCGCTGGGCTACTGGGTGTTCGGTCTGTCGCTGCTGGTGTCGCTGTTCATCGGTGGCACCCTCACGGCCACCAGTATCGGCATTACAGTGCGTGTATTGTCTGATCTCAAACGTCAGCAGGCCCCTGAGGGGCAGATTGTATTGGGTGCTGCCGTATTGGACGACGTGCTGGGAGTCGTGCTGTTAGCGCTACTCTACGAGTTCTCCATCGGCGGCGGGGTGAGCCTGCTCAACGCCGGCAAAGTACTTGCGTTCGTGGGCGCGTTCTTCGTCCTGGCGCCCGTAGCCGCCAAGTTGATTTCATTGATCATCAGGCGGTTTGATGTGGTCAGCGAGATCCCCGGTCTACTCCCTACCACCATCGTATCGCTGGTACTGTTCTTCGCCTGGCTGGCTCATGTCCTGGGGGCACCGGAGTTACTTGGTGGGTTTGCCGCCGGCCTGGCTCTCTCGAGACGTTTCTTTCTGCCATTGGGTGTCGCCCTGCACACCGATGAGAGTTTCGCGCACCGCATCGAGGACCAGATGAAGCCCATTGTTCATCTGTTTACACCAATATTTTTCGTGTACGTGGGACTTTCACTCAACCTGCGTGAGATCGATTGGGATTCGACCTTTATCTGGGGATTTTCGCTATCGCTGCTGATCGCAGCTATTGTTGGTAAGCTCGTGGGTGCATTTCTTATCAAGGAACCCTGGACTGCACGTTGGGTGATTGGTGTGGCCATGATACCCCGTGGAGAAGTTGGTCTCATTTTCGCCGAGTTAGGAAGGGTAAGCGATATATTCAGTAATGAAATCTACGCAGGTATGGTGATTGTTATCGCGCTCACTACACTAATGCCGCCCTTTGTCATGAAATGGTTCTATGGACGATACGGTAATCGCCTGCAAGCTGCAGCACACGGTTGAGCGCAGCCAATCAGGTTTTGAAATACTGTTATTGCGGAGGACTATCGGTAATAGAGATAATGCTTATGGAAATCGGGTGACCTTTTGAGGGGCGGTGGTTTTACTGCGAATGAGGGAATTCAGATGAATGAGGATCTGACCTGGCACTTTGACCTTCCTGTCATCGAGTGGCTGATTGTCCTCGTCTTGCTCGTCGTTCTGGGCCTTGTTGGCGCTGTCGTCACGCGCCGGACACTCAAGGTAGTTAAAGGTGTAGCCGGTCAATCCGGCAAACCGGCTGATGATTCCAATCCCTGGCACGCGCTGGAGAATGCGCAGGTGTTCACGCGGCTGGATGCAGGCCCGGACGGTCTTGCTAAAGATGAAGTGAATCTCCGCCTTGGCGAGTATGGGCCGAATCGATTGCCGGAGGCCAGGACACGTGGTCCGCTAGTACGCTTCTTTTATCAATTTCATAATGTGTTGATCTATGTATTGCTTGCCGCCAGTGGCGTCACGGCCATGCTCGGGCACTGGGTGGATGCGGGCGTGATACTGGGTGTTGTTGTTGTCAATGCCATAATTGGTTTCGTGCAAGAAGGCAAGGCGGAGAATGCTCTGAAGGCAATACGCCAGATGTTATCGCCGCAGGCAATGGTGCTGCGCGACGGGCAGCGTCTGACCATACCTTCCGACGAGCTGGTGCCAGGCGATGTGGTGTTTCTGCAGTCAGGCGACAAGGTCCCTGCGGACCTGCGTTTGTTCCGGGTCAAGAGTCTGCAGATCCAGGAATCCGTGCTTACCGGCGAATCTGTCGCGGTGGAAAAGTGCATTGAGCCAGTGGCAGACGACGCAGTATTGGGTGACCGCGGCAGTATGGCGTATTCGGGCACACTCGTCACCTATGGACAGGGTAGTGGCGTGGTGGTTGCAACCGGTGCCCGTACCGAGATCGGCCGGATCAGTACCCTGCTGGCGCGGGTGGAGACGCTGACCACGCCGCTGCTGCGCCAGATGTCACAATTTGCCCGCTGGCTCACCGGAGTTATCATCACAATCGCTGCGGTAACTTTCGTGTTTGGCACCGTGGTCCGGGATTACCTGACTGCGGAGATGTTCCTTGCAGCGGTGGGTCTGGCGGTGGCCGCGATCCCGGAAGGTTTGCCTGCGATTATGACCATCACGCTGGCCATCGGCGTGCAGCGAATGGCGCATCGTCATGCCATCATCCGGCGCCTGCCAGCGGTCGAGACACTGGGTTCGGTTACGGTCATCTGTTCCGACAAAACCGGTACTCTGACACGCAACGAGATGACTGTACAATCCGTTGCGACGGCCACCGGCCTGTTTCAGGTAACCGGTGTAGGGTACGACCCTCATGGAGGCTTCCTGTTCGACGACAGGGAAATCGTGCTGGAAGACCACCCCATCCTTTCCGAGCTGACGCGCGCGACCTTGTTGTGCAATGACGCTGCCTTGCAAATGCATCTCGGTGAATGGGTCCTGCAGGGCGATCCAACCGAAGGAGCGCTGCTGACCCTGGGTATCAAGGCGGGACTGGATCCGTCTTTCGAGCAGGAAATGTGGCCGCGTACCGACGTGATTCCTTTCGAATCCCAACATCGCTTCATGGCCACATTGCACCATGAACACAACGGGCACGGTTTTGCCTACATCAAGGGCGCGCCGGAACGGCTGTTGGAAATGTGTACGTTGCAGAGATCCCGTGGCGACGATATCCCGATCGACCCCGGTTATTGGCATCAGCAGATAGATGCCATGGCGCGCCGGGGCCAGCGTGTACTTGCCATTGCCGTTAAATCCGTCGGGGATGGTCACCGTGAGCTGCAGTTTGCAGACCTTGAAACCGGCCTGACCCTGATGGGCATGGTAGGTATGATCGACCCGCCGCGGGAAGATGCAATCCAGGCCGTGCGCCAGTGCCAGTCCGCCGGGATACAGGTGAAAATGATTACCGGTGATCATGCCGTGACTGCCGTTGCGATCGGCGCGCAAATGAATATCGGTGACGGTGAAAAAGTGTTGCCCGGTCACGCTATGGAAACCATGGATGAGGACGCGTTACGGGCTATTGTCGATGAAGTAGACATCTTCGCCCGATCCAGTCCCGAACATAAACTGCGGCTGGTCAAGGCGATGCAGGCCAATGGCCATGTAGTAGCCATGACCGGCGACGGAGTGAATGATGCACCTGCATTGAAGCGTGCCGATGTCGGGACCGCCATGGGCCAGAACGGCACCGAGGTCGCCAAGGAAGCCGCGGAGATGGTGTTGGCGGACGATAATTTTGCGTCGATCGTCCATGCTGTGGAAGAGGGGCGTACTGTCTATGACAACCTCAAGAAGGCCATCCTTTTCATTTTGCCGACCAATGGTGGCGAAGCACTGACTATCATTGCCGCTATACTGCTTGGCCGCATGATGCCGATTACTGCGGTGCAGATTCTCTGGGTCAATATGATTACCGCAGTCACCCTGGCTCTGGCGCTGGCATTTGAGCCAGCGGAACGGAATATTATGCAGCGCCCACCCCGCGATCCCCGTGAACCGGTGCTGACGGGCTTGTTTATCTGGCGGATCACCTTTGTGTCACTCATACTGGTAACAGGCACATTCGGTTTGTTTCTCTGGACACGCGAACAGGGTGGAAGCATTGAACTGGCGCGCACTGTTGCAGTGAATACGCTGGTCATGTTCGAGATCTTCTATCTGTTCAATTCCAGATACATCAAGGAGAATGTACTCAGTCTCGATGGCTTGCTGGGAAATCGTTATGCGCTGATTGCGGTCGGCGTACTCATTGTCTTCCAGCTCTGCTTTACCTACCTGGGACCAATGCAGGTCTTGTTCGGAACGACGGCTATTGATGCCACGATGTGGGTGCGCATTGTCCTGGTTGCATCCTCGGTGCTGTTTCTCGTTGAGCTGGAGAAGGCAGTCATGCGGCGTGCAGACAGAAACAGGAGCAGGTGACATAAGATGGGGTTTGGAAGATTCGCTTTTCGAGCAGTACTGTTCGCCCTGTTGTGGTAGATACTTACGGATGGTGCAATGCATTCATGGCTGGTAGGTGCGCCGGTGATAGTGTTCGCGGTGCTCGCCAGCGGGGCGCTATTGCCTGGTGTTTCCTGGTCCTTGTCCAGGATCGTACACTTTGTCCCGTTTTTTCTCTGGCGCTCCCTGTACGGCGGAGTGGATGTAGCCAGACGAGCATTGCAACCCCTGCTACCGATTTCGCCGGGGTTGTTTGACCATCGGTGGCGGTTGCCGCCGGGTCTTCCGCGGGTGTTCATGGCGAATACGGTCAGCCTGCTGCCGGGTACATTGAGTGCTGAATTGGAAGACGATCGCCTGCGGGTCCATGTTCTCGATCACACGGTTGCTTTTGCCTCAGAGTTGACGCTGATCGAGGCGCGTGTGGCGCGGCTGGTTGGGCTGAATCTGATCGTTGATGAGAGTGAGGGGTGATATGAGACGTTTCAAAAACATCCTTTTTGTCGCTGATTCCGGGCTAAAGGGCGACGCTGCGTTCGAGCGGGCCGTCGCGCTGGCCGAGAACAACCAGGCCAGCCTGACGGTCGTTGATGTTGCCGAGCGGGTGACGGCCGGCATCGGGATGCCGGAGGGTGGGCCGATATCTGCCGCCCTGCAGGCCGCGACGGTGAGCGAGCATACGCAGGGGCTGGAAACCCTGGTCGATCCTTACCGCACACGGATCGAGATCCAATCGAAGGTGTTAACAGGCGTGCCTTTTCTGGAAATCATCCGCGAGGTACTGCGCAACGGGCACGACCTGGTGATCAAGATTCCCGAACATCGGGATTGGATGGACCGGTTATTCGGCAGTGACGACATGCATCTGTTGCGCAAGTGCCCCTGCCCGGTGTGGCTCATCAAGCCGCAAGCGCCGAAGGCCTACCGGTGCATCCTGGCGGCGGTTGATGTAGGCGATGAGCATCCGCCGGTGGAGCTGGAATCACGACATGCGCTGAACCGGCAGATTATTGAAATGACCAGCTGTCTGGCGGTATCCGAGTTTGCCGAACTGCATATCGTGCATGCCTGGGAGGCGATCGGCGAGAGCGTCATGCGCAGCACGTTTATGCATACGCCGGAGGACGAAATCATTGCCTATGTTGAACAGGTGAGGCGGCAGTGCGAGGCCAGTCTGGACGGGTTGATACGCGAGGTAACCGGCGATCTGGGGCAGGATGCCCTGGACTATCTCAAACTGCAAACGCATCTGGTAAAGGGGTTGGCCCGTAAAGAGATTCCGGCACTGGCCAAACGGATCGAGGCCGATCTTGTCGTTATGGGCACTGTGGCCCGCACCGGTGTTCCCGGATTCATCATGGGCAATACGGCGGAGACGATTCTGAACCAGATTGACTGCTCCGTACTCGCGATCAAGCCACCCGGCTTCATAACGCCGGTCACGCTGGAGGAGTGAATGGCGATGGAGGTGTTGTATTCGGGTACGGCGCTGTTCCTCCTGTTGACCTTGGTCGCAGGGCTGTGGCGTGTCCTGCGTGGTCCGATGCCAGCGGATCGCATGCTGGCGGCACCACGGCAGATGATGTGGGCCTGGATTTGTAGTCGTCGGGCTAGTGTTGCAGGCGGAATCATGGGCCGCCTCCTGCAGGTCCGCGGGTGGCAGAAAGCATTGGACGCTGGTGAGCATTCTCTACAAAGCTGGACCCTCGCAGTTACTTTGCTTCTGTTAATGGGAATTGTCATCGCGCTTTTGAATACATAAAACAAGGATAATGATGAATCCTTTTTACTATCTTTGCGGACTGTGATTGTTAGCTACAGATATCACACGATGAACCTGGCCTACCTTACAGACATTATTATTCTCCTGGCTGCAGCCGTCATAGCTGTGCCGTTATCCCGTTTCGCAGGGCTCGGTACTGTACCGGGTTTTCTCATAGCCGGGGTTGTGGTGGGGCCGTCAGCACTAGGCTTAATCGACAATGGAGCTGAGATCAGCCATCTGGCTGAACACGGCGTGGTGCTGCTCCTGTTTGTCATTGGCATTGAGCTCAAATCCTCACGCCTGTGGTTGATGCGACGTATGGTCTTCGGGCTGGGTACCCTCCAGGTCAAGCGGGAGCGGAGCGCGGGCCACCCTGTGTTTTACGGGGATGCGCGATAGCCCGATGTTCTGAAAAGTTTAGGGGTGGGCGACGCGGGCCTTATCATTGTCACAATTGATGACTTTCAAGAGGCAGAACAGGTGGTCTCTTCTCTGCACCGTACGTTTCCAAAGCTGGATATACTGGCACGTGGACAAGACCTGGAACGCTGCCAGAGTCTGCAGGTACAAGGCGCACGACTTGCCGTTTCCGAGAATCTGGAAGCGAGTATTGCACTCGCCCAGGC
>JBATGJ010000037.1:0-2060 GCA_049665685.1 Gammaproteobacteria bacterium
ACGACAGCGTGTCCGCCTGCTCGATCGCCTGCTGGTCGGCGATCGATTGCTGTACAGTCTGCTCGAATTCACGAAACCGTGTCTCGTTAGAGGGCAGATCGAGAAAATACTTCTGGTGCTGCAGTGACATACGCTTGGCGAAGTGGTAGTAGCCTTCGTCGTGGGCGCGCATTTGGGACAGGACCCTGGCAGAATAGGTTTTTTCCGGGTCGTTGATCGCTGCGAGCTGTTCCTCAATGGCATCCCGGTACCGGCGGCCGTTTACATCTGAATCGAGCGCGTCGGCAAACGGGAGCATGGCCTTGCAGAGATCACCTGCCCATTGCTGCAGGGTGGTCGTGGCGCCGTTGCGTTGCAGTACCAGGCCCGGTTCCCGACCACGATAGCAGACGGCATCCAGATTTTTGTCGATCTCCGTACGGCCGGCATAGTCGATGACCGGGCTGTCCTGGAACAGGCAAAACGCCATCAGCGTTTCCAGGAAACGGCACTGGGTGGTACTGATACCCGTCGGCTCGAACATGTTGATGTCGAGCGAGCGCAGTTCCACATAGCGGACACCGCGTCGCTTGAGTGCATGCACCGGTTTTTCGTTTGCTTCGGGGACCTGCTTGGGTCTGACCGAGCTGTAGTACTCGTTTTCGATCTGTAACATGCAGGAATTAAGCTGGCGGTATTCACCATCGACCTTGACGCCGATTTTTTCGTAGCGCGGGCAATTCGACTCGATTGCCATGGTGAGACTGTCGACATAGCTGTCCAGACTGTCGTAGCGGGCCTTGAAGCCGATCTCGTCTTCGTGCGAATTCTGATAGCCGATGTCGCACATCCTCAGGGACGTCGCATACGGGCCGTAATAACTGTTGGCATTGTATTCATCCAGCTTTGTCGGTTTGCCGCACAGGAAAGATTTGCATACGGCGGGGGAGGTGCCGAACAGGTAGGGTACGATCCAGCCGATGCGCTGCAGGTTGCGGATCAGACCGAAATAGCATTCGGAAATGTAGTCCTGCAGAGGCCGCATGTCTTCCTCGAGCGACTGCAGCGGTGGCCACAAGGCGTCCGGAAACGAATAGTTGTAATGGGCGCCGGCTATCACCTGCATGACGCGGCCATAGCGGTGGCCCAGGCCGCGCCGGTAGACCGTTTTCATCTGGCCGATATTCGAGCTGCCATAGCGGGCCAGCGGGATACGTTCCTCACCTTCCACCACGCAGGGCATGCTGGCGGACCAGAGCAGTTCATCGTCGAGTTTCCGGTAGACGAAATGCTGCACTTCGCGCAGGAAGGCAAGGGCCTCCAGCGGGCTGTCCAGCGGCGGGGTGATGAATTCCAGCAGTGCCTCGGAATAATCCGTGGTGATCCAGGGGTGCATGAGCGCGGAACCGAGGCTGGCTGGATGCGCTGTCTGGGCAATGGCGCCGTCCGGACCTACGCGCAGGCTCTCTTTTTCCAGCCCGGTAAGACCACCAGCCAGACGGATTCCGGGGAATTTATCTCTGAATTGGTATAGTTTTTCTGCGGCGCGCGCGTACACGGTGCTATGGCTCCTGGCCGGTGAGGCCGCCTGGCCAGCCGGAATCAGTGACGAAAGTTTAATTTGTGGCTAGACTGCTGTATAAACAAGTAATTAGTCTGTGATGCGGCAGCGAGTATAATAGAACAAATATATTCTGACAGAATAATATCCTGATTTGCAGGCAGTGCGATGGATGTAATGACAAATAAAAAGAAAACGTTGAATTTGCATGAGCTGAAGGTTTCCTGCCAGAACTGTTCGCTTGCTGATCTGTGCCTGCCGCATGGCATGTGCAAGGATGAAATGGAGCGGCTGGATGAAATCATCCTGCGCCAGCAGCCCATTCAGCCTGGCCAGCACCTGTTTCGTCCCGGTGACAAGAGCCACGCCCTGTTCGCACTGCGCTCCGGTGCCATCAAGTCCTATTGCATTACCGAGGATGGAGAGGAGCAGGTGCTGGGTTTTACCCTGCCCGGTGAGCTGACCGGTATCGACGGCCTGTGTGGCACCAGCTACGCCAGTGCCGCGGTAGTGCTGGAGA
>JBATGJ010000038.1:0-8769 GCA_049665685.1 Gammaproteobacteria bacterium
CCCATTTATTTAGGACGCTGACCCCCCTGATTCGGTCTATGGCATACTAGTGCGCTTATCTATAGTTCTTTCAGGGTGTTAGTCCCCAAGCCGAGAATGAGTCAGGAAAACCGCACAATACTGGTCACCAGTGCCCTGCCCTATGCCAACGGGCCGATCCATATAGGGCACCTGGTCGAGTACATCCAGACCGACATCTGGGTCCGCTTTCAGAAACTGCGCGGCCACGACTGCACCTACGTGTGCGCCGATGATGCCCATGGCACCCCGATCATGCTGCGCGCGCAGCAGGAAGGGATCACACCGGAGGCACTGATTGCCCGCGTGGCCGATGAGCACCAGTCCGACTTCGCCGGTTTTGGCATCGACTTCGATAACTACTACACGACCCATTCGGACGAGAACCGCAGCCTGGCCGAGCAGATTTACCTGGCACTGCGCGATGATGGCCATATCGTTCGCCGGACCATCAGCCAGTTCTTCGACCCTGAACAGCAGATGTTCCTGCCGGACCGGTTTATCAAGGGCACCTGCCCGCGCTGCGGCACGGATGATCAGTACGGGGACAACTGCGAAGTGTGCGGTGCCACCTATGACGCAGGGGAACTGAAAAATCCCCGCTCCGTGCTCAGCGGCGCGGCGCCGGTGAAAAAGGATTCCGAGCATTACTTTTTCAAACTGACGGACTTCGAGGAATTGCTGCGTGCCTTTGTCAGCGAGTCCACGCAGCCGGAAGTCGCGAACAAGATGGACGAATGGCTGTCCACCGGCTTGCATGACTGGGACATCTCGCGCGATGCGCCCTACTTCGGCTTTGAGATACCGGATGCGCCGGGCAAGTACTTCTATGTCTGGCTGGATGCACCGATCGGTTACATGGCAAGTTGCAGAAATTACTGTGACCGGACCGGCAAGGACTTCGATACGTGGTGGGGCACGGACAGCCGGGCCGAGCTGTATCACTTCATCGGCAAGGATATCCTGCGCTTCCACACCCTGTTCTGGCCGGCCATGCTGCACGGCGCGGGCTTCCGCATGCCCACCGCCGTATTCGCCCATGGCTTCCTGACCGTTGACGGACAGAAAATGTCCAAGTCACGCGGCACCTTCATCAAGGCCAGCACCTGGCTCAAACACCTGAACCCTGAATATCTGCGCTATTACTTCGCCGCCAAGCTCGGTGCCGGTGTGGATGACATCGACCTCAACCTCGAGGACTTCCTGCTGCGCGTAAACAGCGACCTGGTCGGCAAGGTTGTGAATATCGCGAGCCGTTGCGCGGGATTCATCAACAAGCGCTTCGCCGGCATGCTTGCTGACAGCTGCTCCGAACCGGTGCTGTACCGCGACTTCATTGCAGCCGGCGATGATATTGCGGCTGCCTATGAGCAGCGCGCCTACAGTCAGGCCGTGCGCCGGATCATGGCGCTGGCCGACCGGGCGAACCAGTATATCGACACGCACAAGCCCTGGATGCTGGCGAAGGAAGCGGGCAGGGAGCAGGAGGTGCAGGCCGTCTGCAGTACCGGTCTCAACCTGTTTCGCGTCCTCATGACATATCTGCAGCCGATCCTGCCGGCGATGGCGGCGGAAGTAGAGGCATTCCTGAACTTACCGGAGACCCGCTGGTCGGCGATCGGGGAACCGCTGACCGGACACCGGATCAATACCTTCAAGCCACTGATGACGCGCGTGGAACAGGAGAAAATCGACGCCATGCTGGAAGATTCGAAAGAACATCTTGAAAGCAGCGCTGCACCGGCAGCCTCAAGTAGCGGAGCACTCACCGCAGACCCGATCGCCGAGACCATTACATTCGATGACTTCGCCAAACTTGATTTGCGCATCGCGCGCATCATGAAGGCCGAACACGTGGAAGGTGCCGACAAACTGCTGCAGCTGACACTCGACCTCGGCGGTGAGTCGCGCAACGTGTTCGCCGGCATCAAGTCGGCCTATGACCCCGCTGCCCTGGAGGGCAAACTGACCGTCATGGTGGCCAACCTGGCGCCCCGCAAGATGCGCTTTGGCGTTTCCGAGGGCATGGTACTGGCCGCCGGCCCGGGTGGAACTGAATTGTTTATCCTGCATCCGGATGCCGGTGCACAACCGGGGATGCGGGTTAAATAGACGCCTTATCTATTGTTCTATCAAGCATAAATAAATACATTGCAGGAATACACCGCGAGCACGCAAGAATTATCGCCATCCCCGCCTACGCGGGGATGACAAAGGAGATAATTCGGATGCGACCCGCTCTTACAGCTTCTTGAGTATGTGATACGCAAATAGCGATGACTGAACTGGCCCTGATTCTCGTTAGCACTGTCCTGGTCAATAATTTTGTCCTGGTGAAATTTCTCGGGCTGTGCCCGTTCATGGGCGTGTCGCGCAGTGTCGATACGGCCACCGGCATGGCGCTGGCGACGACCTTCGTCCTGACCCTGTCATCGATCTGCAGTTTTCTGGCCAACGAGTTTCTGCTGGAACCATTCGGACTCGAGTACCTGCGCACCATCACGTTTATCCTGGTCATTGCCGCGGTGGTGCAGTTCACCGAGATGGTGGTGCACAAGACCAGCCCGCTGTTGTACAAGGTACTGGGTATTTTCCTGCCATTGATTACCACCAATTGCGCGGTACTGGGTGTGGCACTGCTCAACGTACAGCAGGAACTCAACTTCATCGAATCGGCTGTCTACGGTTTCGGTGCAGCTGTCGGGTTCTCGCTGGTGCTGATCCTGTTTTCCTCGATTCGCGAGCGTATCGCGGTTGCCGACGTACCGGAGCCCTTTCGCGGCTCCGCCATTGCACTGGTCACAGCCGGCCTGATGTCGCTGGCCTTCATGGGTTTTTCCGGACTGGTCAAGGGCTGAATCATGCACATGTTCACCCTGCAACGTCCACAGGCAGTACCACATTCCCTTCTCCTTTATGCCCGCTTTTCGGGTGCTTCGGGAAAAGGCCGGGATGAGGGGATAACAGTAAAATCATTTTTTCCATTTGACTCCCCTCTCCCTGAGGGAGAGGGGGCTGATTATAAATTGTCATGCTGATCGCACTCATTGCACTGGGCCTGCTTGCCGTCATTATCGGGCTGGTACTGGGTTATGCGGCCATCCGCTTTCGCGTGGAGAGTGACCCGGTCGTTGATCAGATCGATGCCCTGCTGCCACAGACACAGTGCGGGCAATGCACCTATGCCGGCTGCCGTCCCTACGCCGAGGCCATTGCCGCCGGCGAGGCCGATATCAATCAGTGCCCGCCGGGCGGCAGTGTGACCATCCAGGCACTGGCCGACCTGCTTGGCGTTGATCCCAAGCCGCTCAACCCGGAGCACGGCGAACACAGCGAAAAGACCGTTGTGCGCATTGATGAGCAGGTATGTATCGGTTGCACATTGTGCATCCAGGCCTGCCCGGTCGATGCCATACTCGGCGCCGCCAAGCAGATGCATACGGTCATTGAAAGCGAGTGCACCGGCTGCGACCTGTGTATTCCGCCCTGCCCGGTGGAATGCATACACATCGTCCCGCTCGACACGACTACCGCCAGCTGGTCATGGCCGTTGCCCGCTGCGGCCATCGGCGGGGTACGGCAAAGTGCCTGAAACGAAATCCCCACACGCCCTGCCGCCACTGGGTGACTTCAGCCGGCTGTATCGCTTCAACGGCGGGCTGCACCTTGCAGGACACCGGGCCATCCCTCTAGGGCAGCCGATCCGTTTTGCCGGCATCCCGCGGCAACTGGTGCTGCCGCTGCAGCAACACATCGGGGAACCGGCCGATTGTCACGTGCGGGTAGGCGACCGTGTGCTGGCCGGGGACGTGCTGGCCGAACCGGTTGGCCACGTCAGCGCACCGGTACATGCCCCCACCTCGGGCACCATCAGTGCCATCGAGGCACGGCCGGTACCACACCCGTCCGGCATGCCGGCAACCTGTATCGTGATTGACACGGACGGGGAAGACACCGCCGGGCCTGCACTGGCGCCGGTCGATTACTGCAACACCGACCCGGCCGAACTGGTCGGGCGAATCCGCGCGGCAGGTATCGTCGGGCTGGGCGGCGCCGGGTTTCCGACCGGGGGCAAGCTGGATCGCAGGCACGACATCGAACTGCTGCTCATCAACGGTGCCGAGTGCGAGCCCTGGATTGCCTGTGACCAGGGATTGATGACCGAGCGCGCGGCTGAGGTGATCGCGGGTATCCGTGTCCTGCAACACATCCTGCAGCCGCAACACTGTGTGCTTGCCATCGAGGACGACATGCCGGCAGCCGGCCAGGCCTTGCGCACTGCGCTTGCAGAGGACGGTGATGGCGACATCAGGCTGGTCGAGGTGCCGGCCATCTATCCGACCGGCGGTGAACGCCAGCTGATCAGGGTACTCACCGGCCGCGAGGTGCCAAGCCAGGGACTGCCGGCGGACATCGGCATCATCTGCCAGAACGTCGGCACGGCCGCCGCCGTCCACCATGCCGTCAGCGCCGGACGGCCGTTGCTATCGCGCATCGTCACCGTCACCGGTAAGGGTATACACAGCCCGGGTAATTTCGAGACGCTCATCGGCACGCCGGTCAGCGATGTTGTGGCAGCGGCCGGCGGTTATACCGAGGCTGTCGAGCGCCTGCTGATCGGCGGCCCCATGATGGGCTATGCCGTGCACAGCGACGCAGTTCCGGTTATCAAGACGACCAACTGCATACTGGCCGTGACCACACAGAGCATGCCATTACCGCCACCCGCAGAACCCTGCATTCGCTGCGGCAAGTGCACCGAGGTCTGCCCCGCCGACCTGCTTCCGCAGCAGCTTTACTGGTTTGCACGCAGCGGCGACCATGACGCCGCACAGGACTATGGCCTGTTCGATTGCATCGAGTGCGGTTGCTGCGCCTATGTCTGCCCGAGCCATATTCCACTGGTCCAGTATTACCGCCATGCCAAGACCGCGATCTGGGCCGATGAAAAACAGAAGAAGGCCGCCGACATCGCCCGCCGGCGTCATGAGGCCCGTCAGGCAAGACTGGAACGTATCAAACAGGAGCGCCAGGCGAAGCGTAAAGGCGCCGTCACCGGCAAGGGTGATGGCGACGATCCACGCAAGGCCGCGATTCAGGCCGCCCTGGAGCGGGTCAGGCAGAAGAAGGCACAGGCGGCGTACACACCGGCCAACACCGACAACCTGACTGATGAGCAACGAAGCCTGATCGAGGTCGTTGACCGCCGCCGTAATGCCGGCCAGGACCGGGAGGCGGATAAAGACTGATGGAGTTCAGGACCTCGAGTTCGCCACACCTGCCGGTCAACGACAGTGTCGCTTCAATGATGCGTCTGGTGTTGCTGGCCTTGCTGCCTGGTACGGCCTGCTTCTTCTGGCTGTTTGGCTGGGGTGTGTTGTGCAACCTGCTGATCGCCGGTATCACGGCCGTGGCCGCAGAGGCCGTCATGCTGATGCTGCGCAAACGCGCAGTAGGTTCGACCCTGCTCGATAGCAGCGCGCTGCTGGCCGGCGCCCTGCTGGCACTGGCCTTGCCACCACTCGCTCCCTGGTGGATCGCGGTCATCGGCAGTCTGTTCGCGATCGTAATCGCCAAACAGCTGTACGGCGGACTGGGCTATAACCCGTTCAATCCGGCCATGGCCGGATACGTGGTGCTGCTCATCTCGTTCCCGCTGGAAATGACCCTGTGGCCCGCCGCCGGCAACCACCCGGACCTTGCCACGACCCTTACCCAGGTCTTTACCGGCAGCCTGCCGCCGGGCGTATCAATCGATGCCGTCACCATGGCGAGCCCGCTGGATTCAGTGCGGACACAGCTCGGCCAGGGCGAGCCACTCGGTACCCTGCGCGAGGGCCCGCTGTTCGGCCTGCTCGGTGGTGCCGGCTGGGAATGGGTGAATCTCTGCTTCCTGGCCGGTGGTCTCTGGATGCTGAAGATGCGCGTCATCCAGTGGCGTATTCCCGTCAGCATGCTGGCCGGGCTGGCGCTGATGGCGCTCGTATTTCACCTCTACGACCCCGATACCTACGCATCGCCGCAGTTTCACCTGTTCAGCGGTGCGGCCATGCTGGGGGCCTTCTTTATCGCGACCGATCCGGTATCGGCCAGCACCACACCCCTCGGACGCCTCTGCTATGGTTTTGGCATCGGTGCGCTCACCTGGGTGATCCGGACCTGGGGCGGTTACCCGGACGGCGTTGCCTTCGCCGTACTGCTCATGAACCTGGCAGCGCCAACCCTGGATTTCTATACCCGTCCGCGGGTCTTCGGGCAGCAGGACCGATGAATTTCCGCCAGATCATTTACACCGCGATCATCCTGCTGCTGTTCACCATCATCGGCACCAGCCTGGTTGCGCTGACCTACGACAATACCCGCGACAGGATCGCGGCCAACGAGCGCGCCACCCTGTTGCGCAAACTGAACCAGCTGGTGCCCGCCGGCAGTTACGACAACGCCCTGGTGGATGACCGGGTTACGTTCACCAATCCCGCCGTCACCGGCAAGGACAAAACCGTCACGGTCTACCGCGCACGCCGGAGCGGCACGCCGGTCGCCCTGGTCATAACCGCGGTCGCGCCGGACGGCTACAGCGGCAGCATCAGGCTGCTGGTCGGCGTACGGGCGGATGACACCCTCAGTGGGGTGCGCGTGGTGGCACACCGGGAGACACCCGGCCTGGGCGATGCCATCGATGAACAGCGCTCGGACTGGATTTACGGCTTCGACGGCAAGTCGCTCGACAATCCGCCCCCGGGCAAATGGGCGGTGCAGAAGGACGGCGGGTATTTTGACCAGCTGACCGGCGCGACCATTACACCGCGCGCGATCGTCAGGGCAGTCAGGCAAACTTTGCTGTACTATCGTGCCAACCGCGAGGCACTTTACGCACCCGTGGCGACCATCGAATAGACCATGAGCAAGCCGGCATTCTCAACCATCATCAGCGATGGCCTGTGGTCCAACAACCCGGGCATCGTCCAGCTGCTGGGCTTGTGCCCGCTGCTGGCCGTCACGACCAACGTGGTCAACGGACTGGGGCTGGGACTGGCAACGACACTTACGCTGCTGGCATCCAATGCGACCGTTTCCATCATTCGCCGGGCAGTCCGCCCGGAAGTCCGCATACCCATCTTCGTACTGATCATCGCCTCCGTGGTCACCGTCATCGAGCTCGCGATGAATGCCTGGTTGCACGACCTGTACAAGGTGCTTGGCATCTTTATTCCACTGATTGTCACGAATTGCGCGATTATCGGGCGTGCGGAATCGTTTGCGTCGCGCAACACGGTCGATCGTGCCATTGTCGATGCACTGGCCATGGGTATCGGCTTCACACTGGTACTGGTCACCCTGGGCGGCATGCGCGAACTCATCGGGCAGGGCACACTGCTCTCGCAGGCGCACATGATGTTTGGCGAGGCGGGCCGACAGCTTACATTGACACTGTTTGAAGACTACCGCGGCTTCCTGCTGGCCATCCTGCCGCCGGGCGCATTCATCGGGCTGGGCTTTATCATCGCGGGCACGAACCTGGTCAACAACCGGCGCGCACGTCGTATCGCCGTTCAACCGGTCCCCACCGGACAGCCATCCGCCGCCTGAGCGGGCCAGTCGCTGCGTGAACCGCGACAAGCGCATTGCCATATTCTCGCGCCTGCGCGATGCGACCCCGCAGCCGACGACTGAACTGAAATACGGCAACCCGTTTCAGCTGCTGGTCGCCGTTATCCTGTCAGCACAATCGACCGATGCCGGCGTGAACAAGGCAACCGCCCCGCTGTTTAAAAAGTTCAAGACGCCGGCCGCACTGTTGCAACTGGGTGAAGCAGGACTGCGCGAGTACATCAAGACCGTCGGCCTGTTCAATACCAAGGCGAAGAACATCATCAGGACCTGTGCCATCCTGGTCGAGCAGCATGGCGGCAGGGTACCCGAGGATCGCGCGGCGCTCGAGGCACTGCCGGGTGTCGGCCGCAAGACCGCCAACGTGGTGCTCAACACGGCCTTCGGCCATCCGACCATTGCGGTGGATACGCATATCTTCCGGGTGGCCAACCGCACCGGCATCGCACCGGGCAAGAATGTGGCAGAGGTCGAACAGCGCCTGCTGCGTCTGGTACCCGAGGAATTCAAACAGGATGCCCATCACTGGCTGATCCTGCTCGGGCGTTATACCTGCGTCGCCCGCAAGCCGCGCTGCCAGTCCTGCACCATCGTTGACCTGTGCGAATACAGGCATAAGAATATTGATTAATATCAGACATATAGACATATATCACAGATCAGTCACAGCAATCCCGATGGGTGACCCATTAGTGCAGTGAGTCCGGCGACGTCCGATGACCGCCCCAGGAGAAACTTTTGATCTACATCAATGTCGCAATGGATGACACACCTACAGGTCGTGGCAAACGACCGTAAACGCAGGGACCCGAGTTCCTGCTTCTCAATAAACCAATGGAGACAGATCCGATGTCAAAAAAATCAACACTGAAACCCCTGGCAGCCGCAATGGGAGCAGCGTTTGTCACCTCTCTGGCAACCGTGCCGGTTGCCAATGCAGCGGAAAATCCGTTTGCCATGTCCGAGCTTTCCAGCGGCTACATGGTGGCCTCTTCCCACATAGAAGGTAAATGCGGTGAAGGCAAGTGCGGTGAAGGCAAGGCCATGAAAGAAGGCAAGTGCGGTGAAGGCAAAGCCATGAAAGAAGGCAAGTGTGGCGAAGGCAAGTGCGGTGAAGGCAAGGCCATGGAAGAAGGCAAA
>JBATGJ010000039.1:0-8263 GCA_049665685.1 Gammaproteobacteria bacterium
GTGTCTCCCTCTGTCGGATGTTCAATACTGCCATTTCTACTCAAAGAGTCCCACACTACCTGAGTTCCGACAATGATCCGCTATTCCGGTATCACCGATGGCAAGCCAACTTACGGATTCTCGAGATCAAGAAAATCAAGTCCATCCCGCATACCCCTGTATCACACCCCTTCGTTGAGCGACTGACCGGAACGATCCGGCGGGAATACCTTGACCATGTCTTCTTCTGGAATGCGCAGGACCCTGAACGAAAACTTGAAAATTTCAAGCAATACCACAACCGTGATCGGGTTCATCAATCGCTAGACGGAAATACGCCAGCTGTCGTTTGCGGCGATCCTCTGCCTCTACACGCAAAACTCAGAAACTATTCATGGGCATCACACTGCAATGGTCTCTTTCAAACACCGATTGCCGCATGAATAACAATTCGCCTAGGACACCCACAAAATCCCCACAATCAGTTGTTATTGATATTGTAAATAACAGCTAAGTAGTTGATTTAATGGTGGGTCGTGAAGGATTCGAACCTTCGACCATCGGATTAAAAGTCCGGTGCTCTACCAACTGAGCTAACGACCCGTAGACAGTGCTTGGACGTCCTGAACAGGGCGCATGAATAATACCCGGACTGCCTGAAATGGCAAGACCCGTGGTCGGTAAGCCCTTGATTCGTACACATACCTTGTTGAGGCATCCCCAACAGCTGCAGGTCGGCAAGGCGGGTCTGACTCACCCGGCAGAGGCAAGCCCCGTTTCAGTGGCGTGGCTGGTAGCGCGTGGGATCATCCACCCCGGCATCCCTGAAACCTGCCATGCGCAGGCGGCAGGCATCGCACACGCCGCAGGCACGCCCGGCCTCATCGGCCGCATAACAGGACACGGTGTTCGCATAATCAATACCCAGGCGCAGCCCCTCGCGGATGATGTCGGCCTTGCTCATCTCGATCAGCGGCGCATGTATGGAAAACGGTCTGCCTTCAACGCCGGCCCTGGTGGCCACGTTCGCCAGCTGCGTAAAGGCCTCGATAAAGGCCGGGCGACAGTCGGGATAACCTGAATAATCCACGGCATTCACGCCGATGAAGATATCCCGGGCATCCAGCACCTCGGCCCAGCCCAGGGCCAGCGCCAGAAATACCGTGTTACGTGCCGGCACATAGGTGACCGGTATACCCTCCCCGGGCTGGTCCGGCACATCGATGCGGGTATCGGTCAGCGCCGATCCACCGATCGCATCCAGCGCCAGCGGGATCACCTTGTGCTCGCTGACACCGGCCATGGTTGCCAGCTTCCGTGCCGCGTGCAGTTCCGCCGCGTGACGTTGACCGTAATCCAGGCTCAGTGCATAACAGTTGAAGCCCTGCTCCCGGGCAATGGCAAGGGCGGTGACGGAGTCAAGACCACCGGAGAGAAGGACGACTGCTTTTTTCAATGCATTGATTCCTGTAGCTCGTTAATACACAAAACAGTCCGTTCCTGTTGCGCGCGAATACCGGCTGGATCCCCGCCTCGGCAATTGCTCCATGCATCGCCTAGAGCGCCTACTTTTGGTGCTTTCGGCTCTGGCTCCTCGGCAATCGCTCCATGCATTGCTCTACCTCCTGCATCCATGCAGTCGTGCTTCGCTCTACCGCGTCCATCCCTGGACTCGTACCTCCTGCATGGCCCAGGTCAGCCTCTCGACCCGGGCTATGCCCGTATTAACAGTCTCACCTTCTCCCTGCAGTCGTGCGCTGGGATGACAGTAGAATATTTATCTTCACCATAAGGTCCCCGCAATGTCCTGTCTTTTGGGGGCAGGAGCGCAGGAATGCGCGAAGTGTCGTGTTCATTCGTTCGCGGACATCGTCCGCTCCTGCAAGGTGGCAATACCTTAGCGTCCCGGTTCGCTACCCCACAGCAGTTTGTGCAGTTGCAACTGCAGGCGTACCGGCAACCGGTCCTCGAGCACCCAGTCGGCCAGTTCGGCGGCATCCAGTTGCTCGAAGCTGGGTGAGAACAACACCTCGCAACGGGATGCGAGATCATGCGTCTTTAACATCGCCACCGCCCAGTTATAGTCTGCGCGGTCACACAGCACGAATTTTACCTGGTCATGCGGTTGCAACAGCGGAATATTCTCATAGTGGTTGCGTTCCACTTCACCGGAACCGGGCGTCTTCAGGTCGACTATCTTCACCACGCGCGGGTCCACCTCTGACACATCCAGTGCGCCACTGGTCTCGAGCGAAACCCGATAACCACGATCACACAACAACTCCAGCAAGGACAGGCAATTCGGCTGGGCCAGGGGTTCACCGCCCGTAACCGTCACGTAAGCCGCAGCATAGCTGTCCACCTGTTCCATGATCGCATCCAGCGTCATCCATTCGCCACCCTGAAAGGCATATTCGGTATCGCAGTAGCCACACCGCAGAGGGCAACCGGTCAGTCGCACGAACACGGTTGGGCAACCCGCGGTGACAGACTCGCCCTGGATGGAATGGAATATTTCAGTGATGCGCAGACGCGGGGCTTCGGACATTGGAATGATTATACTGTCGGGACTCGTCTGAAAAGCAAGAAAGGCTGCCCGTGGATGTACTCTATTTAAATAAACTACACCCTCCCCCACAGGGGGAGGATTGGGGAGAGGGGATCAAAACATAAGGTTCAGTATTATCCCCTCTCCCTAACCCTCTCCCGGAGGGAGAGGGAATTATTTTTCTCTGTGTTCTCTGTGGCGAATCTTTTTATGGTGTTTTCTTTGCGCCTTCGCGTCTTGGCGTGAGAGCGGGTTGTCTAACGCCCTTCCTTTTTCATGCGCGCCAGCCGGTCGCTGGCAAGCCGTGCCGCGGTGCTTCCCGGGTAGTTGCTGACCACGGCCTCGAGTTCCTGCCGGGCCGCCTTCCAGTCTTTCTTTTCGTAATGGATGTAGCCGATCTTCAGACGGCTGTCGGAAACCTTGGGGCTTTGCGGGTGGTTATTGACAAGCCCGGTAAAGGTCGCCAGTGACTGGTCGAAATCACGCGTGACGTAGTAGGTCTCGCCCAGCCAGTAGCTGGCATTGGCCGAGAAGGAACTGGTCGGATAATGCGCCAGGAACTGTTTGAAGGACTGGGCCGCATCCGCATAACGTCCCTCGCGCAGGATCGCCAGTGCCGTGTCGTACTCGGCCTGCTCGGCAGCCGGGTCGGTGGCGACAACGGGCGCCGGTGACGGCATATCCGGCATGGTCGGCGGCGGTGTTGCCACACCCCCCCCGTTGCCGGTATCCGGTCCCGGCAAGACTGCGCCGGTATCCGTGCCCGGTATCGGCATGACTGCACCGGGGGTACCCGTCTCGAACCCCTGCAGGCGACGGTCAATATCCATATACTGTTCGCGCTGCCGCCGCTCCATCCCGTCAAGCCGGTTGGTCTGCAGTTCAAGCTCACCGCGCAACTGCTGTACATCCTGCTGCAACTGCTCCAGCCGATTGAACATGTCCACCAACCCGCGCGATTCCAGCTTGCGCTCGATATTTTTCAGACGCTCGTCAGTCGCGCGGTCGATTGCCGCCGCCGGCATAGCGACCAGCGACACGATCGCCAGTACCAGCAGACTGCAGGTACGGATTTTTATTGGCATAGCGGTCACTGATAGACGATCTCGACACGGCGGTTAAGCCGCCAGGCGGCATCGCTGTGGCCGTCGGCAGCCGGCTTTTCCTCGCCGTAGCTGACCACCGTGAGCTGGCCGGTGCCGACGCCGTTCAGTTCCAGCACACGCTCTACGGACAGCGCACGACTATCGCCAAGGGCAATGTTGTACTCGCGCGAACCGCGTTCGTCGGTATGACCTTCCAGCGTGACCAGTTGACCTGGATTGGCGGCGAGATAACCGGCGTGGGCCGCCAGGGTATCCTGATCGGCACCGGTGATCTCGGCACTGTCGTACTCAAAGTAGATGACACGCCGGGACAGGGGACTGTTCGGGTCATTCAGTGACATGCCCGAGAAACTGCTGGCGCCGGCTGCACCACCGGTGACGACACCGCCATCACCGTCCGTACTCCTGTCTTCGACATCGGCAACGCTGCCGTCCTTGCTGCCACCGGTGGAACTGCAACCGGCCAGTACCGCGATCATGGCCGCCATAAACAATGTACTGATAATGCTTTTCATAAGTATGCTCCCGTGTGTTTACCCGCAACTCCAAAAAATCGAATCATTTGCCAAAAGGCGACCAGACCGGTTCGCGCACATTCCCGGCCTGCAGCGAAAAGCGCTGCCGGAAACGGCCATCGACCGACACGGCTGCCAGTACCCCCCGGTTACCGGCACCCGTGGCATAGATAATCATGCTGCCATTGGGTGAGAAACTCGGCGATTCATCCAGTGATCCATCCGTCAGAACACGCATGCGTCCGGAGTCCAGGTCGAGCACTGCAATCCGGTAGCGGCCGCGCTCGCCCTGCACCATGGCGATTTTACGGCCATCCGGGGAAATGTCAGCCCCCGCATTGTATTTGCCCTCGAAGGTCAGACGCTGGGCAGACCCGCCTGTGGCCGGTATCTTGTAGAGCTGCGCCGAACCGCCACGGTCCGAGGTAAAGACGATACTGCCGCCATCCGGCATCCATACCGGCTCGGTATCGATCGCCGCGTTGCGTGTCAGCCGGGTTAATGCGCCACTCCGAACATCCATGCGATAGATCTCGGGATTTCCGTCCCGTGACAGCGTCAGTGCCAGGTAGCGGCCGTCCGGCGACCAGGCCGGAGCGCCGTTGATCCCCTTGAAGGACGCCAGCGAGCGGCGCGTGCCGGTGGCAACTTCCTGCAGGTAGATCGCGGCCGTTTTATCTTCGAAGGAAACATAGGCGATGCGCTGCGCGTCCGGTGACCAGGACGGTGACATCAACGGCTGACCGGAAGTGAGGATCGTCTGCGGATTATAACCGTCGGAGTCGGCCACCAGCAGCGTATAGGTGCGGTTCTTGGTGCTGCCGGAGGTGGTCACATAGGCAATCTGGGTATTGAATGCGCCAGGTTCGCCGGTGATCTCCTCGTAAATGATGTCACTGATGTGATGTGCCACGCGCCGCAGGTCCGCGCGGCTGGTCGTGAGACTGTAGCCGGCCACCTGTGAGCCGCGCAATACGTCGAACAGCTGGAACTGCACGTCGTACTGTCCGCCGGCGGCCGGACTGATCCGGCCGATCACCAGGTAGTCGACATTGACCATACGCCAGTTCTTGAACTGCACCTGTGTGCCTTCCGTCGGGAACGCCACCAGGTCGCGATCCGGCAACGCGGCAAAGCGCCCGCTGCGGTTCAGGTCGGCCGATACGATCGCGGAGATATTTTCCGGCGCAGCCACCGCCTTGTCCGCCCAGCCAAACGGTACCACGGCAATCGGTACCGCACCCTCCACGCCCTGGGTAATTTCAATCGTCAGTGCGGCCTGTGCGGCACTACTTGCCAGCAGCAGGAGAGAAAACAATGTTTGATGAAGTCTATTCATGTGATGTTACTGCCGTCCTGTAAACGTTGAGTCGTTTATATAAGTAATGAATAAAATATATTTGGTACAAAGCCGGTATTACGCACCGGCAATAAATTTCCGCCACCGTAGCACAACCCTGGCGTCCCTTCTCCCTGGGGGAGAGGGCTGGTGTTAATACTCTTCAGCGACCCGGGTCGAAGTTGAAGTTGATTTCACGAAAATGTTTAAACAGTTTTGCATCCTCAGGTAATGGCAGGGGCGAGGCCTTCAGCACGGCCGTTTCCACCGAGCGGTCGAACACGTTGTCACCGCTGCTGCGCACTACATTAACACTGACTACATCACCACCCGGTATCAGTCTTACCTTGACCAGGCAACTCAGGCCCGCCGGACTGCCAGCCGGTCTTAACCAGTTGCGCTGAATCCTGTCCTGTATGTAGGGGATGAATTCAGCCAGTGCACTTTGTGCCTGCGCCCGTTCCTCCTCTGCCGCCAGCTGCGCCTTGAGTGCCGCTTCCGCCTCGCGTTGCCGCGCCTCGGCGGCCTTGCGTTCTGCCTCGGCCTTTTTCTTCGCAGCCTCGTCCGCCTTGCGTTTCTTTTCAGCCTCCGCCTGTTTGCGCGCCGTCTCTTCCGCCTTGCGTTTCTTCTCGGCTTCTGCCTGCTTGAGCGCCGCCTCTTCCGCCTTGCGCTTTTTCTCGACCTCGGCCTTTTGCCTGGTTGCGATCTCGGCCTGCTTCTCCGCCGCGGCCTTCTTCTGCGCGTCAAGCTCTGCCTGCTTGTTACGTTCTGCCTCAGCCTGCTGCTCGGCCGCCGCCTTCTCGTCAGCAAGCCGCTTCGCTTCTGCCGCCTGCTCCTGCCGACGCTGCTCTTCCAGCTTGCGCTGCTCGATCACTTTCAGCTGGTCAGTGGTAACCAGCTCGGCCTCGATCGGTATCTTGACGCCCGGCTTGATCGCCTTCGGCGTCCAGTCCAGGCCAATCATCAGCATCACCAGCAACACCAGGTGCATCAGCACCGCATAGGTGACCGCACGTGGATTCTCGCGTATCGCCTTCCACATCGTACGGCTCAGCTGTCTGGTGGCTCGGTGACCAGACCCACCTTCGGTATGTCCGCCTGCTGCAGCAGGACCAGCGCATCGATAACCGCCCCGTAGTCCACGCTGTGATCGCCACGCACCAGCACGGGCTTGCCCGGCTGGCGACGCTGTACCGCCGCAATCCGCTGCACCAGGGTTGCGCCATCGACCGGCTGTTGTGGGTCATCGCCGATATTCAGATACAGATTGCCGCTGGCATCCACGGTCACGACCAGCGGTTCCTGGTCCCTGTCGTCCACCGCCTTTGCATCCGCTGTGGGCAGGTCGACTTGTACACCCTGAGTCAGCAACGGGGCGGTGACCATGAAAATCACCAGCATCACCAGCATCACGTCGATGTATGGCACGACATTGATCTCGGCCATGGGTTTCCTGCGAACGCGCTGGCGTGCCATGTCAGTGATCGTCTGCCCGTCTGCCCGGGGTGGCATGCGTGGCATGCGTCTGCCGCTGCAGGATGGTGGAGAATTCTTCCAGGAAATTGTCGTAACGGTTGATCAGTCGCTCCACATCATGCGAGTAGCGGTTATAGGCGATGACCGCCGGTATGGCCGCGAACAGGCCCATGGCCGTCGCAATCAATGCCTCGGCGATACCGGGCGCGACCATCGACAGGGTCGCCTGCTGCGCATTACCCAAACTGCGGAATGAATTCATGATACCCCACACGGTTCCGAACAGGCCGACATAGGGACTGGTCGAACCGACCGTGGCGAGAAAGGACAGATGTGTCTCGAGGTCATCGGTCTCGCGCGACAGCGCCACGCGCATGACTCGCTGCGCGCCCTCCACCACGTTACGCGCATCTGCACCGGTCTGCTTGCGCAGACGTGCAAACTCGCTGAAGCCGGCCTGGAAGATACCGGCCATGCCGATGGCGTCGCGCGGGCCGTCCGACACCTGGCGATACAGCGAGGCCAGGTCGCCGCCCGACCAGAACCGGTCCTCGAATTCGTCCGCTGCCTTCCGCGCCTCCTTCAACGCACTGCGCCGGCGGAAAATCATGGTCCACGAGACCATGGACACCACCAGCAGCAACAGCATGACCATCTGCACGACGAAACTCGCACCCAGGATCAGGTGGGCAAAGGACATGTCAGACGACATCCGGTATCTCCTTGAGAATAAAATCGGGTAGCGGGCTCGCCCTGAACGTGGAGGCGGCCAGGCAGGCGACTTTCACCTGTGCACTGCACAGGACATGGCCGGATTCACCTGCGCGCGTCACGGTCTGCCCGAATGTCAGGCTGGCCCGGCTGCGCGCCAGTATCCCGGTGCTGACAGTCAGCAGGTCATTGAAGCGTGCGGGCGCATGATAATCGATGCTGACCTGGCGTACGGCAAACAGGATATCGTGCTCCTCGATCAGGCGGTCCTGCTCGATACCAAGACCGCGCAACCACTCCGTGCGTGCGCGCTCCATGAAACGCAGGTAATTTGCATAATAGACCACGCCGCCGCTGTCTGTATCTTCATAGTAAACACGAACCTGCCATTCAAACTGCGACATTCATCGATCCTGATTGACCGCAGGCACACACATTAATTCCCGGTAAAGTGAAGAGATGATAATTGATGGAGTTTGTAGTGCAACGTGTAGCAGATCGGCGACAGGCACGTATCAGGTCGACCGGCCCTATACACCGTCACCATCGAACAGCTCAAGGGCCTCCGGCATCGACTGCACCGGTGGCC
>JBATGJ010000040.1:0-11570 GCA_049665685.1 Gammaproteobacteria bacterium
GCATGCCCTCGAGGTCAATAGCGACGCTGCCGCTGAGTAGACTGAAGACAAGGCTGCTAACTGCAAGCAGCGCGAGTCCGGAAAGCAGAAATACACCTCGCATCAGTGAAGTCCGGGCATGTCGTCATTGCCAGGAGAAACGGCACGCAGCAATCCGCCGCAGGGTTCATGACATACATATTTAATCGTTGGAAATTCCATTGAAATATTTCCGTGTCCTTCCGTGTATTCCGCGGCAATAAAAAACAGGTCAAATGGCCACTGAATCCACGGAAGGACACGGAAAGAACAATGACATAAAACCTCTGGTCTGCAGGTCATTGCGAGGAACCAAGTGGCGAAGTAATCTCTGGCAACACAGTCCGTAGTGCGAGATTGCCGCGCTTCTCCCGCAATGACAAGAAAGTATTGATCAGTCAAACAAGTTCATTAACGGTCAGCGCAGGCTGATTACCGGCCAGCCATGGTGTTCGGCATGCGCTTGCAGGATCTCGTCGGGATCGACGGCCGTCGGTTGTGTCACTCGCGAGAGCAGCGGCAGGTCATTGTGTGAATCACTGTAGAAGCAGCTGTGGGCCAGCGATTCACCGTGTAATCCGAGCCAGTGTTCGAGTACCTCGACCTTGCCATCCTGGAAGCAGGGCGTCCCCGTCACGCCGCCGGTATAGCGCCCGTCACGCAGTTCGGGTTCGGTCGCAAGCAGATGCCCGATACCGTACAGGGCGGCAATGGGTTCAGTGATGAAACGGTTGGTGGCGGTGATGATGACCAGCGTATCGCCCTGCGAGCGGTGATGCTCGATCAGGTCCTGCGCCCTGGGCAGCAGGATCGGCTGGATCTTGTCCTCGATGTATTGCGCACGCCATTGTTGCAGCTGCGCCATCGGGTGCGCCGCCAGCGGCCTGAGCTGAAAGGCGAGAAACGCATGAATGTCCAGTTCGCCGATCTTGTACTGGTCGTAGAAGCGCTGGTTGGACTGTTCATATTCGGCTCCGTCGACGATGCCCTGTTCCACCAGGAAGCAGCCCCACAGGTAGTCACTGTCACCCGCGATCAGGGTGTTATCGAGATCGAACAGTGCAATACCCACGTGACAGCCCCTTGCCGGAAATGGCCGAAAGGATACACGAATGGGGGGGTCTGTCATGCCGTCTGGATGCCGTGAATTTGCCCCCGACTGGCAGCTATGGGAGAATGATTCTCAAATGGAAACAAGATAAGGCGTGTATAAGTGATTGACCCGGATGGATTTAGGCCAAATGTAGGCATCATACTGTCCAACAGGGACGGTCAGCTGCTATGGGCCCGCCGGGTCGGGCAGGATGCCTGGCAATTCCCCCAGGGGGGCATGCGCTCGGACGAGACGCCGGCCGAGGCCATGTACCGCGAGCTGGCCGAGGAAGTCGGGCTGCTGCCTGAACACGTGGAGGTGATCGGGGCCACCCGGGGCTGGCTGCGCTACCGTCTGCCGCGCCAGTACATTCGTCGTACCAGCCGTCCGCTGTGTGTCGGCCAGAAACAGGTCTGGTTCCTGCTGCGTATTCTCTGCACCGACGCCGCGGTATGCCTCAACCGCTCGGGCACCCCGGAGTTTGACAGCTGGCGCTGGGTGGATTACTGGCACCCGCTCAGGGAAGTCGTATCATTCAAGCGAAATGTGTATCGTAAGGCACTCGATGAACTGGCACCCATGCTGTTCCCCGAGGGTGCTCCAGAACGGCCGGCACTGGACCTGTAACCCGGCCGGACCGAAGGCCACTGTTGCATGACCGGGACGGTTGTGTGTTGATGGTTTTCCCCGTTGAATTTTCCGGAATGCGATGATGCTCGATATCCTGAGAAGAATCATCCAGGAAGTAAATGCTGCGCCTGACCTCGAGCAGGCGCTGAAGATAATCGTCGCCCGCGTCTGCGAGGCCGTCGGCGTGGATGTGGCGACGGTTTATCTCGTCGACAGCGAGCAAGGCGTGTTCGTCCTCGGTGCCACGCAGGGGCTGCGCCAGGATGCGGTCGGTCGCGTGAAGGTGGCGCTGCACAAGGGCCTGATCGGCATGGTCTACGAGCGCGAGGAACCGGTGAATATCGAAGACGCGCCGAGCCACCCGCGCTACGTGTTCATCAACGAAACCGGGGAAACGCCCTACCATGGATTTCTCGGTGTGCCGATTATTCGGCATGGCAAGGTGCTGGGCGTGCTGGTCGTGCGCCAGCGCAAGGTACGCAAGTTCGGCGAGGATGAGGTGTCCTTTCTGGTCACGCTGGCCGCGCAACTCGCCGGTGCGATCGCGCATGCCGGTGCGACCGGCGATATGTCGACAGTCCTGGGCACCGGTAGCGCCGCGGCCGCGCTGACCGGCCTGCCGGGTTCTCCCGGTGTCGCGATCGGACAGGCGCTGGTGGTCTATCCGCCGGCTAATCTGGATGTAATCCCTGATCGGCCGGTGACCGACATCGATGAGGAGGTCAGCCAGTTCCAGGCGGCCGTGGCTGCCGTGCAGGATGATTTGCGCGATTACGCCAACCGGATGTCCTCGGTCCTGCCGGCAGAGGAACTCGCCCTGTTCGATGCACTGTTGCTGATGCTGGGCGGGGACAGCCTGGTCGGCGAAACCGTGGAGCGCATCCGGGCCGGCAACTGGGCACAGGGGGCCTTGCGCGAAACGATCTCGGCACACGTCAAGGTGTTCGAGGCCATGGAAGATTCCTACCTGCGCGAGCGCGCCAGCGATATTCGTGATCTGGGGCGCCGCCTGCTCATGCATATGCAAAGCGACTGGACCAGCGTGAAAGAGTATTACCAGAACACTGTCCTGGTGGGACAGGACATCAGTCCGGGTCAGGTGGCCGAGGTCCCGGTCGAAAACCTGGCTGGCATCGTCTCGGCCAGTGGCTCCAGTTCCTCGCATGTCGCGATTCTCGCGCAGGCGCTCGGCATCCCGGCCGTCATGGGTGTGGATGACATGCCCGTTGGCCGGCTTGAGGGCCAGATCATCATCGCGGATGGTTATCGTGGCGATGTCTTCGTTAATCCGACCGAGCTGGTGCTGGAAGAATTCCTGGTCCTGCAATCAGAGGAAACGGAACTCAGCGAGGTGCTCAGCGAGGTTGCGGGGCAGCCCTCGGAAACGCCGGATGGCGTGGCCATACCACTGTATCTCAATATCGGCCTGGTATCGGTCGGCAGTGCGGAGGTCCACAGCGAGGGCGATGGTGTTGGCCTGTACCGTACCGAGATCCCGTTCCTGATGCAGGACAAGTTTCCGGGTGAGGAGCAGCAACTGCGCATCTACCGCACCGCACTGGAGGCCTTTGCACCGCGCCCCGTCACGCTGCGGTCGCTTGATGTGGGTGGCGACAAGATGCTGTCCTATTTCCCGGTACAGGAGGACAACCCGTTTCTCGGCTGGCGCGGCATACGCATTTCGCTGGATCACCCCGATATTTTTCTCACCCAGATCCGGGCCATGTTGCGTGCCAGCGTTGGACTCGACAACCTGACTATCATGTTGCCAATGGTGTCGACGGTCAGTGAGCTGGACATCGCCATGTCGCTCATCAACCAGGCCCTGGCGGAACTGCTGGAAGAGGGCGAGTCGGTGGTGCGTCCGCCGATCGGCATCATGATCGAGGTGCCTTCGGCGGTCTACCAGGTCGATGCCATGTCGAAGCGGGTGGACTTCTTTTCTATCGGTACCAACGACCTGACGCAGTACCTGCTGGCGGTTGATCGGAACAACGCCCGCGTTGCCCACCTCTACCAGTCTCTGCACCCGGCCGTGCTGCGTGCCATCCGGGACGTTATCGACGAGGCCCACAAGCTTGGCAAACCGGTCAGTGTGTGCGGTGAAATGGCCGGTGATCTGGCCGCGGCCCTGGCCCTGATGGGCCTGGGCGTCAACAGCCTGAGCATGAGTGTCAGCAACCTGCCCCGTGTGAAGTGGGTTATCCGCAGTTTTACCTTTGCCGAGGCGCGCGAGCTGGTGTCCAGGGCGCTGGATTTCGAGGACCCGCAAGCCATTCGCGCGATGTACAACCGGGTTCTGGAGCATGGTGGGCTCGGTGGGCTGGTGCGCGCCGGGAACTGAGCCATTTGTATAATTCATGTGGTGTGGTCCGATCGGTATAATGACCGGCTGATCAACTTATCGGTATTGGATTTTTACCAGGGAGCACACCATGCATAAATTCAGACAGGTACTAGTGTTCACCCTCCTTGGCCTGGCCGCATGAAGTCCCCGACGTTTGCGGACAACGACTACGTGAAGCAATACGACCTGCTGGCGGATGAGGGCCGTTTCGCCGTGACCACCGATGTGGCCGACCGGCATGTCTGGAAGGTGCCGACCTTGCGTAACATCGCCCTGACGGCGCCTTATTTCCACAACGGTGCGGTCGGCACACTCGACGAGGCGGTCAGGGTGATGGCAAAGATCCAGCTGAATCAGGATCTTACCGATGAACAAACGGCGGACATCGTGGCTTTCCTGAACGCACTCAGTGGCCCGTTTCCGCAACAGTCGCTGCCGCAGCTGCCACCCACCCCCGGGCATACGATTATCAAGTAATTGGTGCGGCTGTTGATATACTCGCAGTTTGCTGTCAGGAGAAGGGTGTAAATGAACAGACAGTCTTTTGCGGTGCAGCGATTGCTGGTTTGGGTAGGCCTGCTGCTGATCACGGGAAGCGGCGTCTTAATGAATACTGCAGTGGCCAAATCGACGGCCGAGATCGACATCAGTACCACGGAAACCATTAACCGCTTCAAGCGCGAGGTGTCCGGGGGCAGCCAGTTCCAGCAGCGTGCGAGCGGCATACTGATCTTCCCGAGTGTAAACAAGGCCGGTTTCGTGTTTGACAACAAGGGGCTGATGTACAACCTGACCCTGGAAGGTTCCAAGTTCACCAAGCTGAACAAGTAACGTCCGCCTTACGGAGCATGAGTCGCATGGAAAAAATCCTGGTTTACCTGCTCGGGCTGTTGTTGCTGCAATGCCCGGTCGTTGTGACTGCGGCCCTGGCGTTGACCAGCGAGGGTGGTGTTGCGGATTTCCCTGATTACCGGATCGACTCGGGTGGCAGAATCCACCTGGTCTGGTACGACGACAGTGTTGACAGTGGCGCCATCTTTTACAAGCTGCTGAATGGCTCCGGGAATGACCTTATCCCGGCATTACAGGTGAACACGGGTGGTTCAGGCAGCCCCAACAGCTGGCCGGCGATGTCGCTCGACGCGAGAGGGCTGGTGTATGTCGTCTGGCAGGATGAGGCCGACGGGGAAGTCTGGATCATGCGGCTGAATCCAGCCAACGCACCACTGGATGGTTCCCCAACCACCACCGCGGACATCAGGGAGTATGAGATACGTTTATCCGTGGATGGCGGCACGAATGCCGTGCATCCGCGCATGCGCATCGACGCCAACGGTGACCTGCATGTGGTCTGGGAGAGCAACGGCGGGGATGTGGAATATGCCAAGGTCAATCCCGTCGACGGTTTGCCCCTGAACGGTCCGTTATCACTGGGTATTGTCGCCAATGGCACGGGCCTGCCGGATGTGGACGTGGATACGGCCGGCCACGCGCATATCGTGTTTAGCAGCAATGACGGGACCGCGACGGACGAGCTTTACTATGCCATGGTTGACGGCGATCCCGCCGCAGTGCCGAACGTACGGATCGATCCCACGCGCTTGTCAGGGGATGACGGCCTGCGCGCAGGCAGCGCCACCGTCAATGTGGACCGCTTCGACAATACGCTATACATGGTCTTCAAGCAGGCATTGGCCAACGGCGTCAACGGGGTCGAGGAAGTTTTCCTGGCCAGGCTGAATCCCTCACTGGATGCCCAGGACGGAGGTGCGGCCAATCCCGCGGCGCTGAAACTGTTCGAAAAGCGGGTCACCAGCGGTCAGGGCCTGTACCAGTGGCACGTTACATCACGGATCGCCAGCGACAAGCGGATCCATGCCACCTATATCGATTTCGACCAGGGTGGTTGTCCCGGCGCGGGCGTCTACTCGATTAACGATTCGCACATCACCTTCGCCGGCGACGTGGTGATCAGCGACCTCCTGACCACGACAGGCTCGGCCACCAGCTGCTTCCCGCAGGTACGCACTGCACCCGGATCGAGTCGAATTGTCTGGCCGGACAGTACCACGCCGGGAATCAGCGAAGTCATGTCGAGTTCCATTTCGCGTGCAGATACGGGCGAGAGCGGCTATTTTACCTGCAGCCTTACAAACAGGGATGGCGTTGCCTGGCGTTCCGGTGAGCTGTGGTTGCTGCTCGGACTGGTGCTGTTGCTGGGCGTGCGGCGGCTCCGGCGCAATCACTAGCGATGCACTGTTTATTCCTCATTGCGAAGACTGCATGGAGAAGGTGAGACCGCAGGAACGGTCGAGAGGCTGGCCTGGATCATGCAGGAGGTAGAGTAACCAGCAGTAGGCGCCTTGGGCGACGCATGGAGCAGTTACCGAGGAACGAAGTGACGAAGCTTCCGCATCCTGCTCACGCCCCTTACCTACATCCCTGCAGGCAAAGCAATCTGCAAGTAATAGATTATAAGTTACGAGATTGCTTCGCGGTGCTCGCAATGACATGAATTTTTCAATAGCTCACTGCCGTTCCAGGTTTTATTCCGTGTGCTGCTGGCCGTGTTTGCTTATCCTGCGCTGGTGGGCGCGGGCACTGGCCCGGCGCCGGCTCCAGAGCCAGACACCGCTGATTGCCAGCAGCAGAAAGACAATGGCTGCGCCGTCCATCAGGTAAACACCCCGGGTGCCGAAGATACGACCGCTGTGCAGGTCGAGCATGATGCGCTCCACGGATAATCCCGTGCCGCGATAGCGCTGTTGCAGGGCGCTGACCAGCTCTGGCCCGGGCATGATCGGCGCCGACCATGTCACAGTAGTCTGCGGGGTTTTTTCCCAGCTGATCATCGCGCTGTCCGAGGTGTGGTAACCGTTGGCAGTCTGCAGGACCAGGCGCTTGTCCGGGGTGACGCCCATGGACTGTATATCCGCCGGAATACCCGCCACACGGTCCATTCGTTCAAGCAGTGCACCGGAGCCGGTCAGCAGCAACAGGCTGTCGGCCAGGGCGACGACAATGAACTCATCAAGGCTTACTGCCCCGGTCAGCGGTGGTTCGGCGTTCGCCAGCGGCACACCGTTGACATAGACCTGCCGCCCGATCGAGGCGAAGGTCAATGGCCCGGCCCGGTAGGCGGTGATGTCATCGGGTGCACGTATTCCATACCAGTCGAGCAGCGCCGGTGATGTTACATAACGGCTGTCGAGCGCCAGCTCCACCGTATGGTTGAGCGCCAGGCCGGTGAGGGCGAGCAGGATAACGAATACGGCTGCGCAGAGCCCGATCCAGCGGTGCCAGATATAGAGTGAACGCAGCTGCCTGCCGAAGAATGTGTGCCTAGGGTGTCGTGTCACCGGCTGCTACCACCTGGCTATGGAAATAGAGGGCCAGTCGGGCCAGTTTTTTCAGGGCGCGCACCGACAGTGTTGCGCCGGAGACACCATCGATCTGACCATCGAGCTCACGCCCGGGACTCAGCTGTATGCCCGGGAACTGGTCGGTAAAGAATGGGTGTTTGACTTCCCAGCCACGACTTTCGCGAAAGATCAGCACACGCAGCCGCTCAACTCTCTGTGCATTGATGACCAGGCCCGTGGTGATCGGCCGTTCCTTGCCTATTTCCTCGAGTATCCAGGCAGTGCGTGTGCCCTGTAACCAGTAGCGTACGCGAATGCCGGGGTAGCGATGACCCATGATGTCAGTGCTCGCCTCGCGGACATCACCCTTCAGCCAGAGTACCTGTGGATCCGGAATAGTGCCCTGGAAAGTCTCGGCAAGAAAATCTTCCGGGGTCTGGTAGGTCCCGCTGGCCGGCACGGGACTGGCAAACAGGGACAGCAGCAGGCATGTCAGCAGTCGGATCATTGGGGCGGCGAACCGGCCATGAAATGACACGGGCTCAGAACTGGTAACCGATACCCAGGTCGAAGGCATCGAAGTCCCGTCCGGCATCACTCGCCAGGTCATGTTCACGACTGCGATAGTCGGCCTTCAGTACCACATCCTCGTGCGGCCAGTAGTTGATTCCGACTTCCCACTGATCGAAGCGGTCGCGCGTGCGCGCGCCTTTGATATCTTCGTAGCGGGCGTACACACCCACGGTGTTAAGCGGCCTGAAACTGGGTTCGATGTACCAGCCATGCTGCTGGTCCGCGCCAGGTTGCAGCGCAAGTCCCGCGGGTGTGATGTCGAAGTCCCACTCGGCATACAGCGCGCGCAGGCCAAACGGACCGCGCTGGTACACGGCGTGGGCCTCCAGCAACAGGCCGGATCCCAGGGTGTCCCCGCTTATCTGGGAGGCATCGGTCTGGTAGTTTGCGCTGGCAGCCAGTTCGAGACCGGGTAGGCCGGTGTAGCGCAGGCGGCCGCTGTAGGCGAGATCTTCTGCGCTGGCTTCACTGGTTTTCTGGCGACCGCTGCGCACGCGGAAGGCGTTGCTGCCGGTTGTGGGTATCTTCAAACCTTCAGTGATGGCGATATCCCAGCTGATGCCACTGCCATGTTGTCCGCCGAGCGCCGCGCCACCTGACCACCAGGTGCTCGGGACAATGATATTTTCAACGTCGTTACGTTCCACCCCGTAGAAGGTGTTCGGCTCGTGGGTCTCGTTAAGAATGCCGATGGGCAAGAGGAAAACACCGCCTTTCGCCTGCAGGTTGTCTTGCAGGTCAAACTCGATATAGGCCTGCTCCAGTTCGACTTCCCCCGCCGCGGTCGAGCCGCTGCCATCGTTGTTGTCCTTGACCAGCGCATGTTCAAGCTCGAACTCGGAAAATAAACGAATGTTGTCGGTGAACTCGTGGCCGAAGTACAGCACGAAGCGATGGAAATCGATTTCCTTCTTGTCATTGGCCGGATCACTGGCATCGATGTTGTTATAGTGCAGTTCGCCGTAACCGCCGATGGTGGTGCGGTCGGCCCAGTTGCCCCCGCCGGCGGTGGCAGATTCCTCGACGGCGACGACCGCCGCCTCGGCCTTCTCATCGGCATCGGCGGCCTGTTTGGCGGCTGCCTGCTGTCCCTTTTTCAGGGCCTCGATTTCTCGCTGCTGGGCCTGAATAATCCTCCACATTTCTTCAGGACTGGGGAGTGTGTCAGCGGCGGCCGGGGTGTCCATGGCCACAGTTATGGCCATGAGCATGGCTGGGACGGTGGTGAGTTTCACGTTGAGCGCTCCGGTCACAGGGTTTTTGAGAAGGCAATATTCTAAATAACTTAATTATTAATGCAAATCATTATTATTTAGAATCGTATATTACCGGTGATAATCGGGTATGGATATTTTAAATAATTGATTTATTTAAAAAATAAAGACGCGAGACCAAACTGTCTATCTCCCATATCTCAAGCGGGAGGCTGGCATCCTTCAGCAACTGCCTATATATTCTTGTTTAATCGTTCTTTTCTGTTTAATTCACAGCACGGGGTGACGCATGGCACAGGCAATGGCACAGGCAAACGGTTTCAATGCCCAGTTAACGGACACGGATCTGAGATTGACTGCGCAAGCGCGCGAGAAAATGCTCGAGCTGTTCAACCAGGTCGAGGAGGATGAGCTGAAGGCCATTCGCGTGTTTGTGTCCGGTGGCGGTTGTGGTGGCATGGGTTACGGCATGACGTTTACCGATGCGCAATCTGAATACGACTGCGTGCGCAAGGAAGAGGGTTTTGATGTCTACGTGGATGCCGTGGCGCTGAACTTTCTGCGCGGTGTCGAGATCGATTACGTCGAGCGTCCGACGGGCGCCAGCTTCGTCTTCAATAATGCCTTTGCTATCACCGGCGGATCAGGGACGTGTGGGGCATGCGGGTCGGCCGGCGGTGGCTGCGCCTAGCGCATAAAATCCCCGGGCCAGTGCAATAGCTACTGCATTCTGCGCCGGCCCGGTATGTGCTTGACCTGGCGGATGCACACCGTTAGCTCGCCGCCGTATTCCTTCACTTGCACCCGCCAGAAATTTTCCGTTTATCACCAGGGTATCGTTGAGTTGACGATGCCACCGCGTTTGCTGCTGATTGCGCCGCCGAACAGCTATCGCACTGCCGCTTTCATTGCGGCTGCCCGGCGCAATCAGGTCGAGGTGCTGGTGGCCTCGGAAGGACGCTACTCACTGGTCAGCGAGATTGCCGCCGGTCTGCATGTCGATCTGCAGGGCCCCGGGGCGCTCGGGCAGTTACTTGCCGCCGCCGGGTCGCGTCCCTTTGCCGGTGTCGTTGCAACGGATGATGCCACGGTGGAACTGGGCAGCCGCATCGCTGCAACCCTGGGCCTGCCGCATAATCCGCCCGAGGCGGCGCGATTTTCGCAGCGCAAGGATCTATCGCGCCAGGCGCTGGCTGACGGATCGGTGCGCATTCCTGCCTTCCGCCTGCTCGACCTGGACCAACCCCTCGATCCGCAGCTGGACGGTTTTCCCCTGCCGGGCGTGATCAAGCCGCTGGTATTGTCGGCCAGCCGTGGCGTCATCCGCGTTAATACCCGTGAGGAGACCCGCGCGGCCTGTGCACGGGTCGAACACATCCTTGCCGGTGAAGCACTTGCCGACGACTTCGTCGTGCGCCACCTGTTACTGGAGACATTTGTGCCCGGGCCGGAAGTGGCGCTGGAAGGACTGCTGCACCAGGGTCAGCTGACGGTGCTGGCGATCTTCGACAAGCCGGACCCACTGGACGGACCCTATTTCGAGGAGACTTATTACATCACGCCCTCGAGGCATGCCGATCAGGTGCAGCAACAGCTGGTTGCGTGCACCCGCGCGGCCTGTGCGGCCCTTGGCTTGCGCGAGGGTCCGGTGCATGCCGAACTGCGCATCCACGCGGACGGCCCGGTTGTCATGGAAGTGGCTGCGCGCACCATCGGTGGTGAATGTGCGCGATTGCTGAGCTTCGGGACCGGGCGCAGCCTCGAGGAACTCGTCATCCTGCATGCCACCGGGCAGCCAGTACGGCCGGACCATGCAGGCGGTGCTGCCGGTGTATTGATGCTGCCGATACCGGGCAACGGTGTCCTGCGGCGCATCGAGGGGACCAGTGCCGCACGCGCGGTTCCCGGGATTACCGATGTGCTGGTGACGATTCGCGACGGCTATGAACTGGTGCCGTTACCGGAGGGTGGCAGTTACCTGGGATTTGTCTTTGCAGAGTGCCCCACGCCGGACGAGACCGAGGCGGCACTGCGTGCGGCGCATGCCAAACTGAATGTTGTGATCGCCCCGGCGTTGAGAATCGAAGACGGCCGCAGTGCTTGATATGTGTAACAGTATTTCCATTGATTTTAAAATTTACTTGCCACGGAAACACACGGTATTACACGGAAAAAAGAATAATAGCCACGGAATCCACGGAAGGACACGGAAAAATAAATTGGTGCGGCGCCTTGCAGGCGCGGTATTTTTGTCATTCCCGCCTTCGCGGGAATGACTGACCGTAATTTATGGATTTGTTTTCGTTGTTTCCGTGTCCTTCCGTGGATTCCGT